>JAODMG010000214.1 GCA_025464895.1 Microbacteriaceae bacterium | reverse complement strand
CGGCGTGGCATACAGGGCGATGATGTACGGCTCCAGCGCGATGCGCAACAGCTGTCGCCTGGCCAGAAGCAGGCCGCCGAACGCACCGATGACGAGCGCGAACGCCATGCCGACGAGATAGGTTTGGAACGAGGTCCAGAGCGCCGTGCCGAGCGTTCCATCGAGGATGATCTGCCACAGTCGCGCGAGCGTGTCGCTGAGGGAGGCGAAGACCTCGTGTGGCGCGATCGACCCGACGACCTGCCAGACGACAGCGCCGAGGATGACGCCCCCGGAATACCCGGACAGGACGCGCACGGCGTGCCGCGACGTGGTCCGTTCCATCACCGAAGTCATGCGAGCCGCAGCTCGTCCATTTGGTCCCTGAGTGCCGGGGTTGGCTCAAGCACGGCGAGGCCGCCGCCGATCCGGTCGGTCACCCAGACGTTCGCGTCGTCGTCGACCCAGAGGTCGTTCGACTGTGGCACCTGCTGACCGGCGGGCGTTTCGCCGACCCAGTGGGCGACCTCACGCGGCCGTGCAAGGTCGCTGAGATCGTAGACGCGAACGCCGGCGCTGAACCAGGTGGCAAAGATCAGCCGTTCGCTGCGATAAGAACCCTCTCGGTTCTCGTGCAGGTTGTGTGCGCCGTAGCGCAGGGGAAGCTCAGCGAAATTCCCCTCTGGCGCGGGAACCTTGGCAATCACCCGCGCATCCGCGCTGACGTCCACGATCCGGATGGTTCGCTCTGGCGCGTGCGGACCGTCGTGCTGTTGCTCGTCGGTCACGATCACCGCGCCGCGGCCCGGCAGCGGCAGGCAGGTGTGGGTCGCCCCGCCATCCCAGGCGAGACGGTCAATGGTCTTCGGCTTCGACAGGTCGTTGACGTCCAGGATGACCATGCCGGCGTCGTCGAAACCGAGGTAGGCGCGGTCGCCGTCGATCATGGCGTGGTGGGCGGCCCAGCGCTCGCCCGCCGGCCACTGCGGAGCCTCGTCGTCGGCCTGGCCCGGCCACCACCAGCGGCCGGCCTCGACAGGATGGACCGGATCCGCGAGGTCGAGCACGATCCAGATGCGGTCGCGGTACCCGTCCGGCGTCGCGGACATGTGGGCGTATCGACCGCCGGTCCAGACGATTCGGTGCACGCCGAGGCCGCCGCAATCCCAGAACGCGATCTGCTCGGGGGCGATCGGGTCATCGAGGCGGTAGATGGCCACGCCCGCCGAGACCGGACCGTTCGAGGGAACGCGGTAGGGAAACTTCTCGTGGTTGATCAGCAGTAGGCCATCCGCGACCTGGACCTTATGCGTATGGGTGTTGGCCGGAGCATCCCACTGCGTGACCAGTCGCGGGTTGCGCGGGTCAGCGACGTCGAGGATCGACGTGCCGGCACCCGTCGTGCCAGTGTGGCCGACATACAGCGCATTTCGGTGCCGCACCACTTGCATGCCGTCCGAACGACCGCCCAGATCGTGGTGCGCGATCTCCATGAGGCCGCGCCCTGATGGGACTGATGTCGACACTGATCCACTCCTCAACGCTGAAGAAACAGGGGGCGCACTGCAATCGTTCGCATTTCACGGTATCCATCAACCGCACCGCTTGTCAACGTCATTTTCCGATTAGTAGTGCGCAATCAGGTTATAGACCGCAAACGGTTGCGAGCGAGCAGACGCGCGCGAACGGGCGCGAGATTCCGTGCCGCGCGACTTCCGCGGCCGTGCTACTCGTGGGCTAGCCCTTCCAGACAGTCTTGAGGTTGCAGAACTCGCGGATCCCGGCGGCGGCCAACTCGCGCCCGTAGCCGGAAGCCTTGATGCCGCCGAAGGGCAACTCGGGGTACGAGACCGTCATGCCGTTGACGAAGACGGCGCCCGCATCCAATTCGTCGACGAAGTGCGACTCCTCGTCGGCATCCCGCGTCCAGATTGCCGAACTGAGTCCGAAGGTCGTCTGGTTGGCGATTCGGACGGCCTCCTCACGGTCGGCGACGCGGTACAGCGATGCCACCGGGCCGAAGCTCTCCTCGAGCACGATGCGCATGGAGTCCGTCAGCTCGCTCAGCACGGTGGGCTGGTAGAAGAATCCGGGGCCATCGACCGCACCGCCGCCGACCAGGACCTTCGCGCCCTTCGCGACGGCGTCATCCACCAGCTCCGCGAGGTCTGACCGACCGGACTCGGTCGCGACCGGACCGACTTCGGTCTTCTCGTCGAGCGGGTCGCCGACGACGAGGGCGGACATCTTCTCGGCGAACAGGCTGGCGAATGCATCGTAGATGTCGGTGTGCACGATGAATCGTTTTGCTGCGATGCACGACTGGCCATTGTTGCTGATGCGTGCTCTGACGGCGGTGGTTGCCGCCTCCTCGAGATCGGCACTCGGCATCACGATGAATGGGTCGGATCCGCCGAGCTCCATCACGCTCTTCTTGATCTGCTCCCCGGCTATCGACGCGACTGAGCGGCCGGCCGGCTCTGAGCCGGTGAGCGTGACCGCCTTGACCCGCGCATCCTCGAGAACCGCCTTGACCTCGCGTGAGCCGATCAGCAGCGCGCGGAATGATCCGACCGGGAAACCGCCGCGCTCGAAGATCGTGTCGAGGTACAGCGCCGATTGCGGCACGTTCGAGGCGTGCTTGAGGAGCCCGGTGTTGCCTGCCATGAGCGCGGGGGCGGCGAAGCGGATCACCTGCCAGAGCGGGTAGTTCCACGGCATGACCGCGAGCACGACGCCGAGCGGCTG
>JAODMG010000207.1 GCA_025464895.1 Microbacteriaceae bacterium | reverse complement strand
GTTACAGTTGAAAAAAGTTCACTCACACTAAACGGACTTCGGTTGAAGTCAACGTGATGAGGTCAGGACATCCCGGCAACCACGGGTCGCGGTCGCTTTCAGATGAGACAAGAAGAGCCACCGCGGCATCATCATGATGAATCACAGCGGTCAGGCAGTGGTCGGGGTGTAGAGGAGTCTCGCACAGTACGAGCCGCCCAACAAACAAGGCCACGCCGGTAGACGCATCGTTCCCGCCAGCGCACTAGGGGACCGGAAACTCCACCACATAGCTCGGCACGCCGGTGGCCGCGTTGGAAACCGGGTCTCCTGTGTCGTTGACGACGTGGTCGATGGTTCCCGCCCCGAGGTTGACCGTGAGGACGTCGTGCAGCTTCACGCCCGGCTTCACCGGAACTTCGAAGCCGCGGCTGGCGTGGATGGACGGGTCGACGTTCGTGTAGATGTAGCTGCCACCTCCCCACAGCTCGTGGGTCGTCACGGCGTCGGCCACCTTGTAGCCCGCCCATCCGAGCGAGCCGTCGTGTTGCCAGGCCGCCTGGTCGGGGGCGTCGTATGGCAGCTCGTTCTGGAAGAAGATCGTCTTGCCGTTCTCGCCATTCCACACCGTGTTGTACTTCTGGTAGTGCTCGGCGAATAGCCCGGTGGCCGTGACATTGTCGCCGTTCACGATCACCCCGGTGTCCGCCGTGTTGACCGTCCAGCCGACGCCGGACCCGTGGTCGGCGCGCCAGGCCCAGATGTTGTCGAGGATCACGTTGTTGCTGTTCACCTCGAGGCTCGCGGTGGCTTTGCCGACGTGTGGTCCGCCGATCCTGAAGAAGACGTCCTGCAGGGCTGTCGGGTTGCTGGCCGAGCTGCCGTGGTCGTGGATCCAGCCCCAGGCCTTGCCGACCGCGGGCGCGCCGAGCTGCATCAGGGCGGGGGAGTTGGAGGTTCCCGCGTCGACCATGATCCCGGCGATGTCGACGCCAGGGACATCCGCGACCCTGATCGGAACGGCGCCGTCCACCGCGGTGAGTGTCGCGACGCCGAGACCGAGCACGACGGTGCCAGGGCGCAGCACCAGGATGCTGCGGTCGATGTTGTAGACGCCCGGCGTGAAGATCAGGTTCTTGCCGCGGAGCAGCTGCAGGTTGATCGTGGCGACCGAGTCCCCTGGCTTCGCGAGGTAGAACTTCGAGAGTGGGATGCTGCGCCCGGCGGTCGGCCCGGCCGCCCAGGTCGTGCCGCTCGAGTCGGTGCGAACACTCGGGACGAACACGCTGTAGCCACCGACCGCGTCCACGGTCATGAACGGCTTCTCCTTGCTAATTGGATTGGTGCCGAGCGTCGTGTACTGCGGGCTCGGGAACGACTGCGCAGGTGCGCCCTGCACCCCCGCGAACACCTGGTTCCACACCGCGTTCGACCAGGATCCGATGGTGCTGTCCCGCACCAGGAACTGCTGTTGGGATCCGTTGACGATGGTGCCGGCCTTCGAGTCGGCCATGAATCCGCCGCTCGCGTACTGCGGCCCCGCAGTGCAGTAGTCCATGAAGGTGAGGGTGCCGCCGGTGACGTTCACCCGCCGCAGTGGCGATGCCTGCGAGACCGCCCAGAACTCAGTGTTGGCGCGGCATCCCTGGCCCCCTGCCACATTGATGGTGAGGTTCGACATGCTGCGCCAGAAGTTGTTCAAAGCGATGCAGTTGTTCGCGGTCTCGCACTGGTTGTAGACGTCGACCGTGCCGTTGATGGTCACGTCACCCGGAGAGACGCCGAGGCCCGCCACCTCGGTGTAATAGCCCACCTGGAACACCAGAGGAGCCTCGACCGTTCCGTAGGTTCCCGGCTTGAATAACAGCGTGTGCCGCTCGGTTCCGAACTGGTTGCTGACCTGCTGGGCGGCGATAGCATCAACGGTCGCCTGGATCTGGCTCGTCGGCATGCTCGGGTCGAACACCGTCACGTTCGGACCGAAATCGGGGGCGGCGGCCTTGCCGCCGGTCTTCTGCGCGGAAATCGATGCGGACGCGGGCGCAGCCACCGGAGAAGCCATCGCCGGGACAGCGGATGACGCGATCATGGCGGCTGTCGCGGCCACCAGCACCACGGCGCGGGCCCGACGGAATGGGGCCAGACGGAATGGGAAAAGGAGCGACATGTCCTACCGGCTTTCTGAATGGGACCGAGCGACCACATCCAGAACGGGACACAAGTGCGACCCGCGATGCAGGCGACGGCGACTGCAAAAAAGGTGACTTAAACGAAGGAACCATCGCAGACTACGCCCGGGGCGAAGCCTTGTCCGCCCGCATTAAGGGGGACATGACCGCCTCCGGCACGAGGAGCCGCTCATGATGAGAGGTCGCCCGGGTAACTCTTCGGTGAGCGACCTACACTGGCAACCGGCCCCGGAACCGTTGGGCAGCGAACCTGAAGGATCAACACGCGTGACCGTGCACCACGACTCCACCCTCCGCAACTCGACCGCGGTACTCGAACTCGACAATGTCACTTTCGTGCGAGATGGCCGGGCCATCCTCGACCGGGTGAATCTCACGGTGCGTGAGGGCGAGCACTGGGCACTTCTCGGTCCGAACGGGGCGGGCAAGAGCACCATCCTCGGGTTCTGCGGTGCCATGACGCACCCGACCTCCGGAACCGTGTCTGTGCTCGGCGCCCGGCTCGGGCGAGTGGAGTTGCAGGAGCTCCGCCGGAGCATCGGGCACGTCAATCCGCGGCATCCGCTTCGATCGCCGCTGACCATCCGAGAGGTCGTCCTCACCGGACTGACCGGCTCGGTCGAGACTCCGATGCGGTGGCTGCCGGATCGGTCGGAGAGCGAGCGAGCGGACGAACTCATCGACAACCTTGGACTCGCGGGCAAGGCGGAGTCCCGCTGGCCGAACCTGTCCCAGGGCGAACGCGGCCGCGCACTCATCGCGCGCTCGCTGATCGCGGAGCCTCGGTTGCTGCTCCTCGACGAGCCTTCGACCGGACTGGATGTCGCGGCTCGCGAACAGCTACTGGAGACTATCGACTCCCTGGAGGCCACTCATCCGCGGATCGCGTCGATTCTCGTCACCCACCACTTGGAGGAGCTGCCGAGCACCACGACTCACGCGCTGCTGATCGCCCACGGAACGATCGTGGCCAGCGGGAGCGCGCTGGAGGTGGTCACCAGCGAAAACGTAACCGCCGCATTCGAGCATCCGATCGACGTCGAGTACCGGGACGAGCGGTGGGGTGCGCGGGCCAGGCGCGTTCGCCGGGTCCGCGAATCCGTCCGCGAGTCGACTCAGGATTCCGTCGAAGAAGAGGTTGCGTAGCGCCCGATCCACAGTTACGGTACATTTGTACTGATTGTTGGGAGGATGCGGTGGCGCTGGATGGCCGTGCGGCGCGGGGCGATGCCCGCAAAACCCTATTGCTGGATGCCGCCGTCCGGGTCGTGGCCGACCGCGGTTCTGGTGCTCTCACCCACCGTGCCGCCGCCGCCGAGGCCGGGGTGTCGCTCGCGTCGGTCACCTATCATTTCCCGTCGATCGACGATCTTCGTCGCGCGACGTTCGAGTACGCCGGCTCCAGGATCGGACTGGACTTCGTCGCGCTGATCGCCGAGGCATCCTCCGACATCGAGAGGATCCCGGAGATCTCCGGAGACTTCGTCGCGATGCTCGCGACCGGACGCAGGGTGGAAACGATCGCGACATTCGAGATGATCCTGGCCGCCAGCCACGACAGGGAACTACGGCCGGTCATCCGATTCTTCGACGACCGCCTGTCGGAACTGTTCCTGCCCTATGTCGGAGACCAGGGTGCAGCACTCACGATCACCGCCGCCATCCAGGGTCTATTGCTCACCGTGCTCGCCAGCGACGACCCGGATGCCCCCGCCGGCGTGCGGGACGCGGTGATCGACCTCATCCACCGCTATCGGGCTCCGGTGGCGCAAACCGCCGCTCGACCGTAACCACACGAATCAAGGGACACCATGGATCTGTTTCTCACCGCGCTCAGCGGATTAGCCTGGACGATCGTCTACATCGACGCGATCCGGATCGGCTTCCGGCAGAAGACCTACGCGATGCCGGTGGCCGCGCTCGGACTGAACATCGCCTGGGAGTCGACCTACTCAGTACTCGACTTCACCGGGGGAGCGGTGTCAGTGCAGGCCTGGGTCAACCTCATCTGGGCGCTAGCCGATGTCGTCATCGTCTTCACTTTCTTCAAGTTCGGCCGCGCGGAGCTGCCGCGTCTGGTGACCAAGCCGATGTTCATCGTCTGGGGCGTGCTGATCTTCGCGTCGTCGTACGCGGTGCAATGGCTGTTCATCGGCGAGTTCGGACAGATGGCCGGGGCCAGGTACTCGGCGTTCCTTCAGAACCTTCTGATGTCAGGCCTGTTCATTGCGATGCTCGTCGCCAGGCGCGGCATCCGGGGCCAGACGCTCACCATCGCGATCTCGAAGTGGATCGGGACCCTCGCCCCGACGATCCTGATCGGCGTGATGGGGAACATGCCGTTCATCATCGCCATCGGCATTATGTGCAGCGTTTTCGACCTGGTCTACATCGGCCTGGTCTGGCGGGCGCTGCGGCACCCGGAAGCGTTCGCGGATGCGGCACCCGCTGCGACTACATCGGCGCAGGCGGCACCGACACAGGCGGGCGCGACGCCGTGAGCAGCCGCCGCCGGTAGTGCCGCAGTGCGAGCCACAGCGCGAGCATCCCGACTACCGAGGTGATGGCGATCGTCACGATGTAGAGCGCCGTCGACAGCGCCTGGATCGCGTTCGCCGTGCTGGCGAGGAGGAAACCGCGACGCAATTGCTGCACTGCGTTGCCGGTGAGGAACAGGGCGAGAAGCGACGCGATGCCGTTGGATGAATCCCAGAGGGCATGCAGAGCGGATGCGCCGAGATAGGCCACCGGAATCCACCACGACCACCGGTAGCGCTCGTGCATCCTTGCAGCACCGAAGAGCACCGCACCGAAGATCGCGGTCCACAGGACGTGCCCGACCGGGGCGAGGATCGCCCGGATCACTTCGGTCTGGAGCAGTGAGATCAGGTTGATGCCCTGGGCGGTGATCGCCGCGTTGAATGCGTAGCCCGCCGATTCGAACGCCGCGAATCCGGCGCCGACCGTTGCCCCGAGGAGCGCGCCCTGCTTCGCCGTCTTCGGCACGACGCGCCATCCGATGATCACCAGCACGGCGGCCTTCACGAACTCTTCGATCAGTCCGACGTATCCGTAGACCCAGACGGTCGGCGCGAGATCTGCCTCGAGCAGCGAGGCGCCGAGAACGCCGAATATTCCGCCGACGAAAAAGGCGACGATGAGTTGGAGGGTGCTGATGTTGCCGGAGACACGTTCGATGACGAAGAGCACGACACAGAACGGGACGAGGAAACTGCCGAGCAGGATGAGGGTTGGCACCAGGTTGCTGTTCTGGGTGAACCAGGTGACGGCGATGGTCGCGATCCAGAGAACCAGTCCTATGAGAAGCGATTTCCACCACCACCCTCGATGATGATGACGAGTCTTCGCCACGGTGTCCGGCGGTATTGCGGCTGTCTCTGTCACGGGGTTCACCCTTCGTCGATTTATCCCGACGCCTGCAGAGTACTGCGCGATCCGTTCGTGCGGGAGTCCCCAGCAGCAGTGTGACTGGCGTGTGGGACACGCAACCGGCCCCGGTCATCCTGGGGATGACACGGGGCCG
>JAODMG010000201.1 GCA_025464895.1 Microbacteriaceae bacterium | reverse complement strand
TTCGGATGCCCCGCGATCGTATAGGCGAGCGTTGACTTCCCAGAGCCGTTCGGTCCCATGATCGCGTGGATCTCGTTCTCTTTCACCGAGAGATCGACGCCTTTGAGGATCTTCTTCGGGCCCTGTTCGGTCTCGACGCTCACATGGAGGTCTTTGATCACAAGTTCAGACATTTTCGATGCTTTCTTCTGGCTAGGAGACAAAGGTCGGGGTCGGGTCGATGTAGACATCGCCTTCGACGATGGAGACCGCGAACACGGGGACGGGTTCGTAGGCGGGCAGGGTGAGCGGCTTTCCGGTCTCGAGGGAGAACCTGGAGCCGTGTGCCCAACACTCGATTGTGTCGTCCTCGACGAAACCTTCCGCGAGCGAGATGTCGCCGTGGGTGCAGGTGTCGCCGATGGCGTGCACTTCACCAGCGGAGTCCCGCACGAGCGCGATGGGATTGCCGTCGATGACAACCCGTATGGCGGCCCCGGATTCGAGGTCGCTTGCGGCGCAGATCTTGACCGTCATCTGGATCAGACCGCCTTGCTCACGAGCAACTCGGCTTCGATCGCATCCTGCAGTCGGGCTTCCAGCGCCGGTGAGCCGATTTTCTGGACGATTTCGGAGAGAAAACCACGGACGACCAGGCGGCGTGCCTCATCTTCCGGGATTCCCCTGGCCTGAAGGTAGAACAGCTGCTCGTCGTCGAATCGGCCAGACGCACTCGCGTGGCCGGCGCCCGCGATGTCACCCGTCTCGATCTCGAGATTCGGGATCGAGTCCGCTCGCGCACCATCGGTCAGCAGCAGGTTGCGGTTCTGCTCGTAGCTGTCCGTTCCGGGAGCCGTCGGGCGGATCAATACGTCGCCCACCCAGACCGCACGCGCGCCGACACCCTGGAGTGCGCCCTTGTATGCAACCCGGGACTTGGTGTTCGGTGCGTCGTGGTTGACGAAGACCTGTTGCTCGAGATGTTGCCCGGCGTCGGCGAAATACACGCCGAACAGCTCGACGTCGCCCCCCTCATTGGAGAGGTGCACCGACGGGTTGATCCTCACGATGCTCCCGCCGAGCGACACGACGACGTGCTTGAGCCTGGCGTCCCGTCCCACCTCGGCGAAGTGGCTGGCGAGGTGGATCGAATCGCCATCCCATTCCTGCACCGTGACGACCGTGAGATCCGCGCCTTCCTCGACGACGATCTCGACGTTCTCGCTCAGGTGAGCGGCGCCGGTGTTCTGCAGGATGACCATTCCGCGGCTGTTCGCTTCGGCGCGGATGACGGTGTGTGCGGCTCGAGCGGAGGTTCCGAAGCTTGACCGGTTGATCGTGATCTCGGACGACTCCTCACCGGAGACGGTGATCGACAGGGCCCGTTCGAACGAGCTCCAGGCGTTCGCCGACGCCCGCTCCTCCGGCTTTCCGGCGACGCCTACCCGGCTGTCCGTCCGGTCGACCCACTCGACCTCGGTCGAACCGGTGGACAGGTCGACGTGCTCGTAGTCGCTGCCGTCGAGCACGTCGCCGGTGAGTGCGCGCAGCCGGGCGACCGGTGAGTGCTTCCATTCGATTTCCTGACCGGTTACCGGTTCGAATTCTGCGACGTCGAACGAGCTGAAGCGTGCCGATCGTGTCTGCACGGGCACGAGGCCCCATCCACCATCGCTGTGCTGCTTCGAACCAAGCCTGGAATGCTCGATCTTCGGTGGAACCTGTACCTGCGCTGCGGAAACTGACGCTGATTGGGGGGCTTCTGTAGGGAGGGAGTTGGCTGACATCTAGCCGACTGACCCTTCCATGCCCATTTCGATCAGCTTGTTCAGCTCGAGGGCGTATTCCATCGGCAGCTCGCGCGCGATCGGCTCGATGAATCCACGAACGATCATTGCCATCGCCTCGTCTTCTGGCATCCCCCTCGACTGGAGGTAGAACAGCTGCTCTGCGCTGACCCTCGAGACCGTCGCCTCGTGGCCCATCTGCACGTCATCCTCTCGGATGTCGACCGTCGGATAAGTGTCGGAGCGGGAGATCGAGTCGACCAGGAGTGCATCGCAGCGCACCGTGTTTGCGGAGTGATGGGCGCCTTCTGCGATCCGCACCTCTCCGCGGTAACCGGAACGCCCGCCGCCTCGCGCGATGGACTTCGAGACGATGGATGACTGCGTGTACGGAGCCATGTGGATCATCTTCGCCCCGGCATCCTGGTGCTGCCCAGGACCGGCGAAGGCGACCGAGAGCGTCTCGCCCTTTGCGTGCTCTCCGACCAGGTAAATCGACGGGTACTTCATGGTCACCTTGGACCCGATGTTGCCGTCGATCCATTCCATCGTCGCGCCCTCGTGCGCGATGGCGCGCTTCGTGACGAGGTTGTAGACGTTGTTGGACCAATTCTGGATGGTCGTGTAACGAACGCGGGCGTTCTTCTTCACGATGATTTCGACGACCGCAGAGTGAAGTGAGTCCGACTTGTAGATCGGCGCGGTACATCCCTCGATGTAGTGGACGTAGCTTCCCTCGTCGGCGATGATCAGCGTTCGCTCGAACTGGCCCATGTTTTCGGTGTTGATGCGGAAGTAGGCCTGCAGCGGGATCTCGACGTGGACGCCCTTCGGGACGTACACGAACGACCCACCCGACCAGACGGCGGTGTTGAGCGCGGCAAACTTGTTGTCGCCAGCCGGGATCACCGTTCCGAAGTATTCGGTGAAGAACTCAGGGTGTTCGCGAAGCGCCGTGTCGGTGTCCATGAAGATGACGCCCTGCTCTTCGAGCTCCTTGTTGATCGTGTGGTAGACGACCTCGGATTCGTACTGGGCGGCGACGCCGGACACCAGCCTCTGGCGTTCGGCCTCTGGGATGCCGAGCTTCTCGTAGGTGTTCTTGATGTCGTCCGGCAGATCATCCCAGGTCTGGGCCTGCTGCTCGGTCGAGCGCACGAAGTACTTGATGTTGTCGAAGTCGATCCCGGAGAGGTCCGCTCCCCAGGACGGCATCGGCTTCTTGTAGAAGAGCGAAAGGCCCTTGAGGCGGTTCTTGAGCATCCATTCAGGTTCGCTCTTCAGCGCGGAGATGTCTGCGACAACTTCTGGCGAGATTCCGCGTTTTGCCGAGGCACCGGCGACGTCCGAGTCGGACCAGCCGAACTCGTAAATGCCGAGGCTTTCGAGTTCGGGGCGATCAATCAGGATGTCTGACATGCCTTACCTTCTTCCTGCTACCGCCAACCCCGTCGGCCTGGTCTCTATTCCTGGCACAACGAGTATCGAGCGACGTTGGGGTGTGTTTTGGTGGTACGGGCGGGATAGTAGCCGGGCCACCATTCAAACGACTACGAACCACCTGAGCACGTACCAATAGAGCGCTGACCGTATGTGCCGCCTTCCAGCTCTGAAACCGGCGGCGAAACCTACCCTGACTTCGGCGTCACACAGTCACGCACGCTAGGCGACTGAACCAATAGTCCATGTTACAGGCTTATTACCCGTTCTGGCAGGGTCTGCGCCATCGATGGGCCGCGGAACAGAGTCGGGTTAACTTCGAGCAGAACTCGCAGTACACCGACCCAGACAAGCGCTGCCCCGAGCAGGTGGATGGCGACCAGAATCTCGGGAAGGCCGGTGAACGCCTGGGTGACCCCGACGGCAGCCTGGAGAACCGTGACGACGAGAAATGCGCTGACCCGCTTGCGGGCGGTCCGGTTTTCGTCGCGGGACAAGACCAGCCAGAGCGCGACGGCGATCGCGAGGGTCGCGGCCCCCAGGATGCCGTGAACGACGGTGATCCCGGTCCAGTCGAACGGCATCCTGGGTACAGCGGCCGAATCGCCGGAATGCGGGCC
>JAODMG010000180.1 GCA_025464895.1 Microbacteriaceae bacterium | reverse complement strand
GATCGACCTCGAGATCTCCCTCCAGGAGCAGCTCTCCCGACTTCGGATAATCCGGGAGCTCCACGAGCTCGCCGTTCACTCGGTTTCCGTCATCATCAAGCAGGCCGACGGCGCCCGGTACGCCGCGGTGAGCGATCCGAGCGCGGCAGCGCGTTCTGCGGTCGCCATCGCCGAGACGGCGCGGGGCACCCTGGCGGATCTTCGACGGGTGATGACCGTCGTCCGAGAGGGAGAAGCGGATGCGTCGCCCCAGCCGCGCCTCCGCTCGGCACGCGACCTGCTGAAGACGATGCGTGACGCGGGCCTCGACGTCACCTTCGTCGAGACCGGCGACCGGTTCGACCTCACAGAAGGAGCAGAACTCGCGGTCTTCCGCATCCTTCAGGAGGCCCTGTCGAACGCCCTGAAATACGGGGGAGAGGGCACCGCTGTCAAGGTCTCGTTCACCTGGACGGAAGAGGGCCTGCAACTGCTGGTGGATGACGACGGCGTCCGTTCGGCGGCCAGGCGCCAGGGGCTCGACCCGAACGAGGTGGCACAGCAGCGCAGCTACACATTCGAGGACGACCTGAACGCTCTCACCGGGGTGGCGAGCGGGCGGGGAATGACCGAGATGCGTGAACGTGCCGAACTCTTCGGCGGAATCTTCAACGCATACTCGGTGCCCGGCGTCGGTTTCTCGGTCTCGGCAATCTTCCCCGCCTTGCGGTACGACAACGGCGTACACGGAGTCAACCTGCGACGATAGTGTCGCTCAGTCCTCGAGGTGGTCGGTTCCCGGCAGCCAACTCTGCCCCGGTGAGCCCCATCCGTTCTTGCGGATGATCTTCGTCGCGGCCCTCGCGTGCCCGTGCTCGAGCCGGTCCGCGTACAGCAGCCCGTCGAGATGGTCGAACTCGTGTTGGAAGATCCGCGCCAGCCAGCCCTCGGCTTTGATCTCGAACGGATTCCCGTCGAGGTCGATGCCGCGGAGGATGGCGAGTTCCGACCGGCGAAGGGGAAAGCGCTCACCCGGGATCGAGAGGCAGCCCTCTGACTCGGTCTCCTCATCCGCCTCACCGACGGGAGGTGGGCTGATCCACAGTTCTGGATTGATGGCGACGCCGCGCCACTGCCTGTCGTTGTCGTCGGTCCAGTCGTAGACGAAGATTCGCAGAGGCACGCCGACCTGTGGTGCGGCAAGTCCGACCCCCGGGGCCGCGGCCATCGTCTCGAACATGTCGTCGACCAGCTGTCGCAGCGTCCCATCGAACTGCGTCACGATGTCGGCTCGGGAGTGGAGCGCAGGGTCGCCAGTGATTCTGATGGGGAGAACGGCCATTCGGTAAGAATATAGGTAGCTCAGTGGGTAGAGTCGTGGCGTGCTGCCTGACCTGCCCGAGCTGACCCAGTTCGCCACGCCGATCGGCATCTGCATCGCACTCGTCGGCGCGGTTTTCCTCTCCCTCGGCGCCCAATTCCAGCATCGAGGGGTGAGCAAGGTCGACTCGGCGACCGAGCGCAAGACCTCTGCCGGGCTCAGCATCGGCCAGCTCCTCCTGCTGTTGCGGCGACCGTCCTGGGTCGTCGGAACCTTGATGCTCGGGCTCGCCGTCGTGTTCCAGCTGACGAGTCTCGTCTACGCACCGCTCATCGTGGTCCAGCCCCTCGGTGCCGTCGCGCTGGTGATTACCGCGCTGGTCAATGCCCGCGTGTCGAAGACACCGATAACCCGGATGGCCCTCCGTTCGATCGGGTTCTGCGTCGTCGGCGTCGCCCTCTTCGTCACCATCGCCACCTTCACGGCCACCTCGCACGCGGTGGGGGAGAGCGAACTCGTCATAATCCTGGCCATGTTGGGTGTGATTACCGTCGCCTTCGCGCTGGTGTTCGCGTTTCTCCGACACCGGTTCAAGGCGATCATCTACATCGTCGGCGCCGGCATCCTCTACGGGTTCGTCGCGACGCTCGCGAAGGTGGTGATCGACCGCATCAAGACCCTTATCGTGCTCGGCTCAGGCACCGGCGGTTTCGAATGGCTGACGCTCGGCTGCGTCGTTGCGCTTCTGGCGGCGGCGGCACTCGGCGGGTATTTCGTCCAGACCGCCTACTCGTCCGGTCCGCCGGATCTGGTCATCGCGGGACTCACCGTCATCGACCCGATCGTCGCGGTCTGCATCGGTGTGACCGTCCTGCAAGAGGCCGCCGGTGCTGCGCCCTGGAAGATCGTGGTCTTCGTGGTGGCCGGTGCGATAGCGATTTACGGCGTGTTTCAACTGGCTAAGCATCACCCGCAATCCCAGCACTAAGCTGGCTGGAGTCTGTTTTCATCTAGCCAAAGGGCCCTCGAAAATTTGTCTGCCTCGCAAGGTGCTGCATCGCAGGGTGCCGCTTCGTCAACGCCGAGGCCGCTGCGGGTACTGATCGGCGCAGACACCTTTCCACCGGATGTCAACGGCGCAGCGAATTTCGCCGCCCGCCTCGCCGCGGGGCTGACCGAACGCGGCCACGACGTCCACGTCATGGCGCCAGCGGCGAGCCGTCGGCACGGCGATTTCACCGAGGATCACGACGGCGCGCGCTTCGTGGTGCACCGTCTTAGCTCCTACCGGTGGTATCCCCACGACTGGCTGCGATTCGCGCTGCCGTGGCGCATGCAGGCGAACTCCGCGAGGGTGCTCGATGCGTTCAAACCGGATGTCGTGCACATCCAGTCCCACATCGTCGTCGGCCGTGGCCTCGCCCGCCAGGCGAGCAAGCGCGGCATCCGGATCATCGGGACCAACCACTTCATGCCGGAGAACATGATCGAGCACACCCTGCTGCCGAAGTTCTTGAGGCGCAAGGCCATCGAGATCGCCTGGAACGACGCATCCAAGACCTTTTCGCTCTGTGAAGCGGTTACCTCTCCGAGCCGCAAGGCCGCCGACTTCCTCGAAGCCGAGACAAACCTTCGCGGCGTGCACGCGATCTCATGCGGGATCGACGCGAGCCTCTACGCCCCGAGTTTCGAGAAACGCAGCGACAACCGCGTGGTATTCGTCGGAAGGGTCACGGGGGAGAAGCACCTCGATGTGCTGCTGAAGGCGATCGCGACGCTCGATCCGGCCCTCGACGTGAAGCTGGATATCGTCGGAGGCGGCGACCTCATGAACCAGCTGAAGCAGCTGTCGAAGGATCTCGGGATAGGGAATCGGGTGAGCTTCCTCGGCTACGTGACCGACACGCAACTGCGCGCGGCGCTCACCAGGGCCACCGTGTTCGCCATGCCGTCGATTGCCGAGCTGCAGAGCATCGCCACCATGGAGGCGATGGCATCCGCGCTGCCGATTGTCGCGGCGAACGCGATGGCGCTTCCGCACCTCGTGCATCACGGTGAGAACGGCTACCTGTTCGAGCCGGGCAGCGTCTCCGACCTGGCTGCGAAGCTCACGGATGTCTTGTCGCTGTCGGACGACCAGCTGACCGAGATGAAAAAGTCCAGTCTCAAGTACATCGCGGCGCACGACATCCGGCGCACGCTGACGATCTTCGAGAGCCTCTACCGTGGCGAACCGGTGACCGACCCGGTCACGGATGCCTCGATCGACGAACAGGCCTCCTAACTTCACCGGAACCGCGCTTCACCGGGACCGGGATGACGCGTGTCGGGC
>JAODMG010000172.1 GCA_025464895.1 Microbacteriaceae bacterium | reverse complement strand
GCTGATCGGGAGAAATCCCCAGCCGGAGCCTGCGGAGTATTTCGACCAGATTGTCCGGGTGTTCGATCCGAGCAAGTCCGTCTCGAAGACCCACCTCGAATTCGGCCAGGAGGCCGGCTCGTTCTGGATCAAGGACCGCTTCTCCGGGAACGGCTCAGTGCTGAGGGAGCCGGATTCGAAACCGATCCTCTGCAACCCCGACCGTCGCTACCGGCTGGAACGCGGAGCCAGGGTAGACATCGGCGAGCAGTTCTTCGTCGTGAGCTAGGCAACCACTCCTCGACCGACTCGCGGCCGAGCGGTCTTGTCCAGATCGGGTGCGAGCTGTCGCCGTGAAGGTGCGGAGGCGGCTTTGATGATCCGGTGAGCCAGTCCAGCCAGAGCGCGATCCCGAGAGCCACCCTCCCGAGGCGCCCAGAACCACCGCAACCGCGGGCCTTTCCCTACATCGCAACCGTGGCGCCGGTGGTCGGATCGGTTGCGCTCTGGGCGATCACCGGTTCCTCATCGATGCTGATCTTCGCGCTCCTCGGTCCGCTCATCGCCGTGGCGAGCCTTGGGGATGCCGCGGTCAACGGCCGCAGGACCAGGCGTCGTGAGCGGGCGCGATTCGAGTCGGATGTCGCGGCTACCGCCGTGGTCATCTCCCGTGAGCACGAGCGGGAACGTGCGGCGCTCGCCGCGAGCCATCCGAGCGTCCTCTCGCTGCAGGTCGCGAAGCACCACGAGGTCGACCGGTGGCGGTGGACGGCGAACTCGCCGCTGCCAGTGCTGATCGGCGCGGGAACGATGAGCAGCGAACTTGTCCTCGGCGGCGATCCGCCACCCATGACGCCCCGCCGGGACGACATCGATGGCGCCCTCGATCGGCTTCGAGGCGATGCGGCGGTGCTCCCGGATGCTGCCGTGGTCGTCGACGCCCGATCCGGGATCGGGATCTGCGGACCGGCGGCGCTGGCGCACGCCTGCGCGCGCGGCATCGTGCTCCAGCTCGCTGACGCGCTCTCGCCTCGCGACGTCGAGGTCCACGCGGTCGCGGAGGGTTGGCTGTCCTGGGTCGCGGGGATTCCACACCGGATCGTGGCCCCGGCTGGTCACGCACCGGCGGGCGATGCCGCGAGGGTCGAATTCCGGCCGCGCGACGGGGCTCGCCACGGTGCGGGCGATGGGGTGCGCGTCGCCCAGGGCGGCAGTGCTGGCGCCGGCCCGATCGCGGTCGTCGCGGTGGCCGTTCGCGTCGCCGACCTGTCGCCGGAGTGCCGGGTCGTCATCCGAATCGATGCGGGATCGTCCGCGGAGCTCCACCCCCTCGCCAGCGGGACACTCGACCATCGGTTCGTGCCGGAGTATGTGTCGGAGGAACAGGCACGGGCATTCGCCGCCGCGCTCGCCGCCGGCGCGGATGCACGGGGGCTGACCTCGTTCGCCGCGGAGGTACCGCGACACGTGAGATTCGAGTCCATCTACCCGCTTCACCCCGGTGGGCGGCCGAATGCCGAAATCGGCGGCCGCGATGACCTCGCCTGTGCTCCAATCGTCGACGGTGACGGTCCGGTATCGCTGGATCTGGTCAGCGACGGGCCGCACGCACTCGTCGGCGGCACGACGGGCAGCGGCAAGAGCGAACTGCTGGTGTCCTGGGTGTTGGCCATGGCCGCGAGGCATGCTCCCGCGGCCGTGAACTTCCTCCTGGTCGACTTCAAGGGCGGCTCCTCGTTCTCCGGGGTGCAGGATCTTCCGCACGTCGTCGGGTTGATCACCGACCTGGACGAGCGCTCTGCCGATCGGGCGCTCGCCAGCCTGCAGGCGGAGCTGAGGTACCGGGAGCGCGAGATCGCGGACGCCGGGGTGCGATCGATCGAACAACTTCCGCCGCGACATCCGCTGGCCAGGCTGGTGATCGTTGTGGACGAATTCGCCGCGATGGTGCAGGACTTTCCTGAGTTGCACCAGCTGTTCGCCGATCTCGCGTCTCGGGGACGCTCGCTCGGGGTCCACCTCATTCTCTGCACCCAACGACCCGCCGGCGTCGTGCGCGACGCCGTGCTCGCGAACTGCGCCATGCGGGTCTCGCTCCGGGTGAACAATCGGGCGGACAGCACGGCGGTGATCGGCACGTCCGTCGCGGCGGATCTCCCGAGGGAGCCGCTCGGTCGGGCCTACCTTGCTCTCGCCGGTGCCAGTGCGGATGCCGAGCCGAGACTCGTGCAGGTGGCGCTCGCCGACCAGGACGACATCGACCGGGTGACGATGCTCTGGACGGATGGGATGGCCACGGCCGCGAGGCCGAGGAGGCCGTGGTGCGATCCGCTGCCGAGCTTCCTGCCGCTGGGCGAGCTGGAATCACCGCCGCACGGAATCGCGTTCGGACTCTCCGATCTGCCAGGGGAGCAGCGGCAATGTCCCGCCGTCTACCTCCCGTCGACCCAGGGAAACCTGGCGGTCGTCGGGGCCACCGGCTCGGGAAAGAGCGGATTGCTCGATGTTCTCGCCACTTCCGACGGCCATTGGGTCGAGAGAATCCCGAGTGATGTCGAAGGGGCCTGGGACGCGATCTGCCGCGAGCTCTCACTGGTGCGATCGGCAGCCGGCGGTCCACGCATCCTGCTACTCGACGACCTGGACTCTCTTCTCGATCGCTTTCCCGACGACCACGCCAACGCCTTCGCGGGGCTCCTGACCCAACTGCTGCGGGAGGGCGGCGCGTCGGGTGTGCACCTGGTCCTGACCGCACGGCGACTGACCGCGGCGCTCCATTCCATCGTCGCGCTCTGCGATTCGCGGCTGGTGTTGCGACTAGCCACGCGGCAGGAACATGTGCTCTCAGGAGGCGAACCTGATGGCTATGACCGCGAGTTGCCTCCCGGCGGCGGTCATTGGCTCGGTCATCGTGTCCAGCTCGCGGTGTCAGGCGACGACCCCGGGCAGGCCAGAACGGCGCCGGCCGAGGTCATCCGCTGGTCGGATGCTCCGGGCTGGCTCATCGTCTCGTCGAGACCGGCGGTGCTCGCCAGGCGGCTTCGCGGCGCATTCGGCCGCGACGCTGGAGTGGCTGGAGTGGAGGGTGGAGTGGGCGCGGGTACCGCCGCCGCGCAGCACGGCGAGGTCATCGAACTCGGCGACGTCGCCCGGACCCCCGGCGCGATCGCGGTGTCGCCGGTCGGCCTGCTGCGCCGGGCCGAGCGGGCAGACGGCTCGTTCACGGTGGTGTTGGCAGACGCGGAGACCTGGCAGTCGCACTGGGGCCTGATCGGCTCGCTCAGGTCGACCCTGCCGGTGATCTTCGACGGATGCAGCGTCGCCGAGTTCCGCGTTCTGAGCAGGATACGCGAGCTCCCGCCGCCGATCTCGCCCGGCTCGGAGGCGGTCTGGCTGCTCAACCCGGACGGGGTGCCGCGCCGGGCCGTCCCGCCGTGGAACGAAGCCGCCTAGCCGAGCACCGACTCGCCCAATACCGACTCGCCCAATACCGACTCCAACGACCGGTGCTCGAGCGCGTGGGCCATCGCCACCGGAGCGCTGATCACGGCACCGCCGTGCGTGTTGAGCCCGAGCGCGAGCGCGGCGTCCGTCGACAGGGCATCCCGCCAGCCGAGGTTCGCGATCGCGCGGACATAGGGCATGGTGGCGTTGGTCAGCGCATAGGTGGAGGTGCTCGGCACGGCTCCCGGCATGTTGGCGACGCAGTAGAACAGCGAACCGTGCACCTTGAAGGTCGGATCGGCGTGCGTGGTCGGGTGGGAGTCCTCGAAACATCCGCCCTGGTCGACGGCGATGTCGACGAGCACGCTGCCCGGTTTCATCCGCGAGACGAGGTCGTTGCTGACCAGCTTCGGGGCCTTCGCGCCGGGAACGAGAACTGAGCCGATCACCATGTCGGCGGAGACGCAGGCGCGCTCGATCTCGAAACCGTTCGACGCGATGGTCTGCACCCGTCCGGCGTAGAGCGCGTCGATCTCCCGCAGTCGCTGGATGTTGGTGTCGAGCACGATCACTCTGGCGCCGAGTCCGACCGCGACCGAGACCGCGTTGGTTCCGGCGACTCCTCCACCGAGCACCACGATCGTGGCCGGATGGGTGCCGGGAACCCCCGGAACCAGCAGCCCTGGACCGCCGTTCGGCTTGAGCATGGCATTGGCGCCGACGATGGGGGCCAGGCGACCGGCCACTTCGCTCATCGGGGCGAGCAGCGGCAGTGCACGCGATGGAAGCTGCACCGTCTCGTACGCGATGGCCGTGACATTCTTCTCGAGGAGTTCGCGCGTCAGCCGTGGTTCAGCCGCGAGGTGAAGGTACGCGAACAGCAGCAGTCCGTCCCTGAAGTAACTGTATTCGCTCGGAACCGGCTCCTTTACCTTGAGCAACAGGTCGGCAGCGGCCCAGGTGGATGCGGCATCCGCACTGATCGACGCGCCCGCGGCCAGGTAGTCGTCGTCGCTGATCGACGAGCCGAGGCCCGCGCCGGTCTCGATGACCACCTCGTGACCGTGGGAAACCAGATCGTGAACTCCCGCCGGAGTTATCGCAACCCTGAATTCGTTGTTTTTCACCTCGGTGGGAACGGCGACTCTCATGAACTCTCCAGCCTCGACACGCAGCGACAAATGATCGGGTATCACCAACCACACTGTTGGATCCCATCAATCAGCGTAGTCGCCGGGCACAAACGAATCCGCATCAAAAATAGGCATCTGGGTGCTGATTTCGTGAAGATTGTGTTTCAACATCGTCCATTTGCCCCATTCGTACTGCCATTGCGCTCCCCATTGTGCGATTATTCATTTCACGCGGTCGATGGTGTCCGCACCGAGTGTTTCCTCGTGAAGGAGCTGCCCCCATGACCAGAGAACTGCCGCAGGATCCGATGATCAGGCGCCTGATCCAGCAGGCAAAACAGGCTAATCTCTCGCGGCGCACAGTACTTCAGGGTGCCGGAATCGGCGCGGCCGCATTGACGCTGGCGGCATGTGCACCGGGCGCGGCGAGCAAGCCGACCCCCGCGGTGGACAAGTCTGCGACCGACAAGACCCTGTACTGGGCGAACTGGGCTGCATACCTCGACGAGGATCCAAACAACAAAGGCAAGTATCCGACGCTCGACGCGTTCGAGAAGCAGACCGGCATCAAAGTCACCTATTCGGTGGATGTCGACGACAACAACACCTACTACGGCAAGGTCAAGGGGCAGCTCGCCCTCGGGCAGGACATCGGAGCGGATACCGTCTGTCTCACCGACTGGATGGTGTCGAGGCTGATCAGCCTGGGCTACGTGCAGGAGTTCGATCGCTCCAAGATCCCGAATGCCAAGAACCTCACTCCGGCACTGCAGAATCCAGACTTCGACAAAGGTCGCACCAAGTCGCTGCCGTGGCAGGGTGGATTCGCCGGCATCTGTTGGAACAAAGAGAAGGTTCCCGGTGGACTCAAGTCGGTAGCAGACCTCTGGGACCCGTCCCTGAAGGGTCGAGTCGGCGTGCTGTCCGAGATGCGCGACACCATCGGGCTCATCATGATGCAGCAGGGAGTCGACATCAGCAGCAACTGGGGCGCAGACAAGTTCCACAATGCGATCGACGAGTTCAAGAAGCAGGTCGACAACGGCCAGATCCGTAACATCAAGGGCAACGCCTACCTCGAGGACCTGAAGAGCGAAGACACCCTCGCCGCGATCTGCTGGTCGGGCGATATCACCGTCATCAACGCCGAGGCGGGCGACAAGTGGGAGTTCGCGATTCCGACAGCCGGTGGCACCCTGTGGAACGACAACTTCGTCATTCCGATCGGGTCGAAGAAGAAGGCGAACGCCGAGACGCTGATCAACTACTACTACGAGCCGGAGGTCGCGGCGACCGTCGCAGCCTGGGTGAACTACATCACCCCGGTGGTCGGTGCGAAAGAGGCGATGCTGGCGATCGACCCGGCACTCGCCGACAACCAGTTGATCTTCCCGAGCGAGCAGACCCTCGCCAACACCAAGATCTTCCGCACTCTGAAGCCTTCCGAGGAGAGCGAATTCGGCGCAGCCTTCCAGGCCGTGCTTCTGGGATCCTGATGGCGGGCGCGTTCGCGGAGGCGGGTGCCGATCTCGAACTGGTCGACCTGCACAAACGCTTCCCCGGATTCACCGCCATTGAAGAGATGAACCTGGTGATTCCGGCCGGGTCGTTCTTCGCGCTGCTCGGACCGTCAGGATGCGGCAAGACCACCACGCTCCGGCTGGTGGCCGGGCTCGAGGAGGCAACATCCGGCCGCATCCTGATCGGAGGCAAGGATGTCACCGAGACGAAGCCGTACCAGCGTCCGGTCAACACGGTGTTCCAGAGCTACGCACTGTTTCCGCACATGTCGGTCATCGACAACGTCGCATTCGGACTGCGCCGCCGGGGAATCTCGGATGCGAAAGGCAAGTCCCACGAGGCACTCGCGCTGGTCGAGCTCGACCACCTCTCGGCCAGGAGACCAGCTCAGCTTTCCGGCGGCCAGCAGCAGCGGGTCGCCCTCGCGCGCGCCATCGTCAACCGACCGGCCCTCCTCCTCCTCGACGAGCCGCTCGGTGCCCTCGACCTCAAGCTTCGCCGTCAGATGCAGCTCGAACTCAAGTCCATCCAGGACGAGGTCGGTCTCACCTTCCTGCACGTGACGCACGACCAGGAGGAGGCCATGACGATGGCGGACACCGTCGCCGTCATGAACAAGGGCAGGATCGAGCAGCTCGGTGCACCGGAAATGCTCTACGAGTTGCCCCGCACCGCGTTCGTCGCAAACTTTCTCGGCCAGTCGAACCTCTTCACTGGGCCGGTGTCAGGCACGACGGCGACGAGCATCGCGGTGGACGTCGAAGGTACCAGGATCGTGGTGCCGAAGGCTCGAGCAGAGCGCCACACCGGCACCGTCACCGTTGGGGTGCGGCCGGAGAAGTTGACGCTCCACACCGAAGCGCCGGAGGTGGACAGCAGCAGGAACCTGCTCGGGCCCGGCCGCGTCATCGACGTCTCGTTCAGCGGGGTCAGCACCCAGTACATCCTGGCCGTCCCCGGTGCTGGCACCGTCACCGTGTTCGCGCAGAACATGGGAGTCGGACCGCTCGTAGCAGACGGCGCAGAGGTGTGGGTCTCCTGGTCGGTCGACCATGGCTTCGGGCTCGAGGATGAAGCGCCTCCCGCGCCTCGGTTCGACGCCGACACCGATACCGCGACCATCGCGGTGCAGAAGAAACGCGCGCTCATGTCGGAACTGGAAGAGGCGTAGCAATGGCGTTCGCGGCATTCGCGACCGAGACCGCGAAGGAGCAGACTCCCCGTCGCGGCGGCAAGATCGCCCTGCTTCTGCTGGTGCCTGGACTGCTCTACCTCGGGCTGTTCTTCCTGGTGCCGTTGTTCTCGCTGGTATTCACCTCGCTCCAGGCACCGAGCGGCGTCAACTTCGGGCAGTTCGAGGCGGCCTTCAAGATAGAGAACTACGCGGTATTCGGCCAGTACAGCGAGCAGATCCTGCGCTCGTTCCTCTACGCGGTGCTCGCCACGGTCTTCGCGCTGCTCTTCAGCTACCCGCTCGCCTATTTCATCGGGGTTAAGGCCCGGCCGTGGCCGTTGCTGCAAAACCTCATGCTGGTGCTCGTCATCGCTCCGTTCTTCATCAGCTTCCTGCTTCGCACGATCGCCTGGAAGTCGATGCTCTCCGATGAGTCACCGTTCGTGACCGGTCTCAAGGCCATCTCCCTGCTGGCACCGGATGCCCACATCACCGGCACACCGTTCGCGGTGGTCTTCGGCCTCACCTACAACTTCATCCCGTTCATGACGCTTCCGCTGTACGCATCGCTCGAGCGGCTCGACACCCGCTACCTCGAAGCGGGAAGCGACCTGTACGCGAAGCCGTTCACCACCTTTCGTACCGTGACCATCCCGCTGTCGATGCCCGGCATCGTCTCCGGCGTGCTCCTGACCTTCATCCCGGCCGCTGGCGACTACGTGAACGCCAGTCGCGAATTCCTGGGCGGAACCGGCACTGCCATGATCGGGAACGTGATCGAGAGCAACTTCCTGCTCTCCAACAACTATCCGGCTGCAGCCGCACTGTCGATCATCCTGATGCTCGCGATCCTCGTCATCGTGCTGGTCTACGTTCGAGTGAGCGGAACGAAGGACCTGCTGTGACGCTGCAAGAGGGTGCGGTCCTCGCCGATGCTGTCACCGCACCGAAGTCGCGCAGGCGCGGTCGAATCGGGCGCACGTCCTGGATCCTGCCGAGCTACACGACCCTCGCACTCGTGTTCCTGCTGATTCCGATCGTGTACACGATCGTGTTCTCGTTCAACAATTCGATCAAGTCGAACATCTCCTGGCGCGGGTTCACCCTCGACAAGTGGCTGAATGTCTGCTCGGCGCAGAACGTCTGCCAGGCCTTCGGGAACAGCCTGCTCATCGGCGGTGTCGCCACGGTCGTCGCCACCACCCTCGGCACCATGATCGCGATCGCCCTGGTGCGGTACCGATTCAGGTTCCGCGCGGCGATCAGCCTGCTGCTGTTCCTGCCGATGGCGACACCGGAGGTCGTGCTCGGGTCCGGCCTCGCATCCGAGTTCCTGGGCGCTGGCGTCGAGCCGGGGCTCCTCACGATCATGATCGCGCACATCATGTTCTGCATCAGCTTCGTCGTGGTCACGGTCAAGGCCAGGGTGTCGAGCCTCGACCCGGCGCTCGAGGAGGCCGGCCGTGATCTCTACGGTTCCCCCGGGCAGGTCTTCTTGCGGATCACCTTCCCACTGCTCCTGCCCGGCATCATCGCCGCGGCGTTGCTGTCGTTCGCACTGAGCTTCGACGACTTCATCATCACCTACTTCAACTCCGGCTCCGTACAGACCTTCCCGACCTTCGTCTACGTCTCCGCGGCTCGCGGTATCCCCGCCGAGGCCAACGTCATCGCGTCCGCCGTGTTCTTCATCGCCATCGTCATCGTTATCACCCAACAACTCGCGGCGGCGGTGCGCCGCAGGCGCCTCGCCAGGACGGCCTGAACCGAATGTATGAAGATCGCGCACGCCTCGCCGAGCTCTGGCGCATCGAAACCGAGACCTTTCGCGTGGCCCGCCCGCAGTCGGAGAAGATGTGGCGGCAGGCGATGCCGCACCTGCCAGACGGGGTTCCGATGCTCTGGATGGCCAAGTGGCCCGGCCCCTGGCCGGTGTATGTCGAGCGCGCCAGTGGCGCGCACTTCAGCTGCGTCGACGGCATCGACCACGTCGACCTGTGCCTCGGCGACACCGGAGCGATGTGCGGGCACGCGCCGGCGGCATCCGTCCGGGCGATCGGCGAGCAACTCGCCAACGGCTCGACCTTCATGCTGCCGACGGCGGATGCCGCAGCCGCGGCCGAGCTACTGGCCGACCGTTTCGGGGTGCCGGCCTGGCAATTCAGCCTCTCGGCCACTGACGCGAACCGCAGCCTCATCCGCTACGCCCGCCAGGTGACCGGTCGGCCGAAGATCGTGGTGCACGACTTCTGCTACCACGGCACGGTCGATGAGGCCTATGCGACGCTCGACGCCCGCGGCGCTGTGGTCGAACGCCGCGGCACCATCGGCGCGCCGGTTCCTCCTTCGCTGACCACGGCCGTCGTGCCATTCAACGACATCGCCGCGCTCGAGGCGGCACTGTCGACCGGCGAGATCGCCGCGGTGTTGATGGAGCCGGCGCTCACCAACATCGGCATCGTACTTCCCGCGCCCGGCTATCACGCCGCCGTTCGCGAGTTGTGCACGAGGTTCGGCGCGATCCTCATTCTCGACGAAACGCACACCATGAGCGCTGGCACGGGCGGGATGATCGCCAGGGACGGACTGGATCCGGATGCCGTGGTGGTCGGCAAGAGCATCGGTGGTGGTATTCCCGCCGGAGCATATGGCATGACGGCGTCGTTCGCCGCGCTCGTGCGAGCCAGCATCGACCTCGAGGACATCGACGTCGGGGGAGTCGGCGGAACGCTCGCCGGAAACGCGGTGTCGCTCGCCGGGATCCGCGCGACGCTGTCCGAGGTGCTGACGCCGGCCGCGTTCGCACGGATGATCGCGCGATCGACGGAATGGACGCTCGGCGTCCAGGCATCGATCGACGAGTTCGACGTTCCGTGGCAGGTCACCCAGCTCGGCGCCCGCTCCGAGTACAGTTTTCGCCCGACGCCACCGCGGGACGGCGCGGAGGCGGCCGCGGCCGATGACTTCGAGTTGCAGCAGTACCTGCACCTGTTCGCCATCAACCGCGGCATCCTGATCACGCCGTTCCACAACATGGCGTTGATGTCCCCGGCGACGACGGCGGCCGACGTCGAGCGCCACACCGTCGTATTCCGCGAGGCGGTCGTGAGCCTGTTCGGCTGAGACTAGAGGAGTGCGGAGACCCGCAGCTCGCCGACCGGGACACCGCGGCCTAGCACTGGTTCCGCCAACTCTGCGGCGATTTCGCGGGCCTGCGGGAGGTCGACGGCGCCGACCGAGCCGAGAAGCTCGAGCGCGACCATCGTCGTCGCCCTCTTGTTGCCGTCCAGCATCTTGATTGCGACCGCGGTCCCGTCTGGAGCAGCGGCGACGATGACGCCTTCCGCGCCGCCCTTTACGAGCAGGCCGAGACGCTCGATGACGACGGCGTTCGGGCGCCCCGGTCCGTCGATGGCCCACGGGTTGGCCAGGATCGCGGATACGAGGCGTGCGGCGTGAGCATCCGATCCGGCGCCAGAGCCAGTCATCGCCACGCGCCCGACCCCAGCGGCGAGGCCGCGGAGGGTCACCGCGAACACCGGCGCGCCGCATCCGTCGATCCCGGAATGCTGCACACTCTCACCGGTCAACTCCTCGACGGTGGACAGCACCAGTTGCTGCAGTGGATGCGACGGCTCGAGGTAGTCGTCGGTCGACCAGCCATTGTGCACGCAGGCGAGAAGAAACGCGGCGTGCTTCCCAGAACAGTTCATCGTGATGCTGCGCATGTCGTGGCCCTCTGACCGGGCAACGTAGGCCGCATCTCGATCCAACGGCCAGTCCGGCGGGCACTGCAGCGCGGTCTCGTCGAGCCCAGCCGCGGCGAGGATGTCTCGCGCGACCGCAACGTGCCGAGGGGTTCCGGCGTGGCTGGCGCTCGCGAGCGCGAGTCGCTCGCCGTCGATCGGGGCACCGGAGCGCAGCACCGCCATCGCCTGCAGTGGCTTGAGCGACGAGCGCGGATACACGATCGCCGCCGAATCGCCGAGTTCGCGCAGTACCGATCCATCCGGCCCGACCACGACCGCGGCGCCGAGGTGCCGAGATTCGATCAGTCCGGAGCGCTCCAGGACGGCGAGTTCGACCACACCGGCCGGATCGAGCGGACGGATCGCGTGCCCCTCGCTCACAGTGCGGAGAAACCTTCGTCGAGCACCGTGAGTGCGTCCGCCAGTAGTGCATCGGTGATGGCCAGGCTCGGCAGGAAGCGGATCACGTTGCCGTAGGTGCCTGCGGTCAGCAGGATGATGCCGTGCTGCCAGGCCCAGGTCGCCATGGCGGCGGTCGCGGCGGGGTTCGGCTCCTTCGTCGTGTCGCGGGTGCCCGGCATGACCAGTTCGATGGCCTGCATGGCGCCGATCCCGCGCACGTCGCCGATAACGTCGTACTTCTCTTTCAGCGCGACGAGCGCCGGACGCAGGATGTTCCCGATGCGCCTGACCTCGGCGAACAGGTCCAGTCGTTCGATCTGGTCGAACACCGCGATGGCTGCGGCAGCAGAAACGGGGTTGCCGCCGAAAGTGCCGCCCAGGCCGCCGGGGTGCGTCGCATCCATGATCTCGGCCCGGCCGGTCACCGCAGCGATGGGGAGGCCGCCGGCTATGCCTTTCGCGCTCAGCACGATGTCGGGGATGACACCGAAGTGTTCGCTCGCGTAATACGCTCCGGTGCGCGCCATCCCGCTCTGGATCTCGTCGGCGACGAACACGATGCCATTGTCGGCGCACCATCTGCTGAGGGCGGCCAGGTAGCCGTCTGCTGGAACGACGAAACCTCCTTCGCCCTGGATCGGCTCGACGACCAGGCAGGCGAGTTCGGATGCTCCGACGGACTTCTCGAGGTAGGCGATGGTGCGCGCGGCGGCATCCGGTCCGCTCAGCCCGTCGCGGAACGGGTACGAGTTCGGCGCCGTGTAGACGTCGCTCGCGAACGGTCCGAATCCGGATTTGTACGGCATCGCCTTGAAGGTCATCGCCATGGTCAGGTTGGTGCGGCCGTGATAGGCGTGCTCGAGTACGGCGACGCCATCGCGGCCGGTGAACTTGCGGGCGATCTTCACGCCGTTCTCGACGGCCTCAGCGCCGGAGTTCAGCAGTACCGACTTCTTGGCGAAGTCTCCTGGAGTGTGCTCGGCGAGCAGTTCGGCCACGCGCACGTAGCCCTCGTACGGGCTGATGGTGAA
>JAODMG010000153.1 GCA_025464895.1 Microbacteriaceae bacterium | reverse complement strand
GCCTCATCGACCAGCGTCTGCACGAGCGTCCTGCCGAGGCCGCCGCGCCTCGCATTCTCCGCGACGGCGATGGTCTGGATGTCGCCCTCCTTCGCCCCGACCGGTGCGAGCAGCCCGGCGTATCCGTCGACCTGGCCGGGCGAGTCGAGCCGCTCCGCCACGAGGTAGAAGGTGTTCTTGCTGCGGAGTTCGCTCCGCATGCTCGCCGCCGACCATGCGTCACTGCCGAAGATCCCGGTCTCGAGCCCCATGATGGCGTTGAGGTCGTCGATCGTTGCGCGTCGCAGTTGCCAGGTCATCCGGTCACCCGCTTGGGTCCGGCCGACAGGGTGACATCCGGCGAGCGAAGGTACAGTGCGTCTTTCCCGGCGAATTCGCGCCCGTGCAGGTAGAGGCCTTCCGCGAGGAGGCCGAGGGATGCCGCGGAAACCGATTCCGCGTCGAGCCGCAGGTAGCTGCCGTAGTTCGGCACGGCCCTGCCGAGGTCGTCTGGACGGGCGAGTCCCGGTCCGCCGTCCCTGGTCGGAAGACCGACCTGGTCGGCGCCGGAGTAGCTCGACCAGTAGACCTCTTTGCGGCGGGCATCCGTCACCACCAGCAGAGGTCCGCTGCCGCCAGCCGCGTAGTGGCCGAAGGCGATGGCGTCGTGGCTGACCACCCGGACCACCGGTTTTCCCGCCCCGAGCGCGAAGGCCTGGGCCGCGGCGATGCCGACCCGCAGGCCGGTGAACGGACCAGGGCCCATGCCCGCGGCGACACCGGATAAGGCGGTTACCGGGACATCCGCCCCGGCAAGGCACTCCGCGATCAGCTCGCCGATGACCTCGGCATGCCGCCTGGTGTCGTGCTCTGTGCGTTCCGCGAGGATGCCGCGGTCGCGATCGACCACCGCGACGCTCGTTCCTGCGGAAGTGTCGATGGCGAGAAGCACCCGTACAGCCTATGCGCGGAGAGCCATCGCTCGCCGGTCTCGGCGATCAGCCAGCCGGCCAGCCCGACGCCAGCAATCCAGTCCAGCGCGAACCGTGCGGGGTGATAGTGACCGCACGCGGTTCGGCGACGTCGTCGATCCCTGCGTCATCGATCTCCGCACCGCCGATTCTTGCGCCGCCCACCGTTCCGCCAACCGGGCGTTCGATGGTGACGTCGAGCCAGGAGTCGGTCAGGCCATCCAGCATGCCGGCGGCCCACTCGACCACCACGATGGATGCCGGGTAGTCGATGTCGAGGTCGTCCAGCTCCGCGGGGCTCGACAACCGGTAGGCGTCGACGTGAACGAGCGGCGCACCGCCGTCCAGGCGGGGATGGGTCCTCGCCAGCACGAAAGTCGGGCTGGTCACAGCTCCACGCACCCCGAGCGCCGCGCCGAGTCCGCGGGTCATAGTGGTCTTGCCCGCACCGAGCTCGCCGTTCAGCGCGATCAGATCGCCGGCCTCGAGCATGGTCGCGAGCTGTGCGCCGAAACGCTCCATCGCCTCAGGGGTCGGGATGCTCAGCGAGATCACGAGGAGTAGGTCCGCTCGATGCGGGTGCCGAGCCGCGCCACTATCTCGTAGTTGATGGTCCCGGCTGCCGCCGCCCAGTCCTCCGCGGACGGGAGCCCGGCCGCCGGATCGCCGAACAGGATCGCGCGATCCCCGACGGCAGCGACATCCGATCCGAGGTCGACGACGAACTGGTCCATCGCGATGCGCCCGGCGACTCGGTAGATCCTTCCGTTGATCGACACCGGTCCCCTGGCGGATGCCGACCGCGGGATGCCGTCCGCGTAGCCGAGCGGAACCAGGGCGAGGTAGCAGTCGTCGGCGGTTCGATGCGCGTAGCCGTAGGAGACCCCGGTGCCGGCCGGGACCCGCTTGATCGACGTGATGGCGGCGCTGAGCTCGAGTGCCGGCCGCAACCCGATGGCGGCAGACGTTGCGTCGTCGAACGGGGAGAGTCCGTACAGCCCGAGGCCGATGCGCACCATCCCGAACCTCGCCGACGGCACCCGCAACGCTCCGGCGGTCGCCGCGAGATGGGTCAGCTCCGGGGTCAATCCGATGTCGGCCGCGAGCGCGATGGCCTCCTCGAACAGCGCAACCTGCGCGAGGTCCTCCGCATGGCCGGCGTTGGCCAGGTGGCTCCACAGCCCGCGCACCCGCAGCTGCCCGCGCCGCTCGTGCAGTGCCGCCGCCCGGAACAGGCCGGCCCACTCGCTGCGCCCGGCACCGCCCCGACTGAGGCCGGTGTCGACCTTCAACTGCACGTTCGCCGTGCCGGTGGCCGCGGCCGCCCGGTTGAGCTGCTCGGTGCTGCCGAGCCCCAGGTCGATCCCGTCGGCTATCGCGTCGTCGAATCCACGGTTCGGATCGTGCAGCCAGGCGAGGATCGGGGCGGAGACCCCCGCGGCGCGCAACTCGTGCGCCTCGTCGATGTCGACGACGCCGAGCCAGTCCGCGCCGCCGTCGAGCGCCGCGCGTGCAGCCGGTACGGCGCCGTGCCCGTAGCCGCCGGCCTTGACGACGGCCATCACCATTGCGGCGCCGGTCGCCGCGGAGTCACCGGTTACCGCAGGGTCGCCGGTCACCGCCGTGTCGCCGATCGCCGCGCGGATGGCCCGCACGTTGTGGGCGATGGCGGCGAGATCGACCCTGGCCTCGCGGAACGGACGACCGGACGATCGCTCGGTCACGGGCTGCCGCTTTCCGCGATCACATAGGCGATCGCGACACCGGCGTCGTGACTCATCGAGAGGTGGATTGCGGTGATTCCGCGAGCCGCGACGATCTCCGCGAGACCGTTCTTCACCTCGAACGACGGATTCCGCTCACCGTCTGAGACCACGGCCATGTCGTGCCAGCGCACGCCCTCTGAGTCTCCGAGAGCCTTGATCAGCGCCTCTTTTGCCGCGAATCTCGCGGCCAACGACCGCAGACCGAGCCGTCGATCGCCGTCCCGGAGTTCGCTGTCAGCGAACAAGCGGGCCAGCACGGCCGGGGTTCGGTCGGCGGCGCGCTCGAACCTGGCCAGGTCGACCACGTCAACGCCGATTCCGACGATCATGCCGCTCTATTCGACCGTGACGGATTTGGCGAGGTTCCGCGGCTGATCGACGTCGAGTCCCTTCGCGGAGGCCAGCTCCATTGCGAAGATCTGCAGTGGCGCGACCGCCAGGAGCGGCTCGAACAGGGTCGATGCCAACGGGATCGGGATGACGACGTCCGCGTACGGGAGAACCGCGGCATCCCCCTGCTCGGCGATCGCCAGGATACGGGCGCCGCGAGCGCGAATCTCCTGGATGTTGGACACGACCTTCTTGTGCAGCGAGTCCTTCGCGCGCGGGCTCGGCACGATCACGAAGACCGGCTGGCCGGCCTCGATCAGGGCGATGGGACCGTGCTTGAGCTCACCGGCGGCGAAGCCTTCCGCGTGGATGTAGGCGAGTTCCTTGAGTTTGAGCGCTCCCTCGAGGGCGACCGGATAGCCGGCGTGGCGACCGAGGAACAGCACGGAACGGGTATCCGTCATCCAGCCGGCGAGCTGCTTGATCGCGTCGTGCTGCTCGAGCACGATGGCGAGCTGGTCCGGCAGGGCCTGCAGCTCAGCCGCGAGGCCGGCGATCTCCGGCGAGGACAGCGTGCCGCGCACCCTCGCCAGGTGCAGGCCGAACAGGTAGAGCGCCGCGACCTGGGCGACGAACGCCTTGGTCGACGCGACAGCCACCTCCGGCCCTGCGTGGGTGTAGATCACCGCGTCGGACTCCCGCGCGATGGTCGCCCCCTGGGTGTTGCAGATGGAAAGGGTCCTGGCCCCGGCCTCGATCGCGTACTTCACGGCCATCAGGGTGTCCATGGTCTCGCCGGATTGGCTGATCGACACGACCAGCGTGTTGCCGTCGATCACCGGATCGCGGTAGCGGAACTCGTGCGACAGCTCTACATCCACCGGGATGCGCGCCCACTTCTCGATCGCGTACTTGCCGAGCATCCCGGAGTACGCTGCGGTCCCGCAGCCGAGGATGACGACACGGTTGATCGCCAGGAGCGCGTCGTCCCCGATGCCGTCGAGCTCGCTCAGCTTGATGCCACCGTCGACGACCCGGCCGAGGAGGGTCTTGGCGATCGCCTCAGGCTCCTCGCTGATCTCCTTGGCCATGAAGCTCGACCAGCCGCCCTTTTCGGCGGCCGAGGCGTCCCAGGAGACCTCGAACTCTGTCACCTCGACCGGAATGCCGTCGAAGTCGGTGACCGAAACTGAGTCTGCCCCAATGGTAACGATCTGGTCCTGGCCGACGGCGACCGCGCGCCTGGTGTGCTCGACGAAAGCCGCGACATCCGACCCGAGAAAGTTCTCGCCGTCGCCGAGTCCGATCACGAGCGGAGAGTTGCGACGGGCGCCGACGACGACGCCTGGCGCATCCTGGTGCATCGCGAGCAGGGTGAACGCGCCGTGCAGTCGGGACACCACCTGGCGCAGTGCCTCGGCGAGGTCGCCGGTTCGCTGGTATTCGATCCCGACCAGGATGGCTGCGACCTCTGTGTCCGTTTCGCTGGTGAATACCGTGTCGGGATGGCTCGCGAGCAGCTCGGCCTTCAGCTCGGCGAAGTTCTCAATGATGCCGTTGTGGATGAGCGCGAGTTTTCCGTCATCCCCGAGATGCGGATGCGCGTTTGCGTCGTTCGGCCCGCCGTGCGTCGCCCAACGAGTGTGCCCGATGCCGGTTCCGCCGTTACCGAGCGGGGATCGGTCGAGTTCGTCGACGAGGACCTGCAGTTTGCCGGCGCGCTTACGGGTGTTCATCAGTCCCGCGTCGTCGATCACCGCGATGCCGGCCGAATCGTAACCACGATATTCCAAGCGGCGGAGGCCGCCGAGGAGCACTTCGACGCTCTTGCTGCTTCCGACATAACCCACGATTCCGCACATGGGTCACGATTTTACGGTACCGACGCGTGATCCAGCGTTCACGCACCCGGTACGCTGGTGAGTCATGTCTGAGCACGGGTCGAACGGGGTGGGCAACGGGCACAACACCCCGTTCATCGAAATCGATCGCGCGCGGTGGGCGGAACTCGCGCCGAGCACGCAGCTCCCGCTCACCCCGACCGAGATCATCGAGTTGCGCGGCCTCGGCGACCTGCTCGACCTGCGCGAGGTCACCGAGGTCTACCTGCCGCTCAGCCGCCTGATCAACCTGTACGCCGCCGGCGCGAAACAGCTCCATCACGCCACCAGCGACTTCCTCGGCAAGCGTTACACCAGCACTCCGTTCGTCATCGGAGTGGCCGGGTCGGTCGCGGTCGGCAAGTCGACGATCGCGAGGCTCCTTCGCGAGCTGCTGGCCCGCTGGGACGACACCCCCAGGGTCGAGCTGGTGACAACCGACGGTTTTCTCCTGCCGAACGCGGAGCTGGAACGCCGCAAACTGATGAGCCGCAAGGGCTTCCCAGAGTCCTACGACCGTCGGGCGCTTCTCCGTTTCGTGAGCGAGGTGAAGAGCGGCGCGGAAGAAGTGCGCGCGCCGTTCTACTCCCATCTGAGCTACGACATCGTCGCCGACGCCGAGATCGTGGTGCGGCGCCCCGACATCCTCATTGTCGAGGGTTTGAACGTGTTGCAGCCGCCGAGCGGTGGCCTTGGGCTCGCGGTGAGCGACCTGTTCGACTTCACGGTGTACGTCGACGCCAGGACATCGGATATCGCGACCTGGTACGAGGAGCGCTTCATGAAGCTGCAGCGGGGCGCCTTCACCAACCCGCAGTCCTACTTTCATCGCTACGCCTCGCTCACACCGGAGGAGGCATCCGCGACGGCCCGCGACATCTGGACCAGGATCAACGAGCCGAACCTGCTGCAGAATGTGCTGCCGACCCGTTCGCGGGCCGACCTGGTCCTCCGCAAGGACGCGGATCACACGGTGAGCAGCGTGCTGTTGCGGAAGCTCTGAGCGGACTCAGGCCCAGCCTGCACCGACGAGCGTCCCGCGCCTGAATTTCCTTGGTTAAGTTGTACTGCCCAGAGCGTGTCCGATCACTCGCCGCGCTGGCAGCAGATTGCCCGCACGGCTGGCGGCGCGACTGCCCCTGCGGAACTGCCCCTGCGATAGTGACTTTGCGGCGCTGACTCTGATGCCGTCACCGTTTGAGCACGGTGGTGATCCGCGATCTGCCAACCCGCCATTCTCGCCCGGTGGGGTTGAGTCGCCGGGGTGGGATCAGGTGGGGGATTCCGTGGCGCATCACGAGTTCGAAGTCGCCGGTGTGGAGCATCTGGTGGTGTGCCGGGCAGAGGAGCACTCCGTTGCTGACATCGGTTGGGCCGCCTTTACTCCAGGGGATGGCGTGATGGGCGTCACACCAAGCCGGGGGTGCGGTGCAGTGCGGCCAGACGCACCCGCCGTCGCGGACGTTCAGTGCGAGGCGTTGGTCGGGGCTAAAGAGTCGGCGGGTGCGGCCGAGGGACAGGACTTCGCCGGGCTCCCCGAGTCGCATGAGACGGATCTCGGCATCACAGGACAGTTCCTGGGCGTGTGTGGCGGAGATCGGTTCCTGGACTCCGGACAGCCAGGCGATACCGGTGCCGGAGAGGTAGTCGTCGGCCCGCATGGTGAGGACGATGGTGGTCTTGCTTTTCGGGGCGGTCGGGTCGGCCGCCATGCCTGCGGTGATCACCCCGAGCAGAATGTCGTAGTTACGCTGCCTCGGAGTAAGAGTGTCAAGGTTGCGGGTTTCCGGTCGCGCCTTGTCCGGTAGCGCATCGTCGCCCAGCGCACCGTTGTCCAGCGAATGGTCGTCGGATTCCTCCCTAAACCGGGGTGAGGATCCTGGTGCACTGTAGGAGTCGAGCATGGTCCGGAACCTCGCGGCGCCGACCGGGTCGAGTTGACCGTGCAGGGGTGTCATGCCGTCGCGTTCCCGCCCGAGGGTGATCTCGCGCCGGGATCGGAGTTCGTCGTCGCGGGGTTCGGCACCGTCGGCATCGAGGGTGTCCCGCCAGAGGCGCGCCT
>JAODMG010000095.1 GCA_025464895.1 Microbacteriaceae bacterium | reverse complement strand
CCCTCCTCGAGCAGACGCAGAGCGAGAGCCGCACCACGTTCCTCGCCAACCTCGCCAAGGGCCAGGTCCGCAAGGGCGTCGTGTCGTCGATCGTCAACTTCGGTGCGTTCGTCGACCTCGGAGGTGTGGACGGACTCGTTCACGTCTCAGAGCTGTCGTGGAAGCACATCGAGCACGCCTCCGAGGTTGTCGAGGTCGGCCAGGAGGTCACCGTCGAGATCCTCGAGGTCGACCTCGAGCGCGAGCGCGTGTCGCTGTCGCTCAAGGCCACTCAGGAAGACCCGTGGCAGGTCTTCGCCCGCACGCACGCCATCGGTCAGGTCGCTCCGGGCAAGGTCACGAAGCTCGTCCCGTTCGGTGCGTTCGTTCGCGTCGCAGAGGGCATCGAGGGTCTCGTTCACATCTCCGAGCTGTCCGGCAAGCACGTCGAGCTCGCCGAGCAGGTCGTCTCGGTCAACGACGAGGTCTTCGTCAAGGTCATCGACATCGACCTCGAGCGTCGCCGCATCTCGCTGAGCCTCAAGCAGGCCAACGAGGGTGTCGATCCAGAGGGCACCGAGTTCGACCCGGCACTGTACGGAATGCTTACCGAGTACGACGAGCAGGGCAACTACAAGTACCCCGACGGCTTCGACCCGGAGACGAACGAGTGGAAAGAGGGCTTCGAGACCCAGCGCGAGAAGTGGGAGCAGGATTACGCTGCCGCCCAGGCTCGTTGGGAAGCTCACAAGAAGCAGGTTGCCGCGGCAGCCAACGAGGTCATCGCGGATGTTCCTGCCGCCGGCTCCTCGTTCTCGAGTGACTCAGAGTCCGCTGGAACGCTGGCGGATGACGAATCGCTCGCGGCACTTCGCGAGAAGCTGTCGTCCAACTCGTAGTCACAGGTAGAACACCAGTACGTTCAGAACAACTCAAGCGGTCGGAGCCTTCGGGTTCCGGCCGTTTGAGCATTCCGGCCACATATCGTTCCGGCTGCATAGCGTTCGGCATAGCGTTTCTGGCGCATCCGGCCCGGCCAGTAGCATGGAACGTGTGTATCTCATCGGGTTGACTGGCGGTATCGCCTCCGGAAAATCGGTGGTCGCGAACCGTCTCGCCGAACACGGCGCTGTTCACATCGATGCGGACGTTCTCGCCAGGGAGGTCGTTGAGCCCCATACGCCTGGTCTTGCGGCGATCGTGGCCGAATTCGGTGACGGGGTGCTGCTGGAGGACGGCTCGCTGAATCGGCAGGCACTCGGTGCCATGGTCTTCAGTGACGAGTCCGATCGGGCGAAGCTCAACGCGATAACCCACCCCGAGGTGTGGCGCCGCACTAAGGAGCTCATCGCCGAGGCGGCGGCTCGTGACGAGCGCGCGATCGTTGTCTACGACGTCCCGCTTCTTGCCGAGGCCGGTGCCCTTCGCCAGATCGAATTCGACCTCATCGTTGTCGTGCACGCGGACCTGGAGACGCGAATCCGACGGATGATCGAGCTGCGGGGGATGACGCGCGAGGAGGCGTTTCACCGCGTCAACTCCCAGGCCAGCGATACCGAGCGGTTGGCGATCGCCGATGTCGTGATCGACAACAACGGGAGCCTCACCGAGACGCTGGAGCAAGTCGACCAGCTCTGGGAGCGTGCGAAACTGCAAGGCAACTGACCGTCAGCCGAACAAGCTTGCAAAAGTCTCAGACGTCGGCGCTCCATCCGGGTTTGATTCGATCCAGGACAGGCTAGGTTTATCCCGGAGGTCGGAGATGAACGGTCGCAGGCGCGCAGCCGTGGCATTGGCAGCGTTCGTCGCCGTCGTGTCGCTGATCGCGATCCCGCAGGCCGCGATCGGCGCTGAGGAACCGGATCACCCGGTCGCGGTGAAGCACGGTTCCGCGCTCATGTCGTTCGCACTTCCCAGGTCGGCCGGGGACCTCATCACCCCGAACGCTCTCAATTACGCCCAACCGGGACGCGCTGGCACTCCACTCTTGCTCTTCCTTCCCGCAACCGGTGCCGTTCCGGCTCACTACCAGCAGTTCCTCTCCACGGCATCGTCGATCGGGTTCCACGTTCTCGCCCTCGACTATTGGAATCGAGGCAAGTCGGTCGTCCGCACCTGCGCCGGCGACCCGCGGTGTTACACCGCTGTGCAGCAGAACCGGTTCAACGGCACTAGTCCGACCAGCTTCAGCGCAATCGCGCCGCAGGACTCCATCCTGAGTCGCCTCCGCGCCGCCCTCAGCTACCTCACCCGGAGCGATCCGAGCGGGGGCTGGGGAAAGTATTCGACCAACGGCCGAATCAACTGGAGCCGGATCGTCCTCGCCGGGCACTCCCAGGGCGGGGGAGAATCGGCATTCATCGCGCACGGACACGCTGTGCACGGCGTGCTGATGTTCTCATCGCCGGTGGAGAGTGACAACGGCGTAGCCGCATCCTGGATGGCAACCCCAGGCAAGACGCCGGCGTCATCGATGTACGGCCTGGTCAATTACAACGACATCTACGTCCACCACGTCGTGGGTTCCTGGTCCGCTCTCGGTTTGGGCACGCCGGTCGATTCGAAGACTCTTCCCGCCGGGAACAAGGCTCATGCGATCGTGAACACCCTCAATCTCGGCACTCCGGAACAGTCCCATGGACGTTCGGTCAGCGACTCGACGCCGCGCAATGCCTCCGGAGTGCCCATCCTCAAACCGGTGTGGACGTGGATGCTCAAGCAGGTTCTCTGAGCTGTTTGAGCAGGTTCTCTGGCCTGTTCGAGCAAGTTCTCTGGCCTAGGAGATTCATAGGATTCTCACGGGAGGGTCATGGCCGATTCAAGAAATGACCGAGAAACGGTCGGTAGGCTCGATTGGTGAAGTCAGCAAAAGTACCCGCAGCAACCGACGATGGTTCCACCGAATCGCCGAACGAGAGCCTCGCGGCGCTTATTGAGAGACGCGCCGAGGGAACTCCAGATGCCGTCTATCTCGAGGATGCCAGGTCCGATCGGGCCTGGACCTACTCTGCCATCGCACGGATCACCGGCGAATGGGCGAGCCTCTTGGGCGCGTCCACCCCGAGCGGATCGAGTGTCATCGTGGATGTCGGCGATCCGCTCGACTTCGCGGCGGCTCACCTCGGCATCGTGGCGTCTGGCAGGCGTTCCATCCCGGTCAACCCCGACCTCACCTGGGACGAACTCGCTCGGATCTCCTCGCTGGCCGGTGATGTCGCAGTCGTGGTGACCGACCGCGACGCGCCGGGCGAAATCGCCGGGGTCACCATTGCCGGAGTGTCGTTCGAGACCGGATCTCCGACCGGATTCGACAGTGCCGCGGGCCGACGGGAGGCCGATGCGCCGACTGGCAGGGTGCTTCTGTTCACGTCAGGGTCTACCGGTGAGCCGAAGGGCGTCGAACTCCCGGAGATGCAGCTCATGTTCGTCGCCAGGGGGGTCGCGGATCACAATGCGCTCACGGAGCAGGACCGCGGCTACAACCCGCTTCCACTCTTCCACGTCAACGCAGAAGTCGTCGGACTGCTCGCCACCCTCGTCGCCGGGGCCACCCTGGTGCTCGACCGCCGGTTCCACCGGACCGGCTTCTGGGAGCTGCTTCGCGATCGCCGGATAACCTGGCTGAACGCCGTCCCGGCGATGCTGGCGGTGCTCGCCCGTGGCGACTCTATCGACGTGCCCGACACGCTGCGCTTCATCCGCTCCGCCTCAGCGCCTCTTCCAGACGCTGTCCGCGAGACCCTCGAGCACGTCTCGCTCGTTGTCAGTTACGGCATGACGGAGGCCGCGAGCCAAATCACCGCGACCCCACTCGACGGGTCGGCCAGGCCCGGTTCTGTCGGGGTACCGGTCGGCTGCGAGGTCGAGGTTCGCAACGTGGACCGCAGCGTGGTGCCGCGGGGGGAGGTCGGCGCCCTGTGGATCAGAGGCCCAGGCATCATCCGCGGCTACTATCACGGTCGGGTCGCCGATCGCTTCGACGCTGACGGCTGGCTGAACACCAACGACCTCGGAAAGATCGATGACGACGACTACGTCTACCTGGTGGGCCGTGCAGACGATGTGATCAACCGTGGGGGAGAGAAGGTCTACCCCGCGGAGGTCGAAGATGTCCTGCTCCGCGACTCTCGGGTGCGAGAGGCCGTGGTGGTCGCCCGTCCTGACCTCATCCTGAATCAGGTTCCTGTCGCCTACGTCATCCCGGCGATCACGGGTCTGGACACGGCCGCGGCCGAGCGGTTGGGCGGCGATTTGCGCGAGCGCTGCGAACGCGAACTCCCTCGTTTCAAGCGACCGGTGGAGATCAGCGTCGTCGACGACGTGCCGCGCGCTCCCACCGGCAAGGTGCAACGAAACAGGGTGCGCGAAATGGCGGCATCGGAGTGAGCGAGGTGGCCGACGACACCCGCGCGGCGGAGCCGGTTTCCGGTACCGTCCGTCGGAAGGCGCTCCATCTCTACGAAATCGATGTCGTCCGCATTCTCACCTTCGCCTGCGTCATCGGTGTTCACGTCACCAGTCATACCGTGGCGTCCAACGATGTGGCCCTCTACGGTCTGCTGACACTTCTGCACTTCACCCGGGAGGTCTTCTTCGCCCTCTCGTCGTTCGTGCTGATCTACAGCTACCTCCAGAAGCCCGTTCCGCTTCGAAAGTTCTGGCCCAGGCGATTTCTGCTCGTCGGGGTGCCATATGTGGTCTGGTCCGCGATCTATTTCTGGTCGAGCACCCTGCGCAGCCCGCACGGAACGTTCCTCGACATGCTCGGCCGGTTCGCGATCGACCTGCTCTCCGGCACGGCCTGGTATCACCTGTACTTCCTGCTGGTCACCATGCAGGTGTACCTGTTGGTCCCCGTCATCCTCTGGATGGTTCGCAAGGCTCGAGGACACCACACGCGGCTCCTGGTGATCAGCGGCATCGTCCAACTCATCCTCACCGGAATCTATATGTATCACCCGCAGTGGGCCCCCTGGAACGGCTTCAAGGATCAGTTCTTCGTCAGCTACCAGTTCTTCATCATCCTCGGCGCGGTGTGCGCGGACCACCAGAAGGTGCTGCTCGACTGGGTGAGGACCCACCGGCGCCTCATCGCGCTGATCACCGCGCTCACGGCAATCGTCACCATCGGGGTGTACCTGCTGCAATGGATGCTCGGCCTCAAGCTCTACCAGTCCGGCACTCCGCTCCAACCGATCGAGATGGTCTGGGCGGTCGCCGTCGGCCTCGGTTTCCTGGCCATCGGCAGCTTCTGGGCGGAGCGAAGGAAAGCGGGAGGCCCGTTGGCCAAGGCCGTCGAGATCGGATCGGACCGGTCGTTCGGAATCTTCCTGTCGCATCCGTATGTGCTCTGGGTGCTGACCCTGGCCGGCAATGGCTGGCTTGCGAAGACGGTTCCGACCCCGTGGCTGACCCTCGTCGCCTACATCCTCGTGCTCCTTGGCGCGATCATCATCGCCGAGGTGGCGCGGAGGACCCCGCTCAGCCTTCCGCTGACAGGGCGCCCGTACGTGCGGCGGAAGAAGCCTGCGTCTAGCTGACGCTCTTCGGCAGCACCCGTCGCGGCTTCATCACGGATGCGACGACCGCCGCAACCGCGAGGAGGAGGATCGACGCGGCGAATGGCCACTGCCAGCCGGTCTGATCGACGAGGAGTCCGAACAGTGCGGGCGAAGCGATACCGGCGAGCCCGAAACCGGTGTTCATCATTCCGCTCGCCGTTCCAGACCACTCCGGTGCGACATCCATCGGGATCGCCCACAGGGTC
>JAODMG010000077.1 GCA_025464895.1 Microbacteriaceae bacterium | reverse complement strand
CATCAGAATGTACGCGGCCCACATCACTCCAGCACCGAGTGCGAACGCGATACCGATCGGATCCAGGTCGTGCAGGGTTCCGCGACCGAGAAGCACCACGCCGATCACCGCGAGGATCGCCCAGATCCAACTGGATGGCCGCCGGCTGACGACTACGGAGAGCACCAGCGGGCCAAGGAATTCGATCGTCACCGCCGCTCCGAGCGGAATCCGCCCGATCGCCTCGTAGAAGAGGCAGTTCATCGCGGCCAGAACCACGCCGAAGGTGACCACGGTGATCCAGTCGGCGCGGCTGCGACCGCGCAGGGAAGGACGAGATACCAGCAGGAGGATCACCGCGGAGAAGCCGAGTCGGAGCGCGATCATGCCGAGCGGTCCAACCGCCGGGAAGAGCAGGACCGCGAAAGATGCCCCGACGTCCTGGCAGATCAGTCCGACGATGACGAGGCCGACGGCGCCGAGGGCGGCTCGCGGACTCGTTCGTTGCACACCTACGAACCTAGATCATCGACGGCGCCGGTCGGCGCGTTCAAGCCGACCGGCGATTGTCGACGAACCAGTTCAGTCGACCAGGTACTCGTGGAGCTCGGGGGAGCGCATCAGCTTGAGCGCTCGCGTCTCCAGCTGGCGCACCCGTTCTCGCGAAACTCCGAGAATGGTTCCGACCTGGTTGAAGGTCATCGGTGCAGCGCCATCCAGTCCGAACCGGTATCGCAACACCTCGGCCTCGCGGGCCGGCAGCGACTCCACCCGCTTGCGGAGCTCGTCGTCGCGCACCTCGTTGGTGACGATGTCGAGCACCGCCGACGCGTCACCGTCCTCGATCAGATCGCCCAGCTCGTTGGTTGCGTCGTCCCCGACCGGAGTGTGCAGCGAGATCGGTTCTCGATCGACGTTGAGCAGCCGATTCACCAGTTCGAGGTCGAAGTTGGATGCCTCGGCCAGCTCTTCCACCGTGGCCTCGCGACCAAGCACCACGATGAGCTCGCGCCGCACCCGCGAGAGAGTGTTGAGCTTCTCGGCGGTGTGGACGGGCACCCGGATGAGACTCGAGGTGTCGGCGAGGCTGCGACTGATCGACTGCCTGATCCACCACATCGCATAGGTCGAGAACTTGAATCCCTGCCGGTAGTCGAACTTCTTGATCGCGCGATCGAGCCCCAGATTGCCGTCCTGGATCAGGTCCATCAGTGGCACTCCCCTGCCGGAGTAGCGCTTGGCGACACTGACGACGAGGCGCAGGTTGCAACTGATGAACCGGCGATTGGCCGCCTCACCCTCCCAAACCAGCTGGAGCAATTCCCGTCTCATCGCAGCGCTCGCCGCGGCATCCGACTCGAGCTTCTCTTTGGCGAGAAGCCCGACCTCGATCTGCCGGGCGAGTTGGATTTCTTCGTCCGCGTTCAACAGCGGAAACTTTCCGATCTGCTGAAAGTAGTCCCTGACCGGATCGACCGATGCGCCGCGAATCTCCGGTGTCGCTCGGTCTTTATGGATGGATTGCTGCCCACTGTCAGACAGTGGCGCCTGGTCCCGAGATGCGGTGATGAATGCTGTATTCGACACGTCCTGGTCCCTTCATCGCGAAGACTTTCAGAGAGAACGACCTTTCTACATTTTTACCGCTGCTTTGTCCCCTGAACAAGGGTCAATTTACCGGGAATTCGAGGACTGGTCATTATCGGGGACCCACCTCTTGCCGCAGCGCACCCGAGGGGTAGTGTGAAATGGATTATGACCGTCAGGACTCAGCCAGATGCGCATGAACGCATCCTTGCGGCGGCGTACGAATTGTTTTCGCAGCGCGGCGTGCGCGACGTCGGCGTAGACGAACTCATCGCACGATCGGGCGTCGCCAACGCGACGTTCTATCGACACTTCCCCTCGAAGGAACTCCTCGTCCTGGCATTTCTCGAGCGTCGCGAACAGGTCTGGACGGCGGAAACGATCGCCTCGAAGGCGCTCGCGCGGGATGGAAGCGCACGAGACCAGCTGCTCGCCGTCTTCGACCTGTTCGACGAATGGTTCCACCGGGGCGACTACGCGGGTGACCCATTCGTCAACATCCTGTTGGAGATGGGGCCGGAGCACTCGCTCGGTCGCGCGAGCATCATGTACCTGAGCAACGAGAGGGACACCATCCGCAAGCACGCGGAGCATGCGGGGCTGGAAGACCCCGAGGGGTTGGCCCGTTCGCTCCAGATCCTCATGAAGGGAGCCATCGTCGGGGCCAGGATGGGGGATCGGGAGGCCGCGCACTCCGCAAAGGAGATGGCCGGATGGCTGATCGACCACAGCGAACGCGTGAGTAGCGACTGAACCGTAACGGTTGGGCCGTTTGCGACAGATTCAGTCTTCCTCGACGACGTCGCCCGCGGATTTGTCCGGTCGCCATCCGCGCCAGGACGGATGCCGCAATCGCATCGTCGGCGTCCACTCGGCGAATTCGACCTCGCCGACGAGCGTCGGACTGACCCAGTGCGCATCGGCGGCATCCTCTCGCGGCACGTCGACGAACGGTGAGGTCTTTCGCGGGATCCTGGACAACCTGGCCGCAATGTCCTCGAGGTCGCGATCGGTGAAGCCGGTCCCGACCCTGCCGACATACCTCAGCCCCTCCCGGCCGGGGATTCCGAGGAGCAGCGATCCGACCGACCCTGCCCTGCGGCCGTTCCCCGGGCGCCATCCCCCGATCACCGCCTCCTGGGTGCGGTGATGCTTGAGCTTCACCCACGCCCGCGAGCGACGACCGACCGAGTATGTGCTGTCCCGCTTCTTCGCCACGACGCCCTCGAGGGCGAGCCTGCCGCTCGTCCGCATCGCCTCGGCCAGCTCCCCCTCGAATGCCGGGGGAACCTGCACGGGTCCATTGCCCTGAACGAGCTCCTCCAGCGCCCGGCGGCGGGAGTCGTAGTCCTCCTTGACCAAAGATCTGCCGTCGCGCTCGAGAATGTCGAAAAGCAGAAGCTGCACCGGCGTCTCGCGCATCGCCCGTTCGACGTCGGATGTCTTCGTGAGCTTCATCCTCGTCTGGAGGAGGCCGAAGTCCGGCCTGCCCTTCTTGTCGACAGCCACGATCTCGCCGTCAAGTACTGCGGAACCGTCCCCGACCGCGCCCCGCATGGCGTCGACGACCTCGGGATAGGACACCGTGATGTCATTGCCGTTGCGACTGAGCAGACGGATGTCCCCCGCCTCCGTCCCGAGATAGACGATCGCCCGGATGCCGTCCCACTTCATCTCGAACGCCCAGTCGTCCTCTTCGCTGATGTCGGCCTCGCTGCCGAGCGTTGCGAGCATCGGCGCGAGCGGTTTGGCGTGCTGCCCGGGCGATTTCGCCGCCGTCCCCTTATCGACCGAACCGGTAGAGCCGCCGGCTTGCGCGGATGGCGACTTCATGAGGTGGATCAGCCAATTCTGGGCCGCCTTTCCCTCGCCGCCGGTGTGGATCAACGCGATCTTCTTCGGTGCTCCGAGCCCTCCGCCCGGCTCGCCGTACAGCGTGGCGATCACTTCTTCTCCGTCTCGCCACTTCTCCAGCTCGTACTCTCCGGCATCCCAGATCGTCACAGTTCCCGCGCCATATTCCCCATCCGGTATATGTCCCTCGAAGCTGCCGTACTCGAGCGGATGATCCTCCGTTTGCACCGCCAGGTGATTGGTCTGCGGTTCCGTCGGCACGCCCTTCGGCAACGCCCAGGAGACGAGAACGCCGTCCCGCTCGAATCGGAGGTCGTGGTGCAGTCGGCGAGCATGGTGCTCCTGGATGACGAACGATCGTCCATCGCTCCCCTGCCCGGTGGTTGCGGGAATCGGCTCAGGCGTCTTGGATGCGTTGCGCTTGCTGCGATAGTGGGTCAGTCGATCCGGGCCGGACTCCTCGCGCCCGCCGGTTGCCGCCGCGCCGATGGCCCGAAGGTGGCCGTCGCTGAGCCCGGCCATGGGGTCGCTCCGCCGCTTCATCCGCTCGAGCACCTGCTCGTAATCCAGCTGGGCGAGATCCTTGGAGCCGAGCTCGCGCCAGGTGCGAGGGACAGCGACGAGAGGTCTGGGCTTGCCGCGCAGGGAGTACGGCGCCACCGTGGTCTTCGCCGCATTGTTCTGGCTCCAGTCCACGAGCACCTTGCCGCCGCGCAACGCCTTCTTCATGTCGCTGACCACCAGGTCCGGATGATCGGCCTCGAGTATGCGCGCAAGCTCGTGCGCGACATCCGACACCTGGTCAGAGGTCTGCTTGCCGTCCAGTGCCGCGTAGAGATGGATGCCCTTGCTGCCACTCGTCACCGGCATCGGATCGAGTCCCATGCCGGTGAGCAGCACCCTGGCGAACCTCGCGACCTCTGCGCAATCGGCGAGGGTGGCGCCGTCGCCTGGATCGAGATCGAGCACCAGCCGATCGGGATTCCGCGGGTTGCCGTCGCGACCGAACTTCCACTGCGGAACGTGAATCTCGATGGCGGCCAGCTGAGCAAGCCAGGTCAGCGTCGCGAGGTCGTTGACCACCGGGTATTCGTTCACGTGGTCTTTGTGCGCGATCGTGCGCCGCTTGACCCAGGACGGAGCGGAGGAGTCCAGGTTCTTCTGGAAGAAGGCCTCGCCGGGCGACTCGGCCGTCCCGACCCCGTGGACCCAACGCTTTCGAGTGGCCGGGCGGTCGGCCGCGTGCGGAATCAGCACGCTCGCGATCGAGGCGTAGTAGGTGAGAACATCCGCCTTGGTGGTTCCGGTCTCCGGATAGAGCACCTTGTCCAAGTTGGTCAGCACGATTCGATGGCCGTCCACGGTGACCGCCTGCTTCTTGTCGGACATTCACTCAGCATGCATCCGCCGTGCCGATCTGGCCACCCCGGTGCGAGAGGCGAGGTCGCATCCGTCCCTACCCAGTGGCGACCCGCGGGTGTGTACTTGTCGCATGAGATCGATTTGGAAGGGATCCATCGCCTTCGGCCTGGTCAATGTCCCGGTCAAGTTGTACAGCGCGACCGAGGATCACGACATCAGCCTTCACCAGGTGCACGACAAGGATGGTGGACGCATCCGCTACCAGCGTCGGTGCGAGATCTGCGGCAAGGTCATCGACTACGAGCACATCGACAAGGCGTACGAGGAGGGCGAGCGCACGGTGATCCTCACCGGCGATGACCTCAAGTCCCTGCCGGAAGAACGCAGTCGGGAGATCGAGGTGGTCGAGTTCGTCCCGAGTGACCAGGTCGATCCGATCATGTTCGAACGCAGCTACTTCCTCGAACCGGACTCGGCATCATCCAAGGCCTATGTGCTGCTGCGCCGGACGCTCGAGGAGACCGACCGCACCGCCATCGTGCAGTTCGCGCTCCGCCAGAAGACCAGACTCGGCGCCCTGCGGGTTCGCGGGGACGTGCTCATGCTGCAGTCGCTGCTCTGGGATGACGAGGTGCGGGAGGCGTCGTTTCCCTCGCTGGATGAGAAGGTGCGCATCTCCGAGAAGGAGCTCGAGATGTCATCGGCGCTGGTCGACTCCTTCGCCGCCGACTTCGAGCCGGACAAGTTCAGCGACGACTACCAGGATCAGCTGCGCGAACTCATCGAGGCGAAGCTCGAACACGGCGACTCCGTCGACACCAGTGCGACCTTCGGCGAGGAGCCCGAGGAGTCCGAGGGTGGGGAAGTGATCGACCTGATGGAGGCGCTGCGTCGAAGCGTCGAGCAGCATCGCCCGCAGAAGGAGAAGCGCAAGAGCAAGGCCTGATGGCGCCGAAACGACGCGCTCGCTCTCAGCTCGGCTCGCCTTCCCCAACCCGCGGAAGAGCTATAGCCCCTCCGCGATCCGCTTGATCGCTGCCAGGCGGCGATCCCACTCTGCGCCGATGCGGTCAAGGCGTTGCGCGGTCTCGCTCAGCTGCGCGCCGAGCACCCGATAGCGCAGCTCGCGGCCGACGCGCACGGATTCGACGAGTCCGACCTCCTCCAGCACGGCGAGATGTTTGGCGATTGCCTGGCGGGTGACCGGGAACCGCCCGGCGAGGGCCGACGCCGACGCATCGCCCTCGCCGAGGGCCACCAGGATGCTCCACCGGGTCTCGTCTCCAAGCGCGGCGAATACCGGAACGAGGGTGGTCGTGGTCACGACCCGTCCTCGAGGTAGGCGACCAGCTCGTCCAGCTCCGAGTCCCATCCCCCTCGGTGGCTCTCGAGGCCCCCGGCCGGGTCGAGGTTGGTGTCGAAGCCAGACTCGACGACCGTGAGCTGCGTGCCGCTGCCCTGGGGTTCGAGGGTGAAGCGGAACACCGTCGAGTGGTCGGGGTCGATCGGCACGTCCGAGAAGGTCGGTTCGTTGCTCCAGCGGTAGGCGATCGCGTGCGGCGGGTCGAGCTCCTCGATCCGCACCGGGAAGGTGCCGAATCCGTCGAACGAGAAGACGCCACCGGCGCCGACCGCGACCGTGTCGAGCACGGCGGTCTGCCCAAACCAGCGCGCGATGTTCTCGGCCTCGGTGATCGCGGCCCACACCTTCTCAATCGGTGCCGCAATGGTGATGGTTCGCCTCACGGTGAATTCGCCGCTGTCGACGATGGAGGGCTGGTTGGTAGTCATGGTCATGATTCTGCTCCTTTTCGGTCGAATACTGCAACCACATAGTTGCACTATTCAATCAGGAAAAGCAACCCCCGGGTTGCAGGTGCGATCGTTTCGCGCGCGAACGGTGACTAGCTCTGCTTCCCGATTCCGGCCCGGTGGGCGATCTGGCGAGCGCGCTCCAGCACAGGTCGGTCGACCATCGCACCGTCGACTGTGTGCGCTTCCTCGCCATGGCCCGATGCCAGAATTCCCGTTGCCCAGGCGATCTCGGCCTCGGTCGGCCGGAATCCGGATGCGACCGGCGCCACCTGCCGAGGGTGGATGCACAGCTTGCCTCGGAACCCGAGCGACGCGGCATAGGCGGCATCGTCACCGACGACCGCCTCGTCATCGAAGATCGTGGTGACACCATCGATTGGACCGGTCAGACCAGCAGCCGCCGAAGCCAGGTTGACGAGGGATCGCGACGCGAGCAGGGCAGTCCTGTTCGCGGCGTCGATGCCCAATTCCACCGCAAGGTCGACGTTTCCGAACGCCAGCCGCGACACGCTCTCGGCGCGTGCGATGTCGGCTGCCGCGAGGATGCCTCGGGCAGTCTCGATCAGCGCGACCACGCGCGTCCCCGGCCCGATGTCGCTCGCTGTCGAATCGGCATCGTTGGGCGACTCGGTCTTCGCGAGCATCACCGTCCTCGCCAGGCCGCGTATGGCCGCAACATCGGCGTCGTGATCCGCGCTGCCTCGCGCGTTCACCCGGATGATTGCTTCGCCGCCAGCGCTGAGCCACGCCACCACATTCGCCCGGGCGGCGGGCCGGTCAGCCGGCGCGACCGCGTCTTCGAGGTCGATGATCACGGCATCGGCACCGGAGCCTACCGCCTTGTCGAAGCGCTCCGGTCGGTCTGCGGGGACGAAGAGAAGCGTGGATGCCAGCGCTGGATCGAGCATGATGGTCACTTTCTGATTGCGGGTCGGGGCGGAGTGCATGATCTGTCAAAGTCATGCATAATTCGGGAGGAGGTGTAGGAAATGGACGATCACCGTACGAAGCGTGACCAGCTTGTGCAGGAGATTCGACGACGGATCGTCTCTGGTGAGTACCCCCGCGGCAGCAAGCTGGGGCAGGACGAGCTCGCGGCCCAGTTCGGTGTGAGCATCACCCCTGTTCGCGAGGCTCTTCGCCTCCTGGAGAACGAGCGCCTGGTCGTCTCCGAACCGCACAAGGGCGTTCGTGTCTCCGGCATCGACCTCGAGCGAATCGATGCCGCCTACGTGCTGCGGCGCCTCACCGAATCCTTCGCCGCTCGCCGGGCGGCTTTCCGGATGTCGCGGCACGACCTCGTGGTCCTGACACAGATGCTCGACGCTGCAGACGCCGCCGCCGGCGACGCGGATTTCGATTCCTACGAGGCGAATCGCGCGTTCCATTTCTACATCTACGAACGATGCGGACTTCCGGAACTGACGAAACGCATCGCGGAGATGTGGTCGAGCTTCCCCTGGGACCTGATGTTGGGTGATGCGGTCCGCACGGATGACTCGCGACACGAACACCGCACCATCGTCGAGGCGCTGCACCGGGGGGACGCTGACGATGTCGCGCGGGCGCTCGAGAACCATCTGGCCGGCGGCATGACTGCGTTGCGGTCGCATCTGACGGGCTCGGAGGGGGAGGATCCGTTCGACGCCGACTAAGCGGGGCCGGCCGTCCGCCACTGCGCCGGTCCGGATTCGTAGAGGTCGCCGCCGTAGAGGTCGTTCACCACATACGCCGGGAAGTCCTCGAATACGAGGCGGTGGATCGCTTCCGTTCCGAGGTCGTCATAGGCGATCACCTCGGATGCGGTGATCCGCTGCGAAAGCAGGGCAGCCGTGCCCTCCACCGCGCCGAAGTACACGCATCCGTGAGTCGTCATGCTGTCGCGTACGGCCTGCGACCGACGACCCTTGCCGATCATGCCCCGGAGGCCCCGCTCGATCAGGAGCGGAGAAAACGGATCCATCCGCGATGCAGTCGTCGGGCCGGCGGATCCGATCACATGTCCGGGCCTGGCAGGCGTTGGACCCACGAAGTAGATCGTCTGGCCGGCGAAGTCCATCGGCAGCGGCTCTCCTGCCGCGATTGCTTCGGCGAAGCGGGCATGCGCCGCGTCTCGAGCGCTGAAGACGACACCGCTGATGAGAACTGAATCGCCAGAGCGCAGTTCGGCGAGCTTGGCCGGCTCGAACGGTGTCGTGATCCGGCGAGGTTCGCTCACAGCTGCACCTCCCGAACGCGGTGCGAATGACAGTCCAGGTTGATCGCCACCGGGAAGGATGCGATGTGGGTCGCCATCGACTCGATGTGGACCGACAGGGCGGTGACGGTACCCCCGAAACCGGCCGGCCCGATGCCGGTGGCGTTGATCGCGTCCTTGACACGTCGTTCCAGGTCGGCAATCTCCGCATCCGGATTCGGTGCGCCGGCCGTGCGAGTGAGTGCCCGCTTCGCCATGACGGCGGCCTTGTCGAACGTGCCGCCCATACCGACTCCGACCGTCACCGGCGGGCTCGCGCTCGGGCCGGCCTTCTCGATCGTCTCAACGATGAACTTGACCATTCCCTCGACGCCCTGGGCGGGTGTCAGCATGCGGATGGCGCTCATGTTGTCGCATCCGGCCCCCTTGATGAGAACGGTGAGCGTGACAGCATCGCCGGGCACCAGGTCGATGTAGATCATGGCGGGAGTGTTGTCCCCGGTG
>JAODMG010000076.1 GCA_025464895.1 Microbacteriaceae bacterium | reverse complement strand
TCGGCGAATGGGTCGCGCGTCAGCTCGGGATCGACGAGGTTTTCGCCGAGGTGCTGCCTGGCCAGAAGGCCGACGTCGTCTCCGGCCTGCAGAAGGACGGCAGCCGGGTGGCGATGGTCGGCGATGGTGTGAATGATGCGCCGGCACTGACCACCGCAGACATCGGCATCGCGATCGGTGCGGGAACGGATGTCGCGATCGAGTCGGCCGGCGTCGTGCTCGCCTCCAGCGACCCGAGGGCCGTCGTCGACGTGCTGACCCTCAGCAGGGCCACCTATCGCAAGGAGGTGCAGAACCTGTGGTGGGCCGCCGGATACAACGTGATCGGCATCCCGCTCGCCGCCGGCGTGTTCTTCGGTGCCGGAATCCTGTTGCCACCGGCGCTCGCCGCGGTGTTCATGTCCGTGTCGACGATCGTCGTCGCGTTGAACGCGCAACTGCTGCGTCTGCTGAAGCTGGGGTCCGCGTCCTAGCCTGACCGTCGGCCAGCGCGTGATTCCGCGCCATAATGAGCGGATGACGACGCCGAAGCCGCCGAAGCCGCCGAGGATCAAGCCGCTGAAGATCGTGGTCGCCATCAACCCGACGGCCTCATTCGGACGAGGTCGCACCGTCGGTCCGGCGGTCGTCCAGACGCTTCGCGCCGCCGGCCACGATGTGACAGCGCTGACGGAGCCGGATTTCGAGGAGCTGGTCGATTCCGCGAGAAAATCCATGGCGGGCGGGCCGGATGCACTCGTGGTCGTGGGCGGCGACGGCATGGTGAGCCTCGGGGTCAACCTTCTCGCCGGCACGAAGACCCCGCTCGGGATCGTGCCGTCCGGAACCGGCAACGACCTGGCTCGAGGCCTTGGGATCCCGATCGGAAACACTGAGGCCGCCATCGAAATGCTGCTCGATCGCCTCCACCACTCACCTCGGGTGATCGACGCCGGCCGGATCACTACGAGCGACGGGCGGCTGACCTGGTTCGCCTCGGTCGCATCCGCTGGATTCGACGCCGTCGTCAACGAGCGGGCCAATCTGCTTCGCTGGCCTCGAGGCAGAGGCCGCTACAACGTCGCGCTGCTTCGCGAACTCGCCGTGCTCAAGCCGATCGGCTATCGGCTGGTGCTCGATGGCGTCGAGCGGCGCACCCGCGCCATGCTGGTGGCCGCGGGCAACAACGTCTCGCTCGGCGGGGGAATGCGGCTGCTGCCTGACGCGAAATTGGACGATGGACTGCTGGATGTCGTCGTGGTGCAGCCCCTGTCCCGAATTGCGTTCCTGCGCATCTTCCCCCGTGTATTCCGCGGAACGCATGTGACCGACCCGAGGGTCGAGATCACCAGGGTTCGCCGACTCAGGATCGAAGCGGATGGGGTGGTCGCCTACGCGGACGGAGAGCGCGTAGGTCCGTTGCCGGTCGACATCGACGTGGTTCCGGCAGCGCTTCGCGTGCTCGCCCCGGCGGTGGTCGCCGGGTAGCGACCCGCGCGTATCGAAACCGGCGTGCCGAGGCGGCGCTCGCGCGGCTTCCGATCCACGATTCGGAGGGCCGGCGGTTTTGGTGCGGCCCCGCGCATGTGGCATACTCGTTGAGTTGTCCACTACGGCCCCATCGTATAGTGGCCTAGTACGCCGCCCTCTCACGGCGGTAACACGGGTTCGAATCCCGTTGGGGTCACCACAGCCCGGAATGAATCGTCACGATTGCGTTCCGGGCCATTTGGTTTAACAGGGCGTAAGCCGAGTGGCCTGGCGGTCCGCAAACGGATGGGCGGGTCGGCGCCACCTGCTGCCCGGCCGTTGGCAGGATTCCAAGCCTTGTCGGTCGAGCCGTTGCCCTCGATTTCAAGATCCTATAGGATATAGCAGATAGGAAATTTCTGAAGTAACGAGGACAATGATGACCCGGATTACCACCGCGACGGCTTCTCTCGTCGATTTGGAAGTCGAAACCGTGCGTACGGATGCGACCCAGAGTTTCGTCAAACAGGAGACAATCCTCGTCAGGATCACCACGGATGACGGGCTGACCGGTACCGGATACTCGTACACCATCGGCACCGGTGGACGCTCGGTGATCGCCCTACTTCGCGAGTCGCTCCTTCCTCTCCTGATCGGGTCGGATTCTCGCGACATCGAGCGGCTGTGGCGTCTCGCCCACAATGTAACTCACGCAACGACCGTCGGCGCGATCACGAGCCTCGCCCTGGCGGCGATCGACACCGCGCTCTGGGACATTCGCTGCCTGCGAGCCGATCAGCCGCTCTGGCAGGTCGCCGGCGGCTACAACAACGCGGTTCCGGTCTACGACACCGAGAACGGGTGGCTTCATCTCTCGACCGACGACCTCGTCGCCGGCGCCGTCGCCGCGCAGGAGCGGGGCTGGGGAGGAACCAAGATCAAGGTCGGCAAGCCGACCGGCCAAGAGGATGTCGAGCGTCTGCGGGCAGTGAGAGACGCCGTCGGCCGCGGGTTCGACATCATGGTCGACGCCAACCAGGCCCTCACCGGCGCAGAAGCGATCCGCCGCGCCGCCGCCTTTTCCGACCTGGACCTGTTCTGGTTCGAGGAGCCTCTGCCGGCCGACGACGTCAGCGGGCACGTTCGCCTCGCCCAGTCGACGTCGATCCCCGTTGCGGTCGGCGAATCGATGTACTCCATCGGGCAGTTTCGCGACTATCTTCAGCGCGGTGCGGCATCCGTGATCCAAACGGACGCGGCCCGTATCGGCGGGATCACCCCGTGGCTCAAGGTCGCACACATGGCGGAAGCCTTCAACGTCGATGTGTGCCCGCATTTTCTCATGGAGCTGCACGTGAGCCTGGTGGCCGCCGTGCCGAACGGGCGCTACGTGGAGTACATCCCGCAACTGCGTGCCGTGACGAACGACGAAATCACGATTGTCGACGGCCACGCGCACGCCCCGAACACCCCCGGACTCGGAATCGACTGGAACCACGACGCGCTGGACGACCGCCGCGTCGTGTAGCCGCACACCGAACAACCACCCAACTATGAACGATTGGACAACGATGTCAAGATCCACATCCACCACTGTGGCCCCGCGCCAGAACACCATGCTCGGAGTCGGCGCGGCAGCGCTCGTCGGATCCGCCCTCGAGTGGTACGACTTCTACCTGTACGGCACGGCAGCGGCCCTGGTCTTCAACAGGATCATCTTCGTCAGCACCAACCCGACGGTCGCGACGCTTGCCGCATTCGCCACGTTCGCGCTCGGCTACTTCATCCGCCCGCTCGGCGGACTCATCTTCGGACGGATGGGGGACGTCTTCGGCCGCAAACGAGTACTCATCGTCACCCTGCTGATCATGGGCGGCGCGACGTTGCTGATGGCCGTCATCCCGACCTACGCCCAGGCCGGAGCGTGGTCGCCCATACTGCTCATCCTGCTGCGGCTGATCCAGGGGATCGGGGCCGGTGCAGAGTTCGGCGGTGCCGCGATCTTCGCCGTAGAGAACGCGAATCCGCGGAGGAGGGGGCTGCACGGCGCGTGGCCGTCGTCCGGCGTCTATCTTGGACTGCTCCTGGCCTCGGCCGTATTCTCCGTCGTGACGCTCCTGCCCGAGAAGGAGTTCCTGGCCTGGGGTTGGCGTCTGCCGTTTGCGGCGAGCATCTTCGTGATAGTCATCGCCCTCATCATCCGGATGCGCCTCTCCGAGTCGCCGGTGTTCATCGAGCTGCAGACATCGGAGAAGCCGCCGGCCTCCCCGGTGAAGGAAGTATTCGCGCGCGAGAAGAAGGGGATGCTGCTCCTCGTTCTCGCGCAGACCCCGCAAAACGTCGTCTCCTCTATCAACCTCGCGTTCGTCACGGCCTTCATCGTCGGCAACCTCAAGCTGTCCAATTCCGTCGGGCCACTCGCCACCACGATGGGAACGGCAGTGACGATGCTCGTTCTCCCGCTGTTCGGCCTGCTCTCCGACAAGATCGGCAGGCGCCCGGTGATTATCGCGGGAATGGCATTCTCGGCGCTGTTCGCTTTTCCCTATTTCTGGCTCATCGAGGGCGGTCATGCCCCGGTTCCGATCACGATTGCGATCATCTTGAGCCTCGGAATCGGTATCGGTGCCATGTTCGGCCCACAGGCCGCGTACTTCGCTGAGCTCTTCACGGGCGGCGCTCGGTTCACCGGCCTCGCCTTCGCCAGGGAGCTTGCCGGCGCACTCACGGCCGGAACGACGCCACTCATCGCCGTTGCGCTGGTCGCCGCGGCCGGGGGGGCGACCTGGCTCGTCTCGTTGTTCATCATCCTGGCCTGCCTGATCGGGATCGTCGCCGTCGTTCTGGGCGGTGAGACCCGCGGTCGACGGATGAGCGCACTCACGGTCCCCGAACTCAAAGGGTCGACAGGGTCGTTCAGCAAATAATCGAGATGGGCAAGGAAATAGATCAGGAGTTCGAGGGGCGCCGGGTCCTCGTGACCGGTGGCACCAGGGGCATCGGTGCTGCGGTGGCCGCGAGGTTCGCGAGTGCCGGAGCCTCGGTGCTCGTCACCGGGCGGACGACTCCGGATGCCGTGCACGATGCCGTAGCTGACCGTGCTGTAGTGAACAGCACCGTGGAGTTCGTTCAGGCGGATCTCGCGACCGCCGCCGGAGCGGAGGCTGCTTTCGGCCGCGCGATGGAACTTTTCGGCGGTGTGGACATCCTGGTCGACAACGTCGGCGGTTCCGTCTCGCTGCCGGGCGGAGCGCTGGTGCTGGACGAGGACGACTGGATGTGGGCGATCCAGGCGAACCTGCTTTCGGCGGTTCGCCTCGATCGGCTGGTCCTGCCGCAGATGGTCGAGGCCGGCCGAGGGGCAATCGTTCACATCACGTCGATTCAGCGCAAGTTGCCGATGAGCTGGAGCCTGCCATACGCCGCGGCGAAGGCCGCGCTCGCCAACTACAGCAAGGGTCTCGCGAACGACATGGCTCCACACGGCGTGCGGGTCAATGCCGTCGCACCCGGGCTGACCGAGACCCCGGCGGTGCGGGCGCGCATCCGCCGTACAGCGGAGGGTGCTGGCACCGACGAGGCCAGCGCGCGCCATAGTGTCGCGGCCGATCTGGGCGGCATCCCGCTCGGGCGACTCGGCACGCCGGAGAATGTCGCGGAGGTCGTCGCCTTCCTCGCGTCGGACCGGGCGGAATGGATCACCGGGGTCGAATACGTTATAGATGGGGGAACGCTGCCGGTGGTCTGAGCGAATCGGATCTACCCGGATCGGGTGTAGTCAGTAGCAAGCGAGGAGAGAACGAATGAAATTAGCTCGTATCGGAGAAGTCGGGGCGGAAAGGCCGGTCGCGGTCAGCGACGGCATCTACTATGACATTTCCGGGATCACCGCCGACATCGACGGCCCATTCCTGGAGTCCGACGGCGCATCCAGAGTGGCGGCGGCACTGGCCGCGGGAACACTGCCAGCCCTGGCCGTGGACGACCAGATTCGGATCGGCGCGCCCATCACCAGGCCGAGCGCGGTCATCTGCATCGGCCTGAACTATGCGGAGCATGCCGCTGAGAGCAATGCCCAGCCGCCGAGTTCCCCGGTTCTCTTCCTCAAGACGCCGAACACCGTCGTCGGTCCGAACGACACCGTCGCGATCCCGCGGAACAGTGTGAAGACGGACTGGGAAGTCGAGCTCGGTGTCGTCATCGGGCGCAGAGCCTCCTACCTGGAGTCCCCGGAGGACAGCATCTCGCACATCGCCGGCTTCGTCGCGGCCAACGATATCTCCGAGCGAGAGTTCCAGCTGGAGATCTCCGGCGGGCAGTGGTCGAAAGGCAAGTCCGCGCCGGGCTTCAGCCCGACCGGCCCATGGCTGGTGACTCCTGACCAGGTCGACTACCGCAACCTGCGGCTTCGCAGCTGGGTCAACGGTGAGCCTCGGCAGGACTCGACGACGGCCGACCTCATCTTCGATGTCGACCACATCATCTGGTACCTCAGCCAGTACATGACCCTCGAGCCCGGGGACCTGATCCTGACCGGAACGCCGGCCGGAGTCGCGCTCTCCGGCCGATTCCCCTACCTTCGCAGCGGGGATTCCTGCGAGATCGAAATCGACGGCCTGGGCCGGCAGCAGCAACAGTTCATCGACGCATAGGAGACACAGATGGCCGAATTCAGCGGATTGGTAGCGATAGTGACGGGCGGAGCATCCGGAATCGGGGCGGCCATCGCCACGGTGCTGCATGATGCGGGTGCCGAGGTCGCCGTTCTCGACCTCCAGCCGGAGGGGGCAGGCGCCGGACTCTTCGCGGTTAAGACGGATATCGCCGATGATGCCTCTGTACGCGCGGCGGTCGACAGCGTCGCGCAGAAGTTCGGACGGATCGACATCGTGATCAACAACGCGGGGATCGGTGCGCAGGGAACGGTCGCGGACAACGGCGACGAGGAGTGGCTGCGAGTGCTCAACATCAACGTCGTCGGCATCGCCCGCATGAGCCGTGCCACACTGCCCTATCTTCGCCAGTCCCCGTCCGCTGCGATCGTGAACACCTCATCGATCGCGGCAACGGCCGGCATCCAACAGCGTGCACTGTACAGCGCGTCGAAGGGAGCGGTGCTCTCACTGACCAGGGCGATGGCCGCCGACCACCTGCACGAGGGGATTCGGGTCAACTGCGTCAATCCCGGTACGGCCGACACTCCCTGGGTCGGCCGCCTGCTCGACTCTGCCGCCGATCCGGTGGCCGAGCGCGAGGCGTTGAACGCGCGGCAGCCGCACGGTCGGCTGGTCTCGGCTGATGAGGTGGCGGATGCGGTGGCCTACCTCGCCAGTCCCCGCTCCGGATCGACCACCGGAACGTCGATCGCGGTCGACGGTGGTATGCAGAATCTGCGACTGCGGGGCACTAACCGATAGCGGCGTAGCCGTCCTGGGATAGAGTTGGCCCCGCGAAGGGGAGTATTCCACCTCGCCGATTTCGTCAACACGGGCCCCAGCGTTGTGGCCTCGGAATCGGTGGCGCACTCGCTTCGGCGAGAGGCGCGGGAGAGACTTTCGAGCCCTGTCGACCTCTCTCGTAAGGACTCCCCGTGGAGCTCGCTTTGCCCATCTGGTTCGAAATCACGACCTTCGTCGTGCTCACCGGCATCATCGTCGGTGACCTCGTGCTCGCCTACCGCCGACCGCACATTCCGTCGACCCGGGAATCCGCTCTCTGGGTCGCTTTCTACGTCGCGCTCGCGCTGGTGTTCGCCGTGCTCATGCTGGTGTTGGGTGACATCGAGCAGGCCGGCCAATTCGTGGCCGGCTGGCTCACCGAATACAGCCTCAGCATCGACAACCTGTTTGTCTTCGTCATCATCATGGCGAGATTCGCGGTGCCGAGGAAGCTGCAACAAGAGGTGCTGATGGTCGGCATCCTGATCGCGCTGGTGCTTCGAGGCGTGTTCATCCTGCTCGGTTCGCAGCTGATTCAGAACTTCAGCTGGATCTTCTACATCTTCGGCGCGTTTCTTCTCTACACCGCGGTGCAGCAGGCGTTCACCAACAACGAGGGCATGGAGGAGAAGGAGAGCGGCGTCATCGCCTTCCTCCGCAAACGAGTCGCCATCACCAACGAATTCGATGGAACGAAGCTCCGCACCATGCACGATGGTGTGAAGAAGTTCACCCCGCTCATGGTCGTCTTCATAGCTCTCGGCACGACCGACCTGGTGTTCGCCCTCGACTCGATTCCCGCCATCTTCGGGATCACCCAGAGTGCGTTCATCGTTTTCACCGCGAATATCTTCGCGCTGATGGGCTTGCGCCAGCTGTACTTCCTGCTGGGGGATCTGATCGACCGTCTCGTGTACCTGAAGTACGGGATCGCGTTCGTCCTCGCTTTCATCGCGGTGAAGCTGGTGTTTCACGCCCTACACGAGAACGACGTGCCGTTCATCAACGGCGGCAAGCACGTCGAATGGGCGCCGGAGATCAACACCTGGGTGTCGCTCGCGGTGATCGTCGGGTCGATGGCGGTCGCGACCGTAGCGAGCCTGGTGAAGGTTCGGATCGATCGGCGAGCAGACAGCCTCTCGGACGAGGCGGTTGACTAGACCGTTGCGTCCAGCCGCGCGGCGGCGAGTCTCTCCGCCGCCTCGAGGGTCGTAATGCCGAGCTTGCGAGCGTCCTCGAAGATCTTCGTCACCGTGTCGCCGATCGTGGCCACCCTCGCATCGATGACCTTCTGGTCGGCATCCGGCCTGCTGGCCATGTCCAGGTAGATTACCCCTCCCGCGTTCACGACGAAGTCGGGTGCCCAGAGGATGCCGCGGGCGTCGAGTTCGCGCGCACCGTCATGGTTCGCGAGCTGGTTGTTCGCTGCTCCCACGACCGCGCGCGAGCCCAGTTCGCCGATGACCAGGTCGGTGAGCACGCCACCGAGCCCGCACGGCACGAAAAGGTCGGCTCGCACCCGGTGGGCCTCCGCGACGTCGACCCAGCGAGCTCCGAGGAGCAAAGCGAAGTCCTTCTTGGCCAGGTTGACGTCGGTGACGGTGAGCTCTGCCCCGGCCGACGCGAGCATGGAGGCCAGGCGTCCTCCGACCTGTCCGAGCCCCGAGATGACGAGGTGCCGGCCGGCGACATCCTCGCTGCCGAACAGGGCGAATAGGGTGGAGCGGATGCTGGCGTAAACGCCCGCGGCAGTCGCATCCGCTGGCTCGCCGACGCCACCGCGATCGGCGGGAAGTCCGCAGACGTGGTCGGTGCGCTCTGCGACGATTGCCATCATCTCCGCGCTGGTGCCGACATCCTCGGCCGTCATGTACACGCCGCCGAGACTCTCGATCGCGTCGCCGAGGTCGAGCATCGCGTCTCGCTTCTGGGCGTCGGTCAGAACTGTGCCGATCGGCAGATGGATGACGGACTTGCCGCCGCCGCGGTTTAGCCCGGCCGCAGCGTTCTTGAGCGTCATGGCCGCGGAGAGCCGCAGGGAGTCGGCGACGGCATCCGTCCAGTTCTCGTACTGCCACATCCTGGCACCGCCGAGGGCCTGGCCGAGCCTGCTGGAGTGAACGGCGACACTGATGGTCAAGCCGGACCGGGAACCGGTGCTGATGAGCACGCGTTCGTGGGTGAAAGGGATGGTGGCAAGTGAAGCCAGCGGCGTCGATGGTTGCACGATTGTCATGGTGACTACTCCTTGTTCGCGGGCCTTGTGGGCACGCATGATGGGGCGCGATTGTGGTGCACCTTCGGGAATTCTAGCCGCGACGGTGTAGGAATTGGGAAGCATTTCGGTAACTACATCATTCAGGTCAAACTCCGCTGAGAGGCCCACTCCGAGTCGCTGGTGATACTCTCGAAGCATGCTGTTTGAGAGTCCCCTTCTTCGCCGCGACGGGTCCTAGTTCCAGGCCCCTCCCGTCGCGGAGTTCGTCGTTGGCTGACCACTCGAGTGAAGAAGGACCGCATTCATGAGCACCAAAACCCCCGCGAGAACACCTCGCACACTGGCCGAGAAAGTTTGGGATGACCATCTGGTCGTCAAAGGCGAAGACGGCAACCCAGACCTGATCTACATCGACCTGCACCTCGTCCACGAGGTAACCAGCCCACAGGCGTTCGACGGTCTCCGGCAGGCGGGCCGGCCGGTCAGGCGCCCCGACCTGACCATCGCGACGGAAGACCACAACACCCCGACGCTTGCCATCGACAGGCCGATCGCCGACCTGACCAGCCGCACCCAGATCGAGACCCTGCGCACCAACTGCGCCGAATTCGGCGTTCGCCTCCACCCGCTCGGCGATATCGAGCAGGGCATCGTGCACGTCGTCGGCCCGCAACTCGGGCTCACCATGCCGGGAACCACGGTGGTGTGCGGCGACAGCCACACCTCCACCCACGGCGCATTCGGTGCGATGGGAATCGGCATCGGCACGAGCGAGGTCGAGCACGTCCTGGCCACCCAGACGCTACCGCTCAAGCCCTTCAAGACGATGGCCATCACCGTCGAGGGCACGCTGCGTCCCGGCGTCACGGCCAAAGACATCATCCTCGCCGTGATCGCGAAGATCGGAACCGGCGGCGGACAGGGCTACGTTCTCGAATACCGTGGCAGCGCCATCCGCGCCCTCTCGATGGATGGCAGGATGACCATCTGCAACATGTCGATCGAGGCAGGCGCGCGAGCCGGAATGATTGCGCCGGACCAGACGACCTACGACTACCTGAAGGGCCGCGCCCACGCGCCGGATGGGACCGATTGGGATGACGCCGTCGCGTACTGGGACACCCTGGTTACCGACGACGACGCCGTATTCGACGCCGAGGTCTACCTGGATGCCGACGAGCTGGAGCCGTTCGTCACCTGGGGTACCAACCCCGGCCAGGGCGTGTCTCTCAGCGATTCGGTTCCGGACCCGTCGTCGTACTCAGACCCGAACGATCGGGCCGCGGCCGAGCGTGCCCTTCAGTACATGGACATCGAAGCCGGCACCCCGATGAAAGAGATCGCGGTAGACGCGGTGTTCATGGGGTCGTGCACGAATTCGCGGATCGAAGACCTGCGGGCGTTCGCGTCGATCATCAAGGGTCACAAGAAGGCCGATGGCGTTCGCGTCATGGTCGTTCCGGGTTCCGCGCGCGTGCGGATCGAGGCCGAGGCCGAGGGAATCGACAAGATCGTCGAAGAGTTCGGTGCCGAGTGGCGGTTCGCCGGATGCTCGATGTGCCTCGGGATGAACCCTGACCAGCTGGCTCCGGGGGAGCGCTGCGCGTCGACCTCCAACCGCAACTTCGAGGGCAGGCAGGGCAAGGGAGGGCGCACCCACCTGGTGTCGCCACTGGTCGCCGCGGCCACCGCCATCCGAGGAACCTTGTCGAGTCCGTGGGATCTCGCCAATGACCCGTCGACTCCGCCGGCAGACAACGCCGGAGACTCGTCGTCACAAACGCCCGTTGCCGAGAAAGTGAGCGTGTAATGGAGAAGATTTCCGTCGTCTCGGGAGTTGCCGTTCCGCTGAAGCGATCGAACGTCGATACCGACCAGATCATCCCAGCGGTGTTTCTGAAGCGCGTCACCAAGACCGGTTTCGATGACGCGCTTTTCTATGCCTGGCGCCAGGATCCGGAATTCGTGCTCAATCGCCCCGAGTTCCAGAACCCACGAGTGCTGATCGCCGGACCGGACTTCGGCACAGGGTCGAGTCGGGAGCACGCAGTCTGGGCATTGCGCGACTACGGTTTCGCGGCTGTTCTCAGCCCACGGTTCGGGGATATCTTCCGCGGCAACTCGGGAAAGGCCGGCCTCTTGACCGGCCAGGTCACCGAGAAGGATGCCGAAGCGCTCTGGGCGGCCATCGACGCGAGCCCGGGGATAGACGCCTCGGTGGATCTCGTCGCCAAGACCGCGACTGTAGGTGATATCACCGTTCCGTTCGAGATCGACGACTACACCAGGTGGCGCCTGCTCGAGGGCTTGGACGACATCAGCCTGACGCTTCGAAACGAAGAGCAGATAACCGAGTTCGAGGCTCATCGGGAGTCTTGGCGACCACGTACCCTTCCACCGAGACAGAGAACGGGAGAATGATGTCCCTGGTTACTGATGCCCAGAAGGCGGGTCGGCGAGTGGGATTGACGTCCGACGAGATCGTGATCACCGGTGGGAATCCACTCATCGGCAGGATCGGAGTTCGCGGCGCCAAGAATCTCGCGACCAAGGCGATGGTTGCAGCCCTGCTCGGCGAGACGCCGAGCGTGCTGCGCGACGTTCCGGAGATCAGCGACGTCGATGTCGTGCGCGGTCTCCTCGAGGTCTACGGCGTCGTCGTCACGAGCACGGCTCCTGGCGAGCTGCAATTCGACACGAGCAATGTGGAGAAGGCGCACTTCGCCGAGATCGACGCGCACGCCGGTTCGAGTCGCATCCCGATCCTGTTCTGCGGTCCACTGCTTCACCGGCTGGGCGAGGCCCGCATTCCGGATCTCGGCGGCTGCCGCATCGGCGATCGTCCGATCGACTTCCACCTCGACGCACTGCGCGCATTCGGTGCCGTGGTCGACAAGGGGTACGAGGGCATCTACATCACCGCGCCCGACGGGCTGAAGGGTGCCAACATCGAGCTCCCGTACCCGAGCGTCGGTGCGACCGAGCAGGTGCTGCTCACCGCGGTGCGGGCTAAGGGAACGACGGAGCTCAAAAACGCGGCGATCGAGCCGGAGATCATGGATCTCATCGCCATCCTCCAGAAGATGGGCGCGATCATCTCGGTCGAGCCGAACCGCGTCATCCTGATTGAGGGAGTTGACCGGCTCGAGGGATACAAGCATCGCGCGCTGTTCGATCGCAACGAGGTCGCGAGTTGGGCCGCCGCGGCGCTTGCGACCCGTGGTGACATCTTCGTCGAGGGTGCGCTGCAGTCCGAGCTGATGACCTTCCTCAACGTCTTCCGCAAGGTCGGCGGCGCGTTCGACGTCGAAGACGACGGCATCCGGTTCTACCACCCGGGCGGAGAGCTCAAGCCGGTGACGGTGGAGACGGATGTGCATCCGGGTTTCATGACCGACTGGCAGCAGCCTCTCATCGTCGCACTAACCCAGGCCAACGGCATCTCGATCGTGCATGAGACGGTCTACGAGAACCGTCTCGGATTCACCAAGTCGCTGAACGACATGGGGGCGAACATCGTCGTGCACCCCCAGGGTCTTCCCGACGTTCCGCGGCGCGTGGCGCGGCGGGACTTCGAGCAGGCGGCCGTTATCACTGGGCCGACCAAGCTGCACGGAGCGGATGTCCTGGTGCCTGACCTGCGTGGTGGCTTCAGCTATCTCATCGCGGCACTCGTCGCCGAGGGAACATCAACGATCAGCAACGTGGGTATTATCAGTCGCGGATACGAACATTTCATCGAGAAGCTCGCCGCTCTCGGCGCCGACTTCGAGTACGAGGGATAACCGATCGGTGCCTGCTGAAGCCGAACCCGGCGCAACGAAGCCCGAGAAGGTCAAATCGGAGAAGATTCCGATTTTCAGGTTACTGGCCGCGCTCATCCTGCCGTTCATGTATGCCATTGCCCGGTATCGGATCCAGGATGGCGACAAGCTCCCGAAGACCGGCGCATTCGTGTTGGCGCCGAACCACTACAGCGAAATCGATCCTGTCGTGGTGGGACTCATCGTCTGGAAACTCGGCAGGGCGCCGCGCTACCTGACCAAGGCTTCCCTGTTCAGGGTGCCGGTGCTCGGTTGGTTCCTGCGCAAGTCGGGGCAGATCCCGGTGGAGCGGGCCGGCGCGGTCCGGGGCAACGACCCGCTGGCGGCGGCCGGCAAGCTCGTGAAGGACGGCCTGGCGGTCGTGATCTATCCGGAAGGGTCGCTGACGCGGGATCCGGAGCTCTGGCCGATGCGCGGCAAGACCGGAGCGGTGCGGATGGCGCTGGAGGCCGGCGTTCCGCTCATCCCGATGGTGCACTGGGGGACCCAGCAGATCATGCCGCGGTATGCGAAGAGAATCAGTGTGTTCCCCCGTAAGACCATCCATGCGAAGATCGGTGATCCGCTCGACCTGTCGGCCTTTGCCGGCAAGAAACTCGATACCACCACCCTCAACGAGGCGACCGCGCTACTCATGAAGGCCATCACGGCCCTCCTCGCCGAATTGCGAAACGAGCCGATCCCCGCCGAAGTCTGGGATCCGACCCAGCACAACCAAAACGAGATCGGTCGCTTTTGAGCAACACGATGACGATGCCCATCCGCATCTCCGCCCCTGGGGTGCGCCGGGTCGCGGTTCTCGGAGCGGGCAGCTGGGGCACCACATTCGCGAAGGTGCTCGCCGATGGCGGATCGGATGTCGCGCTCTGGGCCCGCCGTGCGGAGCTTGCCCGCGAGATCTCGCAGAGCAAGCGCAACAGTGACTATCTTCCAGGAATCAACCTGCCGCGGAACCTTTGGGCGAGTCCGAACCTGACCGATGTGCTCGACGGTGCAGAGATCGTCTTCGTCTCGGTCCCTAGCCAGTCGCTGCGCGAGAACCTGCGCGTCATCCGCGAGCTGGTCCCGGCCGACGCCATCGTCGTCAGCCTGATGAAGGGCGTCGAAAACGGATCCGGGCTGCGGATGACCGAGGTGATCGAGCAGGAACTGGACATAGACGTCGACCGGGTCGCCGTCACATCCGGACCGAACCTCGCGCTCGAAATCGCCAAGGAGCAGCCGACGGCTGCTGTCGTCTCGTCCAGCAACCTGGAGACCGCGACGAGTGTCGCCATCGCCGCGACCAACCCGTACTTCCGTTCCTTCGTCAATACGGATGTCATCGGCACCGAGTTCGGCGGTGTGCTCAAGAACCTCATCGCGGTGGCGATCGGCATCGTCGACGGAGTCGGTTACGGCGAGAACACCAAGGCGTCGATCATCACCCGCGGACTGGTCGAGATGACCGATTTCGCGGTCGCCTACGGGGCAAAGCCAGAGACCCTCGCGGGGCTCGCGGGACTTGGCGATCTCATCGCGACCTGCGAGTCGCCGTTGTCCCGCAACAACACCGCCGGCCGGCTGCTCGGGCAGGGATACACCTTCAGCGATGTCGTGAAGCAGATGAACCAGACCGCGGAGGGGCTGTCCTCTGTCGCCCCGATCCTCGAGCTCGCCGCCCTGAAGGGGGTCGAGATGCCGATCGTGTCCCAGGTCGCGCAGGTGCTCGCAGGCACGATGAATCCACGGGATATCGCGCCACACCTCACCACGGACCGGGTCGACCCGCAGCCCGAGACCTGAGGCGCAAGAACCTCGCGAGCGGGCACATTCCGCCCTAAAAGTCGCGTTTTAGGGCGGATTTTGCCCTCTCGCGGTCACTGCGGGCGCGCGGAGCCCGGTGCCGGCGCGCGGCGTCAGGGGGATGGAGTCGGCGCGGGGGTTGGGGTGGGCGTTGACGGCGCAAGCACGTTTTCGCACTTGTGGGTCTTCGACTGGGCGATGAAGCTCACCGGGTTGGCCAGTTCGTCGAGCACGATCGTGCCCTGGCCGCTGGTGAGGGTCGAGTCGACGACGACCTGCACAGCCGGCGTGCGGCCGTAGGTCGTAAATGTGTACACCGGCTGTTTAGAGCTGTCGATCACCCAGTCGATTCCCTTGACGGTGTAGCAGATGTCGGTGGTCGGGCCAGGTGGAGTCACCCCGCAGCGCAGGATGATGGCGGCCGGGTCGCCCCAGGCGCTCGTCGCCTGCGCATCCGTCTGCCGGATCGCCTTGCCCGCGACCGATTGCGGCAGGTGGACGATGACGTTCGCGCAGTCCGCGTTGGTGGCGTCCGCGGCCGGGGTGAGCGCGACCGTTGGGGCACAGGCGCTCAATGCGAGCAGCAGAAGGGGGGCGAAGGCGGCGACGGCCACCCGCTTGAGCATCGAGTTCATTGCTTTCAGGCTAGCGTTTGAAACATGACCGCATCTGACACCCTCGGCGCTATCGGGGAGTCAGCGACCCTGCAGCGGATCTTTCCCCGGTTGCCGGCTGCCGCATCCGCGTTGCTCGGCCCCGGGGATGATGCCGCTGTCGTTGCCGCTCCGGATGGACGGTTCGTCGTGACGACGGACATGATGATCCACGGTCCGGACTTTCGACTGGCCTGGTCGAGCCCGCACGACCTCGGCTGGAAGGCCGCGGCGTCGAATCTCGCGGATGTCGCGGCCATGGGCGCCGTACCGACGGCACTGGTCGTCGCGATCGCCGCGCCTCCGGACTCTCCGGTCTCGCTGCTCGAGGGAATCGCCGACGGACTGAGGGATGCCTGCGCTGAATTGGCACCGGGGTGCGGCGTAGTCGGCGGAGACCTGTCCGCATCGACGACCTTGTCGATCGCCGTCACTGCCTTCGGCGACCTGTCCGGGCGGGCGCCGGTACTTCGTTCCGGTGCGCGAGTCGGCGATATCGTGGCGGTGTGCGGCGTACTCGGCGACGCGGCACTGGCGCTGCGACTGCTGTTTACGGAGGCCGTCGGCGCGGATGGCGAGCCGTCATCCGTCCTGGCCGCCACACTCCGCTCGCGCACCGCGGCGCAACTCGCCCCCCGGCCGCCGATCGGGGCAGGCCAGGTCGCAGCACTGGCAGGAGCTACCGCGATGCTCGACCTCAGCGACGGACTGGCGATCGACGCCGCCCGTCTCGCCCGAGCGAGTTCGGTGCGACTCGACTTCGACAGCGCAGCACTCGGTCCGGACCCGCTGCTGGCGCTCGGCGGTGGGGAGGACCATTCGCTTCTCGCGAGCTTCCCGGCATCCGTCCCCCTTCCCGTCGGCTTTCGGCGCATCGGTGTCGTCGTCGACGGCGCCGGCATTTCGCTCGACGGCGAACCGTACGATGCGGGTGGATGGGACCCGTACACGGGGTGGAACGGCGGCCAGGGGTAGCGCCAGCCAAGGGTACCTACACCCGCCGCGCCCACCACAAGGTCGTATCGCCGTAGTCCTTGCGCCGGTCGAGGGTGATCCCGGATGGCCAGCTGGGCTCCGGCGATCGGATGCCGCGCTCGATCAGCACCACCGCATCCGGGGCAAGACGGTGCGCGAGCGCCTCGAGGTTGTGCGCGAGTTCAACCTCGCCGAGATCGTACGGCGGGTCGAGAAGCGCGATGTCCCAGGTCTCGGAGTTCGCGCCAAGGAACGCCTGGACCGGCAGGGCGGTGACCACGATCTCGAGTCCGCTGCCGGGCGGCGCGTTGCGCTTGACCAGCGCGGCGTTGTCGCGGCCGATGCGGGTGGCGGCGTTTGCGCTGTCGACCAGTGTGACCTTCATGGCACCGCGGGATGCCGCCTCGAGACCCAAGGCACCAGAACCGGCATAAAGGTCGAGGACCCGCGCCCCGGCGATCGCGTCCCGGGATTCGAGCGCGGAGAAGATCGCTTCGCGCACTCGGTCGCTGGTCGGCCGGGTGCCGAAGCGCGGCACCGCGATCGTGAGTGAACCGGCGAATCCGGCGATTATCCGTGTCATCGATTCCCACGCTATCGGCTGCGATCGCCAACTGTTTACCTGTCGATACCGGATTTGACCGTGCCACGGGGTTAGCGTTCTTGCATGGCTCGCGAATTGAGGAGACCGTTTCGGCCGTTGTCGCCGCGGGGCAGAGCGCCGAAGCCGGATCAAGTCGACGCGCCGTCCGTCGACTCGGTGCATCCGTCGCGCTCCAGCCTGATCGACAACGCGATCTACGAGGCGGGCCGCCGGGTCGAGACCCCGTCGACGCTCGGTTCCACCTACGCCGCGCTCGATTCACGTCCGGACGCCATGGCCTGGATCGGTCTCTACCGCCCGTCGACGGAGGAGCTGACCTCACTCGCGGGGCAGTTCGGCCTCCACGAGCTGGCAGTCGAGGATGCGATCCTTGCCCACCAGCGTCCGAAGATCGAGCGCTACGGCACGACCCTGTTCGTCGTTCTTCGGGCGGCGCAGTACCTGGATGATCGCGAGGAGGTGGACTTCGGCGAGTTGCACCTGTTCATCGGCAGGAACTTCGTCATCACCGTCCGCCACAGCGAATCGCCCGACCTCTCGATCGTGCGCGCGCGCCTCGAATCGACCCCGGAACTTCTCGCCCGCGGCACGGAAGCGGTGCTCTACGCCATCCTCGACACAGTGGTCGACGGCTATGCGCCGGTGGTGGCCGGCCTCGCGAACGATATCGACGAGATCGAGACCCAGGTGTTCGGCGGAGACCCGGAGGTGTCGCGTCGTATCTACGAGCTGTCCCGCGAGGTGATCGACTTCCAGCGCGCTGCCCAGCCGCTCGTCGGCATCCTCGACTCGATCTCCGGCGGTTTCGACAAGTACGGCATCGCTGAAGACCTGCAGCAGTACCTGCGCGACGTCGCGGACCATGTCGCTCACGTCAACGAGCGGGTGGACGAGTTCAGGCAGTTGCTCCGCGACATCCTGACGGTCAACGGCACTCTCGTGGCCCAGCGCCAGAACGACGAGATGCGGCAGGTGGGCGAGGCGAGCAACCGGCAGGCCGAGGAGGCTCGGAAGATCTCCGGATGGGCGGCCATCCTGTTCGCCCCGTCGCTGGTCGGCGGCATTTACGGGATGAACTTCCACAACATGCCGGAGCTGGCCTGGCCGTTCGGATATCCGCTGGCCCTCGGCCTGATGGCGGCGGTGAGCGTGACCCTGTACCTTGTGTTCAAGAAGCGCAAGTGGATTTAGTGGCACGTCTCGAAAGGTACTGAGTGGAAGCGACAGCGACGATCGAGGCGGATGTCGTAGCGGAGTCCCCGTCGGACCTCGAGGAGTTGCTGGGTGAGGCCGCAATTCGGGCCGAGAGCTCCACGCCGGTTTCGACGCCGCTGCGTACCCAGGTGATCGTCGGTTCGGTCGCGATTGTGGCGCTGAGCGGCGTCGTGGTGTTCGCCATCGCCGCATTCGGGCCGTCGATCGCCGTCGCAATCGGCTTCGTGGTCGACAGGATCTCGGCGCAGTTCGTCTTCTAGCGGCGGACGGAGTGCTGCTGCCCCTAGTCGTTCCGGCTGGGCGCCTTGCGTGCGACGCAGATCACATTCGAGGTGGAGAGCACGACGGGCAGTCCGGGAAAGTAGATCAACTGCTTGAGCCTCGCCGTGACATCGATATAGGTCCCCGCGGTCAGCGAATAGAGTCCGTGGACGAACGAGCTCGCGAAGGATGGCCGGGTGGCCGCGCGGAAGACGTCGAGTCGAAGCCCGGCGCAGAGCGCGAAATAGCTCATCTTCAGATAGCCGATTGCGGTGACGTGGGTGGGGTCTCCGAATTGAAGGGGGTTGCCCAACCAACTGTCGGCGTTGGGGAAACGGAGCAGCATCGACCCGTTCGGGCGCAGCTTGGCCGCGAGGGACTCGAGAAATTCGATGATGTCGTCCTGGGGGATGTGTTCGAGCACGTCGAACACGGCGACCAGATCGAATGATCCGTCGGGTACCTGGTCTAGTTCGTCCGCCGGATGAACGTCGAACCCGGCCTCTCTCGCCGCCGCGACCAGGTCGGTGCCGAGTTCCGTGCCGGTCACGGTCCACTCACGCGACCGGCAATAAGACAGGAACGCGCCGTTGCCGAATCCGATCTCGAGAACATCCTGCACCGCTGCGCCCCCAGTCACGTCACGCAGTTCTCGCTTGAAGTAGTCGGCTTCGCCCGCGGAGAGATGACCGAAAGGGGTCTCGGCGACCCAGCCTTTCCAGCGTGAATACGCAGCACCGTCGGCACCGCGGTCGTTGTACGACACAGCACTTCTCCGATCCGTCAAGGTTGACGCGACTATTTCCATCTTGGCATGCTCCTTGAGGCGGGCTGCTGCCGGATACCCTCGAAGGGTGACATCGCCCCTCGACGCCAAACTCAGCAGCGCGCTGGGCGGTCGCACGGCCGCCGCCATCGAGAAGGGCCTCGGCCTGGTCACCGTCGGCGACCTGCTCAGCCACTATCCGCGGCGCTATGCCCAGCGCGGAGAGTTGACGGCACTGAGCGAACTCGAGATCGACACGAGCGTGACCCTTGTCGCTGAGGTGCTCGAGGTTCGAGAGCGGCCGATGCGGGCGAAACGCGGCTCGATCCTCGAGGTGAAGATCAGCGACGGCCGCGGCATCCTGACCCTCACCTTCTTCAATCAGGGCTGGCGGGCGAAGGAGCTTGTCCCCGGCGCGCGCGGCATCTTCGCGGGCAAGGTTGGCGACTACCGGGGCACCCGGCAGCTCGCGCATCCGGACTACGAGTTGTTCGAGGATGACACGGAGCGGGACGAGGAGGCGGCCAGGGCCTGGGCAGAACTGCCGATTCCGCTGTATCCGGCCACAGCATCCGTCGCGTCCTGGCAGCTCCAGAAGGCGATCGGGGTGGTGCTCGACACGCTTCCGCCGCTCGACGACCCGGTTCCGGATGCGGTGCGAACCTCCCGCAAACTGATGAGCTATTCGCGGGCGGTCGAGCTCATTCACCGGCCGCAGAAAGACGCGGACTGGGGTGCGGCGCGCAAGGCTCTTCGCTTCCAGGAGGCGTTCGTGCTGCAGGCAGCACTGCTGCAGCAGCGGCGACTCCTGCGTGAGACGGAGGCGACGCCGCGGGTTGCCGGAGCGCTGCTGGAGGGGTTTGACGAGACGCTCCCGTTCGTCCTGACCGGCGACCAGCGTAAGGTCGGCGCCGAGATCACGGCCGACCTGGAGGCCGACGCCCCGATGAACCGGCTGGTGCAGGGCGAGGTCGGGTCGGGCAAGACGCTGGTGGCGCTGCGGGCGATGCTCGCGGTTGCCCAGTCCGGCGGGCAGTCGGCGCTGCTCGCCCCGACCGAGGTGCTCGCGGGCCAGCACCTGCGCTCGATCGTCGCGACACTCGGTCCGGATCTGGCAGCACGACTGCGCCCGACTCTGCTGACCGGGCAGCTGCCGACGGCGGATCGCAAAAGGGCGCTTCTCGCCACCGTCTCGGGCGGAGCGAGCATCGTGGTCGGCACGCACGCGCTGCTCGGGGATGCCGTGAGTTTCGTCGACCTCGGACTGGTGGTGGTCGACGAGCAGCACCGTTTCGGCGTCGAGCAGCGGGAGACCCTGCGTCGAAAGGGCACAACGCCGCCGCACGTCCTGGTGCTGACCGCCACCCCGATTCCGCGCACGGTCGCCATGACCGTGTTCGGCGATCTCGACATCTCCACCATCGCGGAACTCCCGGCCGGCCGACAGGGTATCGAGACGTTCGTCGTTCCGCTCGCGGAGAAGCCGACCTGGGCCGGCCGGATTTGGGAGCGGCTGTCTGAGGAGCTCGCGCTCGGTCGCCAGGCCTTCGTGGTGTGCCCGGCGATCGACCCGTCGCACATCGAACAGGGCGACGAGGTGAGCGAGGTGGCGTCGACCGCGAACGTCACCGAGTTGCTCGCCGAATTGCGGGCTAATCCGCTTCTCGCGTCCGCCAGGATCGAGGCGCTGCACGGCCGCCTGCCCGGTGATCAGAAGGATTCGCTCATGCGCGGGTTCGCCGCGGGGCAGATCGACGTTCTGGTCGCGACCACGGTGATCGAGGTCGGCGTCGACGTGCCGAACGCCTCGGCCATGGTGGTGATGGATGCCGACCGCTTCGGCGTATCGCAGTTGCATCAGTTGCGCGGCAGGGTCGGTCGCGGCAGCGTGCCTGGCCTCTGCCTGCTCGTCACCCGTGCAGAACCGGACACCCTGGCCCGGGAGCGGGTGGAGGCGGTCGCGTCGACCCTCGACGGGTTCGAACTCGCGCAGAAGGACCTGGAACTCCGCCAGGAGGGAGATGTGCTCGGCAGCACCCAGTCCGGCGGGAGGTCGTCGCTTCGACTCCTGCGGGTGGCGAAGGATGGCGAGCTGATCACCGAGGCCAGAGCCCTGGCCGAGGCGGTGCTGCAGAATGATCCGGCACTGGAGCGGCATCCGGCTCTCCGCGATGCGCTCGATCGCCGTCTCGACGAGACATCCCGCGACTTCCTCGCCAAGAACTGACCCGACGATCGACCGGAACCGTGCCGTCATCACGTCCGCACTAATTGTCACGAAGCGGTAACACTGAGCGGCTAGGGTGAATGCATGAACCGGATCGCCGTCGTCCCTGGGTCGTTTGACCCCGTCACCCTGGGTCATCTCGACGTCATCGAGCGTGCGGCAGGCATCTTCGACGAACTGCACGTTCTGGTCGTGCACAATCCGGACAAGTCCGCCCTGCTGCCGGTCGCCCAACGCGTCGCACTGATCGAGAAGTCGATCGCGGATGCCGGTATCGGCGGCAACATCAAGGTCACCTCGTGGAGCGTCGGCCTGTTGGTGGATTACTGCACGGATGTCGGAGCCACCGTCCTCGTGAAGGGCGTCCGATCCCAGGTGGATGTCGCCTACGAGACCCCGATGGCGATCGTCAACCGCAACCTCGCCGGGGTCGAGACCGTCTTCCTGCTCCCGGATCCAGCCCACGCCCACGTGTCGAGCAGCCTGGTGCGCCAGGTCGCGGCTCTCGGCGGCGATGTCAGCCCGTACGTTCCGCGAGCGGTCGCCGAATTCCTGCAGACGCCGAACGCGCGCTGACCTCCTCATGCTTCCGCTGAAACTCGGCTACAAGGCATCCGCGGAGCAGTTCGACCCGCGCGAACTGGTGGAGATCGCGGTCGCGGCGGAGGCCCACGGCATGGAGAGTGTCGCGGTAAGCGATCACTTCCAGCCGTGGCGGCACAATGGCGGCCACGCGCCGTTCTCGCTCGCCTGGATGGCGGCGGTGGGGGAGCGCACGTCGAGCGTGCAGATCGGCACGTCGGTCATGACGCCGACGTTCCGCTACAACCCCGCGGTGATTGCCCAGGCGTTCGCGACCATGGGCTGCCTCTACCCCGGGCGCATCATGCTCGGCGTCGGCACCGGTGAGGCGCTCAACGAGATTGCGACCGGATTCCGGGGTGCAGGGGCGCAGGACTGGCCGGAGTTCAAGGAACGGTTCGCCCGCCTCCGTGAGGCCGTCGCCCTGATGCGTCAGCTGTGGACGCAGGACCGCGTCGACTTCCGGGGCGAGTATTACTCCACCAACGGGGCATCCGTCTACGACCGCCCGGACATTCCTGTACCGGTCTACATCGCCGCCGGCGGACCGGTCGTCGCCCGCTACGCCGGGCGCGCGGGTGACGGCTTCATCTGCACGTCGGGCAAGGGCATGGAGCTCTACACCGAGCAGCTCATCCCGGCGGTGCGGGAGGGCGCGGAGAAGGCCGGTCGCGATTCGGACGGCATCGACAGGATGATCGAGATCAAGCTCTCCTACGACACCTCCTACGAAACCGCTCTCGAGAACACCCGGTTCTGGGCGCCGCTCGCGCTCAGCAAGGAACAGAAGCACGACATCACCGATCCGATCGAGATGGAGACCGCGGCAGACGCACTGCCGATCGAGACGATCGCGTCCCGCTTCATCGTGGGCAACGATCCGGACCTGGTGGTCGCCGAGATAAAGAAGTACCTGGATGCAGGGCTCAACCACCTCGTCTTCCACGGCCCCGGCCAGGACCAACGCCGATTCCTCTCGCTGTTCGAGAAGGACCTGGCGCCGCGGCTGCGGGCCCTCTAACTGCAGTTTTGTGCGGGAGGCCGCCACCGGGAGCAATCCCTGGTGACGGCCTCGTGTCGTGTGCCCTTCCGCATCAGCGCGGCACGTTCAGGTGACGCATCCGTTCGGCCGCTCGTTCACGATCGAGGCGGGCAAAGTGCTGCTCCGCCTGGTGTGCGAGACTCGCGCGTGAATCGGTCCTGTGCGGCCGGCGACCCCACTTGATGAGGGCGACGCCGAGGTGCAGCGCGGCCCGATCGAGCAGGTTGACCCGGCGAATCGGCTGCGACGGCTGGATCGGTTGGGGCGGGTGGTCGTGACGACCGGGAGCGGTCGTCACGGTGTTGTGCACGGTGTCATGCGTTGTGGCATTCATGGTTGAGCTTCCTTGTGGGATGTGAGCTGCGGAGCCGGCGCTGGCGCATGCCTGGGCGCTGGTTCGACCGGCCGCTCGAGGCGGCCGATGGAAGGATGCGCGATGGGCGCATCGTGCACGAGGTGAGCGATCCGAAAGTGCAGGTGCTGGACCTGCCGGGTCACACGTCGCGAGCGTCCACCGGGTAATCGGCGGAGGCGTGTGATCGGTGCGGCGCGCTAGAGAAGCGGTGCAAACCGATCAGGCGGTGATGGCGCCGACGAAGCCGGCGGTACGTCGGGACATTCCCGGAATATCAAAAATAAACACGTCGGCTCCTTTCGTCTGTGGCCGTCCATTACCGTACTGGTTGCCGCGCCTGTAGCGCAAGCACATCGTCACTTCTGAACGAGGATGCCTCGGCGCTGGCCTAGCATGTGACCATGAGTGAGTCTTTCTCCACGATCAACGTCGTGATCGAAGCGACGTGACCGCCGAGGATCCGTCCGACGCCTTCGCGGACCTGTCAGCGTTGCTGGCCCAGGGCGAGGCGGAGCGGGACGGACGCCTGGCCCGTGCCGCGGATCCGGCCGTCATCGCCATGACCCGCCGTCGACGCACGCGCCGTCGCATTGTGGCGGCGAGCGTCGTCGGTGTCGTCGTCGCGATCATCGCGACGTACATTCCGGTGGCTCTCTCTGCTCCTACCGCTGCGGCCACGGTGGACATCACAGGCAAGTCGTCGGCCGTCTTGCGTGGCACCCCCGTCGTCCTGAACATCCCCGGGGTGGGAGAGAGCGCCGTGAGCGTAACCGGCTCACCGCAGTTCGAAGCACTCACCGGAACGAAGGAGATCGTCGCATCCGGTGGCGGAAGCGGCGCGAAGTCGATCGCCAGCATCAGCAAGCTCATCACCGCACTCGTGGTGCTGGGGGCCAAACCCCTCGCGGCAACCGACTCCGGCCCGACGATCACGTTCAGCAAGGCCGATTCCGACCTGTACGACAAGTACTACGTGATGGGCGCGAGCATCCAGCCGATGAAGACGGGCTCGAGGATGTCGCTGCACGACGCGTTGACGACGATGCTGGTCGCATCCGCCTGCAACTATGCGGATGCCGTGTCGACCTGGGCATTCGGCAGCCAGGCCAACTTCCTGGCCGCCACCCGGAAATGGCTCGCGGCGCACGGTCTGTCCGGAACAAAAATGGTGGAGCCGACCGGGGTGAGCGCCCAGAACGTGAGCACGCCGACCGACATGATCGCAATCGGCAGGTTGGCGATGGCAAACCCCCTGGTCGCATCCATCGTCGGGTCGTCGGTCGCCTCCGTCGCCAACATCGGAACGGTGGTCAATACCAATGATCTGCTGGGCGTGAAGGGGATCAACGGCATCAAGACCGGAACCCTGGTCGGGTCGAACCTGCTGTACTCCGCCTCGCTTCCTGTCGCCGGCATTACCGATCCGCTCACGGTCGTCGGAGTCGTACTCGGTGGCGACGATCGTTCCTCCGTCGACGGCGCAACCCAAGCGCTGATCTCAAGCATCGAATCTGGTTTCCAGAAGCTGGAGCTCACCAAACAGGACGTGGTCTTCGCCACCGTGTCGACACCCTGGAAGGACACCGCGAAAATCGTCGCGGGCGAGAATGCATTCGTGCTCACCTGGTCGAACAATCCGATCAAAGCGACCGTGTCGATCGACCCCATCACCACCGCGAAGAGCGGGACGAAGGTCGGCACCGTGACCTACCAGGCCGGCAATGAGAAGGTCGTGGTGCCGCTCGTGCTCAAGGGGTCGATCACGGAGCCGGATGCCTGGTGGAAGCTGTCGCACGGGCCGGGCACCGCTAAGTAGCTCCGCGGCGCTTGCCGCCATCCGGGACAATGGGGGTGTGACATCCACCTCGCCCACCATCGGCTACGCCGCCATGCTGGAGCAGTTTCATCCGACCGAGATCCTCGAGCTGAGTGCCTACGCCGAGCAGAACGGGTTCAGCGGGGTCATGGCGGCCGACCGTTTTCAGCCATGGGTGCCGCAGCAGGGGCAGGCGTCGTACGTGTGGAACGTGCTCGGTGCGCTCGGGCAGACGACCGTGGGAGACCTCGGAACCGGCGTGACGGTGCCGACGTTTCGGCAGCATCCGGCCATGATCGCCCAGGCCAGCGCGACACTCGCGGCCATGTATCCCGGGCGGCACTGGTTGGGCGTCGGCTCCGGTGAGGCGATCGACGAGCACATCACCGGCGGATACTGGCCGGAGACGGCGGAGCGGATCAACCGGATGTTCGAGGCCGTCGAGGTGATCAACAAGCTGTTCGCGGCGTCCATCGCCGGGCGCGATGCCAAGCACACCGGGCCCTTCTTCAAACTCGAGTCCACCAGGCTGTGGACCATGCCGGAGACCGCGCCCGAGATCCTGGTCGCCACTGCTGGACCGGTCACGGCGAAGCGCGCCGGCCGCACGGTCGACGGGCTCATCATCGACGGGGCGCCGCTCGACAAGATCGGCGGACTGATCACCCGTTTCGACGATGGTGCGCGCGAGGCGGGCAAGAAGGGCGGAACCAAGGTGCTGCGCCTGCATCTCAGCTGGGCGCCCACCCGCGATGAGGCGATGGCCAACGCCATTACGGAATGGCCGAACGGCGGGATGCGATTCCCCCGTTCTGACATCCGGTCGCCATTCGAATTCGAGCAGCTCGCCAAACTGGTGCGCCCAGAGGACTTCGAAGGCCGGATGCTCGTCTCGGAGGACCCCGACCTGCACCGCGCCAACATCCAGCGCTACCTCGACCTCGGATTCGACCGGATCTACCTCCACAATGTCGGACGCAACCAGCGGGAGTGGATTGACCTCTTCGCGCGCGACGTTCTGCCGAAGCTGGTGCGCTGATGCTGGCCGTGTGGGCGATCGGCGGCGTCCCCGAGATCGTCACCGGCGACGACCTCGCCACGATCATCGGTGACCTGGTCGGCAACGGCGAAGGTGGTCCGCTTGAGGACGGCGACGTCGTCGTTGTCACCTCCAAGATCGTCTCCAAGGCGGAGGGCAGGATGATCCGGGCCGCCGACCGCGAAGACGCGATCACCTCCGAGACGGTGCGGCTGGTCGCCCGCCGCGAACATCCGGGGGGCGTCACCCGCATCGTCGAGAACAGGCTCGGGATCGTGCAGGCCGCGGCCGGGGTCGACTCCAGCAACACCCCGGAAGGAACCGTGCTTCTTCTGCCGGTGGATCCGGATGCCTCGGCTCGCGTCATCGCCGCCGCCCTCCGCGAACGCTTCGGGGTCACCGTCGGCGTCGTGATCTCCGACACGCTCGGCAGGCCGTGGCGGGAGGGACAGACGGATGTCGCCATCGGCGCAGCGGGCATCCGAGTTCTCGACGACTTGAGAGGCAGCACCGATGCGGGCGGACGCCGCCTGGACGTCACGGTCGCCGCCGTCGCCGATGAGATCGCCGGTGCGACCGACCTGGTCAAGGGCAAGGCGTCCGGCCTGCCTGTCGCCGTTATCCGCGGGCTCGGCCACGTGGTCGGCGGGCTCGATCTGCCCGGCGCTCGCAGCATCGTGCGGCCGGCGGAGAAGGACATGTTCCGGCTCGGAAGCGACGAGGCATATGAACAAGGTTTCGCTGCGGGGCGGGCCGCCGCACGGGACGCATCCGTACCGTGATCTGAGGAGCGAATACCGGTGAATCTTCGCCGATTCCGAGTTACGCTCTCGACATGGTCGTCGATGATCCACGCACTCGTCGCGAACTGGAAGCAGCCGCTTTCGGTCGCGCGGTCACGCCAGAAGACGAGGCGGCAGCCGCCCGGGCGCTGAAGTCGCTGCGGGAACTGGATGATCGGGCCTCGGCCGGGCGGGCGGGAGCGGTAGGTATTCCGGCAGCAACCGCGCTCGGCGTCGGCGGCGCTCGAAGGGCAGCTGCGACCGGAGTGGGCGTGGCCTCCGGTCCGGTCATGGTCGAGGTAATCGATGACTCTCAAGCAATCCGACGTGCTTCCCGGAATGGTGCCTGGAGCGGAGCCCCGAACCGCGTCGCGGAGACGCTACGCCGATTCTGGTTGGTTCCGGTGGTGGTCGCGTCGATCGCGCTGGGTGCGGTCGCGGGTTCGCTGGCGACGCGCGCGACCGAGAAGCCGCCGGCGAGTCTCGCTCCGGTCGGACAGTCGTCCGTGCCGCCGGACTCCGCCTCGCCGGGCGGCACCACCGTGGTCGCCGATCCGGTCATTCCCCTGCCGCCGAGCGATGCCGACGGGTCGAGTGCCGAGGACTGGCTCAACCAGCCGAGGCGACCGATCGACACCTTTCCCGACGAGCCGGGACTCATGGCATTCGGAATCGATCCATACAGCACCCACGTCGTCACGACGGACAGGAAGACCAACGTCTGGGTGGCGCGCGGGAGCAACCGCAGCCTGTGCCTCCTGATGGTGGCGACGGCCGACGGGAGCTTCCAGGCGCGTTGCACACCACCGGAATTCTTCCCGGACAAGGGCGTTTCGGCTCAAGCGGAGGACGGCACATTCGCACACTGGGGCGCCGACGGAGTCACCGTCAGCGCCGCTGGATAGGACGCTGCGCACCCTGATTTGGGGTGCCGTCCCTGACGAATTCTCGCCGATTCCGAGATACGCTCTGGGCATGGTCGTCGATGATCCGCGCACGCGGAACGCACTGGAAGCAGTCGCGTTCGGTCGCGTCGTCACGCCGGAGGATGAGGCGGCTGCCGCGCGGGCGATGAAGGCGCTGCGGGAACTGGATGATCGGGCCTCGACCGCGCGGGCGCGAGCGGCCGGCATCCCGGCAGTGACCGCGCCAGGCGTCGGCGGAGCCAGGAGGGCAGCCGCGGCGGGGACGGGCGCAGCCTCAGGTCCGATCATGGTCGAGGTCGTCGATGATTCCCAGGCAATCAGCCACGACACCTGGGGCGAGGGCCCGAACCGCGTCACCGAGACGCTGCGCCGACTCTGGGTTGTTCCGGTGGTCGTCGCGTCGATCGCGTTGGGTGCGGTCGGTGGCTCGGTTGCGACCCGCTCGGCAGAGAAGCCACCGGTGAGTCTCGCCCCAGTCGCGCAGGCGACAGTGCGGCCGGACTCCGGTGAGCTGAGTGCCGCTGCCGCCGCGGCGGCCGGTGCGGTGGCGGCGCAGCCACAGGGCGATTCTGTCGTCGATCCGGTCGTTCGGAACGCGAGTGCGGATGCCGCCGCCATTGCGAGCGCCGAGGCCTGGCTCAACGAGGCACAGCGGTCGGTAGACGCCTTTCCCGCCGCGGACACTCTCAAGGCCTTCCGAATCGATCCGAACAGCACGCACTTGGTGACGGCGGAAGGCAGCATGGGCCTCTGGGTTGCGCGCGAGGTCGATGGCAGCCTGTGCCTCGTGATGATGACCGCCGCCAGCGAGAGCAGCGCAGTGTCCGCGTGCATCCCTCCGGCGCAGTTCCCGATTGACGGCATTTCGCTCAACACGGCGGACGGCGCATCCGCGCACTGGCTCACCAGCGGAATCGACTGGGACTATGGCAGCGCCGTTGGATCGACGGGCTGAGCGGGTGCCGAAATGCCACGCACAAAGTAAATTCGCAGTTGTTACCGAGCTGTTATCTGGCAGACTCACAAGGAGTAGTCCTTAGTGGCGGGATCAATGATGAGCAACACCGAACGCATTGACGCAGCCAGCGTCTTCCACAGTCACGCGAGCGAAATCCTCCGAGTGATCGAAACCGTCATCGACGGCAAGCGCGAAGCCGTGGAGATGGCGCTCACCGCGCTTCTGGCCGAGGGACACCTGCTGATCGAAGACGTGCCGGGGGTCGGGAAGACGATGCTCGCCAGAGCCCTCGCGAAGTCGGTCGGCTGCAGTGTCAACCGGGTGCAATTCACCCCGGATCTGCTGCCATCCGACATCACAGGGGTATCCGTCTACGACCAGTCTGAACGCCGGTTCGAGTTCAAGCCTGGGCCGATTTTCGCCAACATCGTGATCGGCGACGAGATCAATCGCGCATCACCGAAGACCCAGTCTGCCTTGCTCGAGAGCATGGAGGAGGCGCAGGTCACCGTCGACGGCGGAACCTACCGCCTGCCGTCTCCATTCACCGTGATCGCGACCCAGAACCCGGTCGAGATGGAGGGAACCTACCCGCTGCCGGAGGCGCAGCGCGATCGCTTCATGATCCGAATCTCGATGGGGTATCCGGATGAGGATGCCGAGCTGGCGATGCTCCGCACCCGGGAGTTGTCGAGTCCGCTCGACAGTGTGACGCCGGTCGTCAGCACCGAGCAGCTGCTCGACATGATTCACAAGGTTCGTACGGTGTTCGTGAGCCGAGCGGTCGAACAGTATGCCGTCGCAATCGCCCAGGCGACGAGGAGGGATGCCGAGCTGCGGCTCGGTGCCAGCCCCCGCGCCACCCTGCAACTGGTCCGCGCCGCCAAGGCGCGCGCCGCACTGAACGGACGCGACTTCGTGCTGCCGGACGACCTCGACGCCCTTGCCATTGCCGTGCTCGGTCATCGCCTGCTGCCGACCAGCCGGGTGGCCGGTCGCACCGGCAACATCGGAACATCGGCGATGTCTGACGTCGTGCAGCGAATCGTCGCAGCCACCCCCGTTCCGCTGGGCGCCGTCGGCCCGGCCTGAGCATCCGATGTCCTCCCGTCTGAGATCGAGACGCCCGGCGAGGGTCATGCGTTTCAGCTGGCGAGGGTGGGCGTTGCTCATCGTGTCTGTCGCCACCCTGTCGACCGGGTTCGTGATGGGTAGGCAGGAGCTTCTCTACGCCGGGTATTTCGGTGTGTCGCTCCCGCTGTTCGCGCTGGTTTTCGCGCGGGTGGCCCAACTGCGGCTGGGTGTGACGAGGACCTATTCGCCTCCCGTCGTCGCGGTCGGACACCCCACGACGGCGACCCTGGACATCGGAAACATCGGTCGGTATTCCACCGTGGCGGTCACCTGGCGCGACCAGTTGCCGTGGGCGCCGTTTTTCACCGGGCACCAGGTGCTGCCGCCGCTGCCGCCACGAACCACGAGCTTCTCCCGACCGGCGGCGATCCGCGTCCGCTACGAGCTGCTGCCCCAGCGCAGGGGCATCTACGACGTCGGCCCGCTGCTCGTCGAACTGTCCGATCCTTTTGGCCTCGTCCTGTCGGAGATCGCGGTGGGGGAGACGCATTCCCTGGTCGTTGTCCCGGATGTCGTTCCGCTTCCCGGTGGCAACCTTTCGACCACCTCAGCCGACGGTTCAGCCCGCGTGATGCAACTGCGTCCGCTCGGAGGCGAGGACGACCTGATGACCAGGAACTACCGCACCGGCGACGCGCTGCGGCGGGTGCACTGGCGGGCGTCCGCTCACCATGGGGAACTGATGGTGCGGCAGGAGGAACAGCGCACCCACACCGAGGCGCGGCTCGTCATCGACACCCAGCGCGCCGGTTACAGCGACTGGTCGTCGAAGTCCTGGTGGGACGACTCTCGCCGGGACGAACCGGAGAGCGCGATGTTCGAGGAGGCCGTTCGGCTCACCGCTTCTCTCGCGATGCACCTGCGACGCGAGGGTTTCATCCTGCACATCGTCGAGACCGCATCGCACTCGCTCGCGCCCGCCGACAGCGCGGACGAGTTCCTCGAGAGCCTGGCCGCGATCAACCTCAGCGTCGCCCCGCCGACCCGGGCGCAGCTGGCCGCCCTCGCTAGAGGGCCGGATGCCGGTCGATCGCGTGGCGCGATTTTCGCGATCCTCGCGGATGCCACGGATGACACGCTCGACAGGCTCATCGCCCTGCGGCCGGACTTCGACCAGGCGATCGCCTTCCTGCTGTCATCCGAAGCGGGGTCGACGCGTGAGCACTTGGAAGCGTCGGGCTGGATCTGCATCTCGGTGAGCCCCGGCGAACCGCTCGGCGGGCTGTTGCAGTCCCTCGAGCCCGAGTTGGAGGTCGGCCGTGACATCCGCTGACCCGACCCGGACGCGACCTGGCGCGTCACGAGCGTCCGCACCACGAGCGTCGCGACCCGGCGCACCGGGCCCGGCGGCCACCCTGCAATCGAGTGTGGCGCTGTTCGTCGCACTGGTCTTCGCCACCTGGGGGATGCGGGTGCTGTTGCAGGGGCTGGACTGGTGGCTCCCGCTCATCCTGGTCTGCGCGCTGATGGTGGGAACCTCGGCAATCACCCGCACGCTCACCCGGCGCCGGTGGGTGCCGCCGCTCGTGAACGCCGTGGTGCTCCTCGGCACCCTGACCGCGCTGTTCGCGCCGGGCACCGGGCTCTTCCTCGTTGTCCCCACCGCGAGGACCTGGGCGTCTTTCGGGGCGAACATCACCGCCGCCAACTTCTCGATCCAAACCCAGGCGGTACCGGCGATCGCGGATGAAGGGATCACCTTCCTTCTGGTCGCGGGGATCGGAGCCATCGCGCTGATCGCCGACCTCGTCGCGATCACCCTTCGCGCCCCCGCGCTCGCCGGGATCCCGCTCCTGGTGATCCTGGCTGTGCCCGCTCTCACCCTCCTCGACCTGAGCGACGCGGTGTCATTCATTCTCACCGCGGTCGCCTACCTCTGGCTGTTGCGGGCGGGCCGGCCGGTCGGCCAGCGACGGTTGTCGTTCGCGCTCGGCGCAGGGGCGGTGGCGGTGGCGATCGTGCTGCCGATCCAGCTTCCGCAGACCTCGGCGCCGTCTGCACCCCTCGGCAACGCCGGATTCTCCACCGGAGTGAATCCGGTGCTGAGCCTCGGCAGGGACCTGCGACGGTTCGACGAGCACACCGTGTTCACCTACAGCACCTCGTCCGGAAAGCCGCAGTATCTGCGGCTGGTCACCCTCGAGAATTTCAGCGGCGCGAATTGGGCGCCTGCCGTCGTCAAGGTCGATGACAACAGGACCGTGAACAAGCTTCCCGCGCCTCCCGGTCTCGCAAAGAACATCGTCAAGAAGAGTGAGACGACCGACGTGCGGGTCGGCAATCTCGTCAGCACCTGGTTGCCGTTGCCGTACCCGACGTCGAGCGTCTCCGGGCTGAACGGCCGGTGGTATTGGGAGCCGAGCGCCCTGTCGGTGTCGAGCACGGACAGCACGGTCAACGGTCAGGACTACCAAGTCAAGAGCGTCATCCCCAACCCGACCCCTGGGCAATTGGCCCATGCCGGAACGCAGGTACCGAACGGATTCGACAAGTACCTGCGGCTGCCGCCGGACATGCCGCCGATCATCGCCGCAACGGCCGAGCAAGTCGCCGGTAACCTCACGAGCAACTACGCCAGGGCCCTCGCGCTCCAGGATTTCTTCCGTCTCGGCAGCTTCGAGTATTCCGAGACGGCACCGGTGTCCGACGGCTATGACGGCACCGGGGTGTCCGTGATCGCCAAATTCCTCACGGCGAAGAGCGGATACTGCATCCATTTCGCCTCGGCGATGGCCGTTCTCGCTCGCACCCTCGGCATCCCATCGCGAGTCGCGGTCGGATTCCTTCCAGGGGCCGCGAACAAGGAGAACAAGGGGGTCGACGGGCGCGAGTTCACCGTGACCTCGCATGATCTGCACGCCTGGCCGGAGCTGTACTTCGACGGCGTCGGCTGGATCCCGTTCGAGCCGACCCCCGGCCGCGGCGTTGTGCCGAGCTACGCCGTGCACGACATCAACCTGGATCCGCTCCCGAACGCGGCGGCTCCGGACATCACCGTGCCGACCGGCGCGGCGACGGCTGGCCCGAGGGTCGACCCCGGCCAGCAGAACGGCCCGGCCGCTGGCGGCTTCACGGCGGAGTCCGGCCCGCCGGCGTGGATCGGATGGCTCTGGTTCGGCGGCACGGTGCTGGTCCTGCTCGTGCTCGGGTTGATCCCGGCGTCAGTGCGCGCTGCGAGGCGGAGGAGACGGCTGAGATCGCTGCGAGACAACACCGCCACAGCATCCGTCGCCTGGCAGGAGATCCTCGACACGGCGGAAGACATCGGTGCACGGCCACCGAATACCGCGACCCCCCGGGAGAATGCCGCCGGTTTCGATGCCATGATCGGCGTTCCGCCGCCGAGTCGGCCGGGCGTGGTGCTGGTCGTCCACTCGGCCGCACTCGAACGGGTGCTCAGTGCGGTCGAGCACGAGTTCTTCGCGGAGGCGCTCGAGGAACATGAGTCGCGGCAGTTGGCTGACGACGTGGTCGAGGTGACCGCGGCGCTGCGGTCGACACTGCCACGCCGGGAGGCATTCCTGGCCAGGATCGCACCGGCTTCGGTGTGGCGGAGGATCATTCGAGTCATCGGGCACCGCGAGTAGGGCACACCAATTCTCGCCAAGCACTTGCGGGGTGCTTCCGCCTGCGCCAAGATGTGAAACATGTCTTTCACATTGGATGATCGAGAGCACCCGCTGGCAGAGGACCCGCAGCCAGGGCACTCGCAAGCGGAGAACCGGCAGATCGTCGGTGATCCTCGCGCCCTGCGAGCGCTCGCGCATCCGCTTCGGCTGGCACTGCTCGACCAGCTGATGGCGTTCGGGCCGCAGACCGCAAGCCAGTGCGCCGCGGTTGTCGGTTCAACGGCATCCAACTGCAGCTATCACCTGCGCTCGCTCGAGCGCTTCGGACTGGTCGAGTCGATGGATGCCGTCGATGGCCGCGAGCGCCCGTGGCGAAGCGCCGCGACCGGGTTCCAGTTCGGCACTGACGGATCGGATCCGGCCGACTCGGCGGCGACCATTGCAGAAGAGGTGCTCAGCCACAATCGGATCGACCGCGGCGCCCGCCTCGCCCATCGGGCGCTCGACCAGACCGGCCAGCTGTCGCCAGAGTGGCGGAATGCCATGGGCGCGGCCAGCTACGCGCTGCGGATGACGCCGCAAGAGCTCGAGGAGCTCGGCGGCAAGCTCGACGCGCTCATCCGTCCGTACATCGCACTCACCCGCGACGGCGCGCCGGCGGACAGCGCCGTCGTACACCTGCAGCTGGACGCCTTCCGCCACCCGGACGCATCGTGACCGCCGCCCCGGAGACCGTTCGCGCGGTGTCGCCGCTTCGCAATCGCAACTTCGCCCTGGTCTGGACCAGCGGCCTGATTTCGGACACCGGCGACTGGCTGCTGATGATCGCCCTTCCGCTGTTCGCCTTCGCGATGACCGGATCCGCCCTCGGCACGTCCACCGTGTTCATCGCCGAACTGCTGCCGGTTCTGCTGTTCGGCAGCCTGTTCGGCGTCCTGGTCGACCGCTGGGATCACCGCACCACGATGGTGGTCATCAACCTGTTGCAGGGGCTCGCCCTCCTTCCGTTGATCTTCGCGAACGGGGACAGGCTGTGGATCGTCTATGTCGTCGCCGCCGTCGAGGCCGCGTTGGCCGCAGGGCTCAATCCGGCGAAGCAGTCGCTGCTGCCGCAACTGGTGACATCCGACCAGCTCGGCCCGGCGAATTCGCTGATGGCGGTCAGCGAGAACGTGTCCCGTCTCGTCGGATCGCCGCTCGGCGGTCTCGTGTTCGCGGTCTGGGGTCTGCCCGGCGTGGTGATCCTCGACGCCGCGACCTACCTGGTGAGCGCGGTGCTCGTCGGCGTCAGTCGCGGCAATGCCGTGCAGAACCCGGTCGATCAATCCGCGCATCCAAGGCCGGTCGGGCTGTGGCACCAGTGGGTCGACGGCTTCGCCATCATCCGGAGGACCAGGCCTCTCGGTGCGATCCTCATGATCATCTCGGTCGGAAGTGTCGCACAGGGGATCTTCCTGGTGCTCTTCGTCGTCTATGTCGTACGGGTGCTGCAGGCATCGGATGCCGAGGTCGGGTTGCTGCGCGGGGTGCAGGCAATCGGCGGGATTCTCGGTGGGCTCCTGGTCGGAATCCTGATCAGGAGACTGAGCAATCGAGTGCTGGTCGGCTATGGATACCTGGTGTTCGGCGCGCTCGCACTGCTGACCTGGAACTTCTGGCCGTTGAGCACGGCCACGCCGTTCTATGTCGGGCTCTTCATCGCGATGGGCATTCCCGCCGTCGCGACATCCGCCGGCATCATGACCACCGTGCAACTGGTCGCGCCGCCCGGGGCGCTCGGGAGGATCGTCGCGACCATCCAGACAGCCGGGCAGGCCGCCCAGGGGGTCGGGCTCGTGGCCGCCGGGGTGCTGGCAGACCAGTTCGGCGTCGTGGCAATCCTCGACACGCAGGCCGGGCTGTATCTGCTCTGCGGCATCCTGGCCCTGGCGTTCTTCACGAGGCCGAACACAACGTCCGTGAGAACTGCAACTAGCCCAGCGCGAGTGGGCTGAACGCGATGACCGGCCGCCCGGTCATCGGATTCTCGAGCACGCTCGCCTCGACGCCGTACACGTCCCTGACCAGCTCCTGGGTCAGGACGGACCGGGTCGGACCGGCCGCGTAGACCCGACCGTTCCGCAGCACGACGACGTGGTCGCAGTAGGCCGCGGCGAGGTTGAGGTCGTGCAGCGCGGCCAGCACGGTCACCCCGGTGGTGGCGAGCTCGGCGAGAAGTGCGAGGACCGACAGCTGCGCGCTGACGTCGAGGTGGTTGGTCGGCTCGTCCAACAGCAGCAGCTCGGGCTGTTGCGCGAGCGCCTTGGCGAGAAGTACGCGCTGCCTCTCTCCGCCCGACAGGTTCACGAAGTTGCGCGAGGCGAACGGCGCCATGTCGGCGAGCTCGATGGCGCGGGTGACTATGGCCGCGTCATCCGGCCCCTCGTCAGACCAGAGCGACTGGTAGGGGGTGCGTCCGAGTGCGACTACATCCCGCACGGTCAGCGCGAGTTCTGTCGTCGCCTCCTGCTCAACGAAAGCGACGGTGCGTGCGCGCTGCCTGCGGTGCATCTCCCGAAGCTCGGCGCCGCCGAACCGGATGTTGCCACTGTCCGCCTTCTCGACCGCAGCCAACACGGAGAGCAAGGTCGACTTGCCCGCGCCGTTCGGCCCGAGGAGCGCGGAGAATGTGCCGGGTTCCACCGTGCAGTCGACCCCGTCGATGATGAGCGTTCCGTCGAGTCGGATGGTGACCCTGGATGCCTCGAGGCCGTCGCTCACGCCGGTAGCCGGCAGGACAGGATCGGCAGTCATGAGCTCGCCTTCCGCCTGGCGAGGAGGAGCGCGAACACCGGCGCGCCGATCAGGGCGGTGACGATGCCGACCGGGAGTTCGCGCGGATCGAACAGCGTGCGGGCGAGGGTGTCCGCCCAGACCAGGAAGACCGCCCCGACCAGGGCGGTGAGGGGGAGCAGGGCGCGGTGCCGTGGCCCGACCATGAGGCGAACGGCGTGAGGCAGGACCAGGCCGACGAATCCGATCGACCCGCTCACCGACACCATCGCCCCGGTGAGCAGCGCCGTCGTCCCGAGCAATAGCCAGCGGGTGCGCTGCACGTTGACGCCGAGGGCCGCCGCGGAGACGTCGCCGAAGGCGAACGAGTCGAGAACTCGGCCGCTCAGCACGATCGGGACCCCGGCGATCAGGATGGCGGAGTAGGCGATCGCCACCTCGGGCCAGCGCGCGCCGGCGAGCGAACCGAGGAGCCAGCCGAGGATCTCGCGGTACGAGTCGCCGGTCACCGTCCAGAAGATCACCAGGCTCGTTATCGCGGAGGCGAGAGCTGAGACCGCGATTCCGGCCAGCACCGTGCGGGACGGGGTGATCCTGCCGAGGGAACTGGCGAGGAGGAGCGTGAGCCCGAGCGCGAGCATCGCGCCGAGAAAAGCGGCGATCGGCAGAAGCAGCGAGGCACCGAGCAGCAGCACGGCGACCGCGCCGAGGGATGCCCCGGATGACAGCCCGAGCAGGTAGGGATCGGCCAGCGGATTGCGGGTGACGGCCTGCATCACAGCGCCGCTCACCGCGAGGCCGGCTCCGACAGCGGCCGCGGTCAGCACCCTCGGCAGCCGCAACTGCCAGACGATACCGTCCCGTAGCTCGGGGAGCGGGCTCGTGCCGAGACCGAGGTGGTGGGCAACGGAACCCCAGACGTCGATCGGGGTGATGGTGGTCGGCCCCACGGTGATCGCGAAGGTCAGCGAGACGAACAGCAGTACGACCATGACGATCGCCACGATGGTGCGACGGGTGCGGCCCCCATCGTCGGCGCTCGATTTGTCGGCGCGAATCGACCGCGTGGCTCCCCGCCTCGTGGTCACTTCAGATTCAGCTTGGTGAGCTGGGTGGAGAGATCGGCTGCTGCGTTGACGGTGCGCACTCCGGCCTCGCTCGCCGCGAACGGCACGATCAGGTACCGGTGATTCTTGACCGCGGTGAGGTCAGCCGTCGCCGGGTTGCTCGCGAGCAGGTTCATCTTCTTCTGGGCGCTGCTCCAGCTTGCATCCACCAGCACGATGACGTCGGGGTTCGCGGCGATGACGGACTCCCAGTTGTAGGAGGTCCAGGTGTTCTTGACCGATGCCGCGATGTTGGTCAGGCCGATTGTCTTCATGATCAGCTCTGGGGCGCCGATGCCCGCGCCGACGTACGGTGTGGATGATCCGGACGAGAA
>JAODMG010000074.1 GCA_025464895.1 Microbacteriaceae bacterium | reverse complement strand
CCGCAGGCGAGTTCGTTCCAGATCAGGACCATGGCGATGCACCTGGCGAGGCCGACGATGATGAGGCCGGTGCGGTACTCGGGCAGGTCCGGCAGAAGGATCCAGGCCAGGGCGAACATCAGGGCCGGGCCGACGACCCAGTTCATCACCAGGGAAGAGATGAGGAGCCGTTTGTCGCCTGCCACGGCGCGGGCGTCGGTGTATCGCACCTTCGCGAGCACCGGATACATCATGACGAGCAGCCCGATCGCGATGGGAACGCTCACCGATCCGACCGAATACGAACGCAACAGTTCGCCGATTCCCGGGGTGTATTCGGCCAGGGCGAGTCCGAGGCCCATCGCCGCGAGAATCCAGACGGGCAGAAGGCGGTCGGTCCTGCCGAGCCGCGTCGGCCCGATCGCCGGATCGGTCGCCGGTGTCGTCAGCGATTCGATCGCGGGTTCGGGAAAGAGTTTCATCGGATGCGGAGCCTCGTGAGATAAGATCGATCAACTTCGATGTTCTGAGTATGTCGAATGCATCGATGAGTGTCAATGTATGGAGGACCCGCTCGCATGTCGTTAGTCGAACTGTTGCCCATCACGGATGTCACCTCCTGCTCTGTGCCGCTCACGCGGGAGCCCATCGACGCCGAGAATTCCGAAGACCTCGCCAGGGTGCTGAAGGCGCTCGCCGATCCAGCCAGGCTCCGTCTCATCTCGATGGTCGCGGCGCACGAGAATGCCGAAGCCTGCGTCTGCGACCTCACCGAACCACTCGCGCTCGGCCAGTCGACCGTGTCGCACCACCTGAAAGTCTTGGTGGACGCTGGATTCCTCAGCCGTGACAAGCGTGGGACCTGGGCGTATTACCGCCTCGTCCCCGGTGCATTGGATTCCGTCGCGAGGCTGCTGGTCACGGTCTGACGCCGCGCGGGGGCTTCGGATGCGTGGGATGGGCCGACGACGAACCGCAGCGACGCACGATTCGCGCCCCTAGCCCCCGACCTCAAATTTGCCGATCGGGGTGGTGCCGTCGGACAAGTACACCGTGATCGTGACCGTCTTGCCTGCCCGATCACGCTGCCACTCCAACGCCTGGTCGGGAGAGGTGAAATTCTGGTCGCTGCCGTCGGCGTGTGCGAGGTCGGTCGCGTAGACGTAGCCCTCCTTTTCATTGGTGGCGATCACGGCGATCAGCTCAGGTGTGCCGTTGTCGTTGATCACGCCGTATGAGTCGCCGTTGGCGTTTGTCGCCCACGGAGTGACCTTCTCGTTGGTGTAGGTCGCGGTGAGGTTCCAGGTAGCGCCGGGGCTCGCGGTTATCGTCACCGAATGCTGATTGGCCTTTAGCGGAATGCTGTACCCGGACGTTCGATTCCGTTCAGGCCGCATCACATCCGTAGCTGAGCAGGACACGCTCGCGCCATCCGGGAAGGTGAAGCTTCCGTCGCTGAGACAGACGAGGCTCATTCGGATGTTTGTTGCACCCTGGGGCGCCTGACCGAGTTCGACGGTTGCTGTGCCGGTGTGGATGGCCGTGACGGAGCCCGCCACAGCGGCAACCTCCGTGCCGCCTGGCTGCGTGAGGATTGCCGCGGTCGCCGCGCCCGCTCCTCCGAGAATGCCCAGCCCGCCAAGGATCGCAAGCCCGGTCCACAGGGCGCGGCGGCGTCGCGCGGCCGGTGCCATTTCCGCGTCGATACGATCGACGAGCGCGGATCGAAGCTCCGCGCTAAACACGGGTGGCATCTCATGCTGATTCACGACGGGTCTCCTTCCGGTCCTGTCACGAGCGGGGGCAACACATCGCTGGATTTGGCCAAAGCCGCTCGAAGGCGGATGCGGGCGCGATGAAGTCGGGTCTTCGCTGCCGACGTGCTCAACTTCAGCACCGCAGCGGCGTCGGTGATGGGGTAGTCCTCCAAGGTCACAAGCGCGAATAGCTGGATGTCTACCGGCGACAGGGTCCGCAGCGCGACGACGAATCGCTCGTCGACCGAGTCGAGCGGATGGCGGTGAAGGAGCTCGTCCTCGGCGCCGGGCGCATCAACCTCGCGGGGTAGCGCATCAATGAAGGTTCGGTAGCGGCGTGCTGACCGATGAGTGTTCCGGCAGGTGTTAGTCGCGGTCACAAGGAGCCACGGAAGGATCGATTCATTAACAACCCGAACCTGTCTTCGTCGCCGCCAGAGCTCCAGGAATACCGTTGCCGTGGCATCCTCCGCGTCGTGAACGTCGCCCACCAGGCGGAACGCGTGGCGGAAGATCCGGTCGCGGTGCTTGTCGAAGAGCTCGGCAAAGGCTGCGCTGTCACCCCCGACGCTGCGAGTCCACAGCTCGGACTCCGCGCCCGCGCTTGTGTCCATACTCTGTATTGTCCGCGAGTTGAGAAAAGGTTACAGCGGTAGTCGGCTGACTCTTCGGCGGCGTTTGTTCGATCGAATCGGGCTTGCTACCGGAGCGAATCGGGACGGGTCGATAGCATGAAGCGTATGTCTATCAAGCTTGAGAATGTCGGCATCGCCGTTCGTGACCTCGAAGCAACGATCTCCTTTTTCACGGACCTCGGGCTCACGCTCGTCGGCCGTGACACCGTCCGCGGTGAGTGGACCGACACTGCTGTCGGCCTTGATGGCAACCACGCCAAGATTGCGATGCTCCAGACGCCGGACGGTCACGGTCGCCTGGAGCTCTTCGAGTACATCCACCCCGAAGCGATCGAGTCGAAGCCCACTCGTCCCAAC
>JAODMG010000068.1 GCA_025464895.1 Microbacteriaceae bacterium | reverse complement strand
TTCGACGGCTGACAGAACTTTTCGGAAGGAATGACATGCGCACCATCAAAGCGGTAGCAGCGGTAGGGGCACTCGCCGCGATCACCGTCGCACTGGCCGGATGCAGCACGGCAGCATCCGCGTCCGGCACCGGTTCGCCCGCCGCAAGTGCTGCGGTAGAACCTCTCGTGCTTTACGCCGCAGAGGGCTACGACGCGGACATGGCCAAGGCCTTCACCGCGAAGACCGGCATTCCGGTGAAGGTCGTCGACGACAGCACTGGACCGTTGCTCACCAAGATCGCCGCCGAGAAGAACAACCCGCAGTGGTCGATGCTCTGGGTGGACGGCGACCAGGCATTCGCATCGCTCGCCAAGCAGGGCGAACTCCTCCCATACCAGTCGCCCGCGGCGCTCAACTCTGTCGGCAAGTCGATCACACCGAGCGACCACTCCTACACGCCGACCGGCACCACCGTGATGGCCGCGCTCATCTACAACGCCGCCACCGTCACCTCGGTGCCGAAGACCTATAACGACCTTCTCGGTTCTGCCTACACCGGCAAGGTCGGCATGAACGATCCGGCGCAGTCAGGCCCGACCTATCCGCTCATCGCCGGCGTGATGAACCAGCTGGGCGGCCAGAGCTCTGGCATCAGCAAGGGCGAGGCGTATTTCACGAAGTTGAAGGCGAACGGGCTGAAAGTATTCCCGACCAACGGGGACACCCTGCACGCGCTTGAGACCGGGCAGATCGACTATGGCCTCATCCAGAGTTCTGCGGCCACCGGCGAGACCATCAAGGTGAAGGCGACCGCCGGCTACCAGCCGAAGGTCGTCTACCTGCCCAAGTCCACGCTGTTGCCAGGTGTGATCGGGATCGACAAGAAGATCTCCGCCACCCAGCAGGCCGAGGCCAAGCAGTTCGTGGACTACGCCCTCTCCGCCGCAGGCCAGAAGGTGATGCAGGCCGCCGACACCAGCGGCGACTCGCTGTTTTGGCCGGTCGTGACCGATGCGACCGCACTTCCCCAGCTGCCCGCGTTCCCCACTTACCAGCGGATCGACCCGGCCTATTGGGGCGACCAGGAGTCCGCGATCGTGACCTGGTTCGAACAGAACATCAAGTAGTACCGCTCACATGGTTCAACTGAACAACACGATCACCCGGGACGGGGTCGGAGGCGTCGGCCTCCGACCGCCGGTCCCGGGTGCTCGGCTTATGCGCGCGGTACATGGAGCCAGGATCCAGCCCATCACCGCGCTCTGGGTGGTGGTCCTGGCCATCCTGATCCTGCCGATCGCCGTGTTCCTCGTCGTAGCGGTGAGCCCGAAGCTCCTCGACCAAGGCACGGAGTGGTTCACGCTGTCGGCTTTCACCCGCGCGTTCACCGGAGCGACCATCCAGGGTTTCCTCGACTCGCTCGGCATCGGACTGGTCACCGCCGTGATCGCGACCGGCATCGGATTCGGACTCGCCTGGATTCTGCTGCGCACGGATGCTCCGGCCCGCAAGATCACTACCGGGCTGATCTTCGCCCTGTTCCTCACCCCCTCGTACCTGATCGCGCTCGGCTGGGAGCGGCTGCTCGAGCCGAACGGCGTGATGCAGGTCCTCGGGATGCATCCAGAGGCGATCCGCTCGGTAATCTACGGACCGGCCGGGGTCGTGGTCGTGCTCACCGTCAAGGGGGTCCCGTTCGCCTACCTCGCGATCGCCAATGCGCTCCGCGGACTCGGTCGCGAGCACGAGGATGCGGTGCGGGTGCACGGCGGCAGCCCGATCACGGCGGCCGGGATGGTGCTCGCACTGATCGGCCCGGCGGTCTGGTCGGCACTCGCAATCGTCTTTGCCGAGTCGGTGAGCGACTTCGGCGTCGCGTCGACACTCGCGAACGCGGCGCACTTCCCGGTCGCGACCTACACCCTGTACACCGCGGTGCAGGCGTTCCCCGTCGACTTCCCGCTGGCATCCGCCGTGAGCTGGATGCTGATGGCGCTCGTCGTGGTCGCCCTGCTCCTGCAGAACCGTGCATTGAAGGGGCGCAGCTACCGCGTGCTGAGCGCGCGGAACCGGCCGGCCAGGATCACTGAGCTAAGCCGCGCGGCGAGGGTCCTCTGGCTGGTCGCGTTCGTCGCACTCATCGCGACGAGCCTCGGCATCCCCATCCTCGGCGCGGTCTCGGCCTCACTGATCGATGGTCTCGGCACCCTCGCCGGCAGCCATAAATGGGACCTGTCCAACTACCAGCGAGTCCTGAGTAGCCCGAGCCTCGGTGGCGCACTCGTGTATTCGACGATCCTCGCGGCCATTACGGCGACGATCGCGATCGGCCTCGCCGTGGCCTGCGCGCGCGTTCTCGCGACCAGGGGGACGACGGCCGGAGGACGCATCCTCGACATCGTGCTGCTCGCCGCGGTCGCGCTGCCCGGAATCGTATTCGCGGCCGGGTATATCTTCACCTACAACCTGCCCCAGATGAATGCGATCGGCATCCACATCTATGGCACGAACACGCTGCTTCTGCTCGCCTACCTCGCAACCGCGCTGCCGTCGACGACACGATTACTGGTCGGAACGATGAGTCAGCTGCAGGAGTCGATGTCGCATGCGGCGCGTGTCCACGGCCGCGGATCCATCCGCACCTGGCTCTCGATCACGCTACCGGTCATCTCACGCCCGCTGCTCTCGGCCTGGCTGCTCACCTACTCGGCGACGCTGCTGGAGCTGCCGGTCTCGCAACTGCTGGCGCCTCCCGGCTCCCAGCCGATCTCGGTTGGTATCAGCAACGCGCTCGGCAAGTACGACTATGGCGGAGGAACGGCGATGGAGGTGCTCGCGATCCTTTCGGCTCTCGCGGTCGTGGCCATCGGATATGGCGGATACCGGCTCCTCGCGCCGGCGGGCTGGCGAAAGGTAGGAGCAACACGATGACGACACTGGCGATACGACCGGAGCGGCTCGAGACGGCAGAGACCCGCCTCGCGCTCGATATCAGAGGGCTCGGCAAGAGCTACGGGCGGATGCAGGTGCTCGCCGACATCGACCTCCAGGTCGAGCCCGGCAAGTTCCTGGTGCTGCTCGGTCCGTCTGGCTCGGGCAAGTCGACGCTCCTGCGGGCAATCGCCGGCATCGAACGGATCGACGCCGGCACCATCGACCTCGAGGGCTCGCGGGTGAGCGGCGGCAAGCGGCACGCGACGCCGGAGGCACGCGAACTCGCGATGGTGTTCCAGGACTACGCGCTCTGGCCGCACCTGACCGTGCAGCAGAACGTCGCGTTCGCCCTCCGGCGCAGGCACCTCTCCGGTTCGGAGGTGCAGAGTCGGGTGAAGCGGATGCTCGAACGTGTCGACCTCGCGGACAAATCCACCCGATACCCCAACGAGCTCTCCGGCGGGCAGCAGCAGCGCGTGGCACTCGCCCGCGCCCTGGTGGCGGACCCGTCGCTCATCCTGTTCGACGAGCCGCTCTCGAACCTGGACGCCGATCTGCGCGAGAAGCTCCGCGTCGAGATCTCGACGCTGGTGGCCGAATCGGGAGCGACCGCGGTGTACATCACCCACGATCAGGCCGAGGCGTTCGCGCTGGCAGACGAGATCGCGGTGCTCGATGGCGGGCGGGTGATCCAGCGGGGAAGACCCGAGCAGATCTATCGCTCGCCCGCCACCCCGTTCGTCGCACAGTTCACCGGCCTCGCCGGCCGGTTCTGCGGCACGATCTCAGCGCGCACCGGCGACCACGTGCGCGTGGCGATCGGGGAGCATGCTATGACCGCGCGCAAGCACGAGACGCTGTCATCCGGAGTCCCGATCGAGGTTCTCTTGCGGTCGACTGCCCTGAGTCTGCGCGAAGGCGAACCGATCGTCGCCCCCGCCGGCCGGTTGCCGGCGATGATCAGCGAGCTGCCGGCGACGATCGTGGATGTCGCCTACCGCGGCGCGGCGTACGACCACGTCATCGACACCCCGCTCGGCCGTCTCACCGGTGCACGTGACCAGCTCGCCTGGGCGCGCGGCACCCGGTGCACGGTCCGGATCGACGCCGATTCGGCGTTCGCATTCGACATCGATTCACGCGTGGGTTATAACAGTCGTTAGAATTCTGTACTGACAGACACCAAAAGAACGGATACAGCTCCATGAACGCCGGTGCCCTTTTCATAGCCACCTTCCTCGCCTGCCTCGTCGAGGCGGTCGAGGCGACCACCATCGTGCTCGCCGCAGGCACCTCCCGTGATTGGCGCTCCGCCTTCAAGGGCGTCCTGGCCGGTCTCGCGGTGCTGATCGTCGCCGTAGCCATCGCGGGCCCCGCGGTAACGCTGCTGCCGCTCGGAGCCCTCCGAATCGTCGTCGGCGGCCTGCTGCTGGTCTTCGGGCTGCAGTGGATCCGCAAGGCTGTACTTCGGGCGTCCGGTCGCAGGCCGCTGCACGACGAGACCGCCATCTTCGCGAAGCAGGTGGCGAAGGCCCGTTCAGAAGCCGTCGAGTCCCGTGGTGCCGTGAAGGACTGGTACGCATTCACCCTCGCATTCAAAGGCGTAGTCCTGGAGGGGCTCGAAGTCGTCTTCATCGTGCTGACCTTCGGCGCGAACGCCTCCAACGTCGGACTCGCGGCCCTCGCTGCGCTGGCCGCGATCGTCGTCGTCGTGATCCTCGGTGCCGCGGTGCGCGGGCCCCTGTCGCGGGTGCCGGAGAACACCCTCAAGTTCATCGTCGGCATCATGCTCACCGCATTCGGTGTGTTCTGGGCGGGAGAAGGCGCCGGGGCAGTATGGCCGGGCTCCGACCTCGCACTGCTCGTCCTCGCGCCGGCGATCGCGGTGTTCTCACTCCTGCTCGTCGCGGTCCTGCGTCGCAAACGGGACGGTGGTGCCGAGAAGGCGATGGCAGCCGCGCAGACACCCGCGCCCGCCGCGACCCCAGAACCCGAGTCATCCGCCGCACCGAGCGGAGCCGCGCTGGTCAAGACGCGGCCAACCGTGCAGGCACGGGTGAAGTCGTTCGGCCTGTTCTGGTACGACTTCATCTTCGGCGACGACTGGCAGGTGGCCCTCCTCATCGCGATCGCCATCGCGCTGACGGCGATCGTCGCGATCGGTGGGGCGAGCATCGCCTGGCTGGCGATCGTGGTGGTGGTCGCGGCGACCCTGCCGTACAGCATCCACCGCGCGCTCAGGTAGCGCTCTGGGGGTCAGTGCCCCTCCGGCTCCTCGGCGTAGACGCGAGCGGCGTAGTCCTCGAGCGCACGCTCGCAGCGATCGAGGGCTTCCTGCGCCTCGGCTCGCCCCGGCGCCTCGAATCGGTCGCGTTCGCGCACCTTCCCGAACCAATTGAGCAGTTTGGTGTAGTCGACCTCGTTCTCCTCGAGCTCCGCGTAGGAGAAGTGCGACTTCTCGTACTCCTTTTGGATCTCGGCGAGGAAGCCCTCGCATCGGTCGACGATCTCTTCGAACTCGTCAGACCTGGCGGTTTGGAAGGCGGCGAGCACCGTCTCCTCGCCGGTCAGTACGCCTGCGTTCAGCAGCACCGCCGTGCCGGACATCCCGATGATGTCGTGACGCAGCTTGCGAAGCGCCCGCTCCGACGTCGGCGTGCGCGGAAACGCGGCGACCGAGTTCTGCAGGTAGATCGCGCCGAGCGACTTGAGGCGACGCCAGGCCCCCGCGCGCAGACGGGTCGGTTCCGGCGGAATCTTGTAGATCAGTACGAGCCACTCAGCGTCATCCGACGACTGGATCACTGCGGGCACGGACATGCCTAAAACTCTACTGGGCCACAGCCCGACTTCAGGCTGGTGCCAGTCCCATCGCCGACCGTGTCAGTACCCTCTGGCGATATCCTGTCACGATGAAAACGACCACGATCCCGGTGCCCGCATGACAACGGCCAGCCCATTCGACCTGTCCGGCCAGACCGCCCTGGTGACCGGAGCGAACCGCGGACTCGGGCGCGCGACGGCCATAGCCCTCGCCCAGGCCGGAGCGAATGTGGCGCTCGGCGTGCGCGATGTCAACGGACACGACGAGCTGGTCGCCGAGATCATCGCCGCCGGGGTCGAGGCCCTCGTGGTGCGGCTGGACGTCACCGACCTCGCCGGAGGTCGGGCCGCGATCGACGAGACCGTTCGTCGATTCGGTAGCCTCGACATCCTGGTGAATAACGCCGGCGGTGGGATCGGTGGACCGGCCATTGATGTGACCGAGGATGACTTCGATGCCGTCTGGTCGCTGAACACGAAGTCCACCTTCTTCCTCTCCCAGCACGCCGCGACCCACATGCGAGCGGCCGGCCGTGGGTCGATCGTCAACGTTTCGTCGCAGGCGGGACTCGTTGCGCTCCCGGGAGAAGCCTCCTATTGCATCGCCAAGGCGGCCGTGAACCACCTCACCCGGTGCTTGGCCGTCGAATGGGGCGACGATGGAATCAGGGTCAACGCTGTCGCACCGACATTCATCGAGACGGATGGGACGAGCGATGCGCTGTCCGACCCGGTCTTCCGAGCCGACACCATCGAACGCATTGCGGCGCTCCACCGCATCGGGGTGCCCGCCGAGGTATCCGGAGCCGTCGTCTTCCTCGCGTCTCCGGCGGCCTCGCTCATCACCGGACAGGTGCTGGCGATCGACGGCGGCTGGACCGCCCGCTAATGACCCGCCACCGACCGGCCTAGCTCCTCCACAGCGTCGATGCGTCCCTGGCTAGCGTCGGCAGGTGATAGAGGCTGGTGGTGGCCGTGATGAAGAGGTCGCGGCCATCCGCGCCTCCGAAACAGAGGTTCGATATCGCCTCGGGAATCGGGATCCGCCCGAGCCTCGTGCCGTCCGGGTCAAACACCAGAATGGCGTCCGCACTCGAGGTCCAGAGGTTTCCTTCCGTGTCGACCCTGAACCCGTCCGACGCTCCCGATTCGATCTCGGCGAAGACGCGTCCTGGCCCGATCTCGGTGCCGGAAACCGGGTACGCGCGGATGTTGTGGTGTGCAGCCGAGCTATCGGAGACGTAAAGCGTGCTCTCGTCCGGGTTGAACGCCAGGCCGTTGGGCTGCTCCATGTCGGTGATGACCGCGGTGAGCTCACCCGAGCTGCGGTCGAACCTGAAGACGAAGCATCCGCCGTACTCTTGCGAACCGAGGTGCCCTTCATTCGCATTGATGATGCCGTAGGTGGGATCGGTGAACCACACCGATCCGTCCTTGCTGACGACGACATCGTTCGGCGAATTCAGCCGTCGCCCCTCGAACCTGTCGACGAGTGCCGTGACTTCTCCACCGGCATCCAGCTCGACCCGGCGAAGGCCGTGCGAGCACTGGATCACCGCACGGTCCAGGTCGAGTATTCGCCCGTTCGTGAACTCGACTCCCTCCGCGTAGACGCTGCTCTCCCCCGACGCCACCGAGTACTCGAGGATGCGGTCGCCCGGGATGTCGCTCCAGCGCACCGCGGAACGCTCCGCTATCCAGACCGGGCCCTCGGTCCAGGTCCCGCCCGTCCACAGTCTCGTGAGCTCTGCCCCCGACGGCACTAGAGATTCCAACCCGGCCAGGGACGTTCCGAAATGCATCTGCAACGCTGCTCTCTGTCTGCCTCGAGATCGAGGGATCGCTCCAACGAGCGTATCGCTGCCGCGAGCGCCTCTCGGCGCGACGATAGAGTCGAATGGGTCAGAAAAGGAGATCGGTCTTGGACTATCGGCAACTTGGAAATTCGGGACTCAAGGTTCCCGTTCTCTCGTTCGGCACCGCGACTTTCTCGGCGGGTGACCACGCGGGGTCGTGGGGCAATACCCAGGTCGACGAGGCGCGTCGGTTGATCGATATCTCCCTCGAGGCGGGCGTCAACTTCTTCGATACGGCGGATGTCTACTCCGGCGGCCGCGCGGAGGAAGTGCTCGGCAAGGCCCTGGGCAACCGCCGCGACGATGTGCTGATCGGCACCAAGGCGACCTTCCGCAGCGGCGCAGACGTGAACGATGTGGGCAGCTCGCGCTTCCACCTCATCCGCTCGCTCGATGGCAGCCTTCGCCGGCTCGGAACCGAGTATGTGGATGTCTACTACCTGCACGGATTCGACGGCTTGACTCCCCAGGAGGAGGTCCTCAGCACCCTCGACGAGTTCGTCCGCAGCGGCAAGGTGCGCTACATCGGGGCATCCAACTTCTCGGGCTGGCAGCTCATGAAGTCGCTTGCGGTGTCGGATCGGTACGGCTGGGCCCGCCACATTGCGCACCAGGTGCACTATTCGCTGGCGGCACGCGAACTGGAGTGGGAGCTCATGCCGCTCGGAATCGACCAGAAGGTCGGCTCGGTGGTGTGGAGTCCGCTCGCGCAGGGGAGGCTCACCGGCAAGATTCGCCGCGGCCAGCCCGCGCCGAAAGAGAGCCGACTAGTCGCGGGGTCGGAGACCGAGCAGTCCGGCGACGACGAGACGCTCTACCGGACCGTCGATGTGCTCGATGAGCTTGCCGCGGAGACCGGCAAGACCCTGGCGCAGGTGGCCCTGAACTGGGTTCTCCAGCGGCCCACCGTCTCGAGCGTCATCTTCGGCGCGCGCAACGAATCTCAGCTGCGCGAGAATTTCGGGGCGGTCGGCTGGAACCTCGACGCGGACCAGGTTGCCAGGCTGGATGCGGCGAGCGCGACCACGCCGACCTATCCGTACTGGCACCAGCGCAGCTTCGGGGAGCGCAATCCATTCCCGACCGACATCGGCCCTGCTGACTGACGTCAGAAACCTCTGGGCACCTCGGCTCATCGCTCCGCGGTGCCCAGCGGTGACACCTACGACGCAGGCAGGAGGTCGCGGTGGCGCTGGGCGACGGCCGCCGCTCCGTACGGGTAGACCTCTGCGCGCGGCGCACTGACCTGCGAAAGCCGGTTGATGAGTTCATCATCCAGCTCGAGATCCACCGCCGCGATGTTCTGGTTCAATTGGTCGACGGTGCGAGCGCCGAGTATCACCGAGGTCACGCCGGGTTGCGCATCGAGCCAGGCAAGGGACACCGCAGCGGGGGTGGCACCCACTTCTTTCGCTACGTCCCGAACCGTGTCAATGACGCGCCAGGTGCGCTCGTCCTCGTTCCGTGGTCCCCAGGCTTCCATGCCGCGCTCCGGGTCCTCGCCAAGGCGAGTGGCTCCGGTCGGCGCATCATTCTTGTTGTATTTGCCGGTCAACCAGCCGCCCGCGAGGGGCGACCATGGCAGGAGGCCGATGTTCGCATCGAGGGATGCAGGAACGACTTCGTGCTCGATCCCCCGCACGAGCAAGTTGTACTGGGGCTGCAGCGTCACCGGGGGCGTCCAGCCGTGATGCTTAGCGGCGGCAACGGCCTTGGTTATCTGCCAGCCCAGATAGTTGGAAAATCCGTAGTGCCCGATCTTCCCCGCCGAAATGGCGTCATCGAGGAACCGCAGCGTCTCCTCGATGGGGGTAAGCGCGTCCCACGCGTGCATCTGATAAAGATCAACGAACTCGACGCCAAGGCGCCTGAGTGACGCGTCGAGCGCATCGCGGAGGTGTCGCCGCGAGGTCCCACGGTCGTTGGAGCCGACGCCCATCGGAAAGCGCCCCTTGGTTGCGATGACGGTCTGCTTTGTCTCGGTTGGATGCGCGGCGAGCCAGCGGCCGATGATCTCTTCGGATATTCCGGCGCTATAGACGTCCGCGGTGTCGATGAAGGTTCCGCCTGCCTCGATAAACGCGTTCAATATGGCGTGCGAGGCGCTCTCGTCGGCTTCCTTACCGAAGGTCATGGTGCCGAGGCACTGCGACGAAACCACGGAACCGGAATTGCCGAGGGTGCGATATTTCATGCGATTTTCTCCATTGAGTTCTCTTTAATGCATACGACAGTGCAATATCACCCTAAATGAGTGGATAAACCAGAACCGGGAAGCGCCAGACGAGAGCACCACCAGGCACCGCGTCGCTCTGGCTGCCAGTATCCGACTCTGATCAGGCCGTTATGTATTCCTTGACGGCGACGATGATGTCGTCGAGACCCCGCTTCGCGTCGGCGAAATACATGCCTGTCTTCGCGTCGGTGAAGAGCGGGTTCGGGATGCCCGCGTACCCAGGGCTCATCGATCGCTTGATCACCACTATCGATTTCGCGCGATCGACGTCCAGGATCGGCATGCCGGAGACGGGGTTGCCCGGCTTGCGGGCATCCGGGTTGCAGACGTCATTCGCACCGATGACCAGGGCGATGTCACAGGTGTCGAAAACGGCATTCGCCTCGTCGAGCTGCAACATCTGGGCGTAAGGCACGTTCGCCTCGGCGAGCAGCACGTTCATGTGTCCTGGCATCCGGCCGGCGACGGGATGGATGGCGTACCTCACGTCGATCCCGTGGTCGGTGAGCAGCGTCGCGAGGTCGGCCGCCTCATGCTGCGCCTGGGCGGCCGCGAGCCCGTAGCCGGGGACGATCATCACGTGCTGCGCATAGGCGAGTTGGATCGCGATGTCGTCGGCCGTGACCTGCCGGATGTTCGCGACATCCTGTCCCGGTGCGCCAGCGACCGCCTTCTCATCCCCCGTGCCGAATCCGCCGAGCACGATGCTGCCGACCGACCGGTTCATGGCCTTGGCCATTTGCAGGGTCAGGATGGTGCCGGCGGCACCGACGAGCGCTCCGGCAATGATCATTGCCTGGTTGTCGATCGCGAAGCCCGCCATGGCGACGGCGAGCCCAGTGAAGGCGTTGAGGAGCGAAACGATTACCGGCGCGTCGGCACCTCCGATCGGCAGCACCATGAGCACCCCGAACACGAGCGAGGCGATGAGAACCACGACGAGCAGCACGACGTTGTGCGGCGACAGAATGGAAAGCACTCCTGCCCCCAGGGCGACGACGACAGCCGCGACGTTGATGACCCTGGCACCGGGGAACGAGAGTGGCCTGCTGGGGATAACGCCCTGGAGCTTTCCCGAGGCGATCAGCGAGCCGGAGAAAGTGACGGACCCGATGAGCACGTCGAGCACGATCGGCACCAGGGAAGTGAGCCCGAGCGTCACTCCCGTGAGGTGCAGCACGAAGTCGGCGAAGGCGACGGCGGCTGCGGCCCCTCCGCCGACCGCGTTGAAGAGGCTCACCAGTTGGGGGATGTCGGTCATCTTCACGGTGCGCGCGCGCACGACCCCGAAGCTGCCACCGGCAAGCAGTCCGAGGAGCAGCGCGATCCACGCCCACACGCTTCCACCTGCATCGAGCAGTGCGAATACCACTGTCGCCAGGACGGCGACGACCATGCCGCCCGCTGAGATCAGATTGCCACGCCGAGCGGTCGACGGTGCACGCATGAGGTGGAGTCCGACGACGAACAGAACGGCCGCGACAAGATACGCCGCGCCGATCGCAAATTCCAGGGTGGTCACGGTCGATCTGCGTTCTTGGTTGGGACCGGGACCGGTTTGTGGAACATCCGCAGCATCCGGTCGGTGACAACGTAGCCGCCGAATACGTTCGCAGCGGCCAGTGCCGCCGCGATGAAGGTGAGGACGTAGCCCGCCGGGCTGTTGGCTAGTGACGCCGTCACGACGGCACCGGCGACGATGACGCCGTGAATGGCGTTTGCCCCCGACATCATCGGGGTGTGCAGGGTGGTCGGGATCTTACTGATGACTTCGAAGCCCACGAGCAGGCTGAGCACGAAGATCGCGAGATTGCTGAACAGCGTTTCAATCATGCTGCGTTTGTCCCCTTTGTCGTTGCCTTGCTGGTGGTAGCCGGGTGCGCTTCGAGCGGGTCGAGATCAAGGGCGGCCCTGACCTGGGCGTTGGTGATCTCGCCTGAGTGACTGACCACGATGGCCAGGTGGACGGCATCGGTTGGATCGATCTCAATTCCGTCACCTGGCGCGAGGGAGGCGAGCACCGAGACGACATTCCGTCCGTACATCTGGGACGACGACGTGGGCAGATCGGACGCGAGCTCCCCGGCGCCGACCACCGTGACGCCTCCTTCGGTCACGACGGTCGCGCCGTCAACCGAACCGGCAACATTCCCGCCGCGATCGCTCGACCCGAGGTCGATGCAGACGGATCCAGGGTGGAGCGCCGCAAGCGTCCGCGCAGAGACGAGCACCGGAGGGGTACGTCCTGGAACTTTTGCGGTGGTGATGATGATGTCGAACCCGACGAGAGCCGCGGCAAGTTCGTTCTCCTGGGTTGCCTGCTCCTCCGCCGTGAGTGCTCTCGCGTATCCACCGGCGCCCGCTCCGTTGGATACGGATGATGTCATGAACTGGGCACCGAGCGACTCCACCTCCCCGCGGGAGTCCGCTCGAACGTCGTATCCGGTGACAACGGCGCCGAGCCGTTTGGTCGTGGCGATTGCCTGCAGGCCGGCGACTCCGGTGCCAATGACGATCACCTTCGCCGGCCTCGCGGTGCCGGATGCCGTGATCATCATGGGCAGGTACCGGCCGAAGGCTTCTGCGGCAACGATTCCCGCCCGGTAGCCGGCGGCGCTGGATTGCGAGCTCAGGGCATCCATCGCCTGCGCTCGGCTCACCGTACGGGGCAGCAGCTCCAATGCGACCACGGTAATGCCCGCCGATGCGAGTCGCTCCGTCTCTGCCAAATGGTTGAGGGGGTCGACCAACCCAAGCAGAACCTGGCCGGAGCGAAGCTTCGAGGCCACAGCGTCATCCGGATACCGGACGACCGCAAGCACATCGGCTGCGGCGATCACCTGCGCACGGGTCCCGACTGTTGCGCCGGAGGTCTCGAAAGCGGCGTCGGTGAAGCTGGCCGCCGTCCCCGCGCCGCTTTCGATGAACACGCTCTTGCCCGCGGCTACCAGGCGGGCGACAGATTCGGGGTCCAGTGCGACACGACGTTCCCCCGGTGCCGTCTCCTTCAGGGCGCCGACCGCAAGAGCCGTCATTCGTCAACCTTTCGTGGAGCCGATGGACAATTATCGGACGCCGCAGCACGTTGCCGCTAGATCAGCCAACGGTTCTTCTGCACGAGCGGGAGTGACTTCCACACGCGGCCGAACCCCCAGGTGTCTCCTGCCGACACGGCGGCGACGACGATGAGCGCCATGGCGTAGATCACGTGATAGTCCACGAGCGGATTCGTGGAGCCGGCATTTGCTCCGGATGGCCATTCGGCCAGGTACATGAAGAGGAGCACGACCGAGCCGGCGATCGCGCTGACCCGCAATCCGACGCCGAGCATGACGGCAGTTCCCACCGCAAGCATGGCCAGCATGAAGAGGATGTCGGTCGTGGGGCTCGCGATGGCTGTGAAGACGCCCTTGAAAGGGCCGACAACGGCGGGGCTCGTGAGGAATCCCTGGCTCGGAGCGCCGCCCTGGATCCATGCGGATGCGCCGGAAGTCGAAAAGCCGAGTCCGAAAGTCTTGTCGAGGAAGGCCCACAGGAAGATAAATCCTGTTGCGAGTCGAAGCAGTGCCAGGGATCGCCTGCCGGCCTGACTGGTCACCAGCGTGGATTCGGCGACCACCGCCTTCGCGCGGAGCCCCTTCTGGTGCGTGTCGAGCGCTATGGTCGATGTTGCCTGTGACATCCGGATCTCCATTCATTGAGCTCCGCCGACGCAGGATTGCGACGCCGGTGAAACTTTCAGATCTGTGAGGGAAGCGGCCCGCGCCTGTACTGCCTGCCATGGATCTCG
>JAODMG010000016.1 GCA_025464895.1 Microbacteriaceae bacterium | reverse complement strand
GATCAGCATCTGGCCGTTTCCGACCACCTGCCAACCGGTTCCCCAGCCGCTCGACGCCACGATGACGGAGTCGGGCCCGACCCGGTAGCGGAGCTGGTAGTACTGCGGCTCCGCCTCCCTCGCCTCGGCGATGGGGTCGAACTGGCTCACGGCGATGAGCTCGGTCGGTGTGGCGATCATGGCGTTAAGGCTACTGAACTCGAGGGTGGACGCAATGAGCGAGACCGTCTCGGCCAGCGCGGATGCCGGATCGGCCCCCTGAGACGGTGCCTCCCGCATTCGTGCCAACACGGCGAGAAAGTACCGTTCGCTGTCGGTTGTGCCATGCCGTAGCGCCGCGAAGTCCGCCGGAACGAGCGCGTCAAGCGACGACGGCGGCTTCACAGACCCGTTGTGGGCGAAAGCGATCGTGCCATCGGTGAACGGATGTGTGTTCTCCGGCACGACATTCAGGCCGAGCGTCGCCCAGCGAAGGTGGATCATCCCGAGGTCGGCGAGGTGCTCGTGGGCGGTGCGCCCGAACAGCGCACTGCTGCGCGCCGCATCCGGGGACTTGGTTACCTCAACTCCGTTCTCGGTCTCCCAGGCCATCCCCCACCCGTCGGCGTGCTTGAGGGAGAGTTCGGTGAATTCGTCTAGCTCCTTCTCGCCGAGAAGTTCGGCGAGGGTGGTCGGCGTCCGCGTGACGTAGCCAAGAAGTCGGCACATGTGTCTTTCGTTCCTTACAGGTAGTTGCTGGAGATGCCGCCATCGAGCACGACGATCTGGCCGGTGAGCCATGACGCCGCATCCGAGGCGAGGAAACAGGCGAGCCCTGCCGCGTCTTCCGGCTGCCCGAAACGGCCGAGCGGCACCCGTTCCAGTCTGATTCTGCGCGCCTCCGGGTCGGGGAAGAACTGTTCGACGTGGGCGGTCATGATCGGTCCGGGGGCGAGCGCGTTGACCCGGATGCCGCTGGCCCCGAGTTGCACGGCCATCGATCTGGTCAGCGCCGAGATCGCACCCTTGCTCGCGGCATACGCATCCTGCGGGTAGGTGCAGCCGAGCACCGCGAGGAACGAGCTCATGTTGACCACCGCGCCACCGCCGGCGGCGACGATGTGCGGCACAGCGTACTTGGAGCACAGCATGGTGCCATCCAGGTTGATGCTGCTGATCAAGTGCCAGAGCTCGAGGTCGCCGTCGAGGAATGACTCGTCCTGGTGCGGCATGATGCCGGCGTTGTTGAACAGCGTGTCGAGGCCGCCGAGCGCGTCGACCGCCTCCAGCACCGCCCGTTCCACCTGCGACTCTTCGCGAACATCCGCGGTGATCGCCACCGCCGTTCCGCCTTCCGCCCCGATCAGCCGCACCGACTCATCCGCCGCCGCACCATCGATGTCGACGACGGCGACCGCGGCGCCTTCCCGGGCGAAGAGGAGGCTGCTCGCGCGACCGAGGGCACCTCCGGCGCCGGTGATCAGCGCTCGCTTGCCCTCCAGCTGCATCATCCTCGCTCCCCAGAACCGAAGCCGTACATCCGCAGGGCATTGCCCCGGAGGATTCGTTCGCCGGCGTCCCGCGCATCGTCGATTCCGAGGTCTCCGTCCTCGACAAGCTCTCCGAGAATCGACCCGATCACTCGACGGCCGTCACGGGCGGCGATCCAGCTGAGCTCCGGCACCCGCGACCCGTCCGAGCTGTACATGAGCTTGCTGAACGGCGCGACCGCCATGGCCGCGCGAGTCATCGACTTCATCTCAGCGACCGAGATGAACGGGACGGCGTAAGACAGGTCCAAATACGCGTTCGCGTACACGGATGAGAGGTAGGCACCCTCACGAAAGTACGGCCAGCAGCCGTGCAGCAGGACGACCGGCATCGACCGGTAGGCCGGCTCCTCCAAAATGTTCCGGAGTTCGAGCGGGGAAGCCGCGCGCAGGTCGACGTCCGGATCCCCGTAGCCGATGTGGAACTGAACCGGCAGCTCCTGTTCCGCCGCCGCCTCGAACGCGAGGTGCAGCAGGGTGTCGAGCAGCGGCTTGTAGCCGAGCCGCACGGAACCGGTCGCCGACACCTCGGCGAGTGCGTCCGCGTACGAGGCGCGAGCGTCGGCATCCGACCAGCGCTCGATCGCCAGGCCGGTGCGGTAGGCGGCGATGCTCTTGAACCCCGCGAAGCCGGAACCGCGAACATCGCCGACGAGGTCGCGAACGCGCTCGACGAGCTCCTCGAACGAGGAGGATGCGACCACCAGCTCCTGGAAGGCCACCTCCAGCCGCAGCAGGGCGACATACTCCGCGCCGCTGGCTTCGGTGAACTCCCGCACGTCCATCGCGTTCTCCGGTGCCGGATAGCCGGTGTCGATGACGACCCCGCGGATGTTGGCGTCCCTAAACAGCTCACCGACGAGCTCTGCCGTGCTGCGCCTCGCGCGCGCACGGACCACTTCTTCCTCGCCGCGCACCCCGTAGAAACCCTCGAGCGATCGGGTCAGGCGACGATAGAACGCGGTGTCCGCAACCTCCAGCGACCGCATTCCGGCATCCGGAGACTCAGTGAACAGAGCGCGCCACTCGGCCACGCCGGTGCGCTGCACCGCCTCGATCGCATGGCAGTGGTTGTCGACGACAGGGACGTCGCTCAGGTCGATGGAAGTCACGGGATCCTCAGAACCGGTAGAAGTGATTGCTGATTTCGAATGCATCGTCCTCTGCGGCGAAGGCCTTCGCCTCGGAGCGGCGAACGCCAAGGTAGCACCTGGCGAGGGTGTCGCCGAGGGTGCCGAGGAGAAACTCGTCGCGTTCGAGTTCGTCGAGTGCCGCATCCATCGATGTCGGCAACGGCCGCACCTTGCCTCGCACCAGCTCTTCGGCCGAGAGGAAGGCGGGGTCGTGTTCGCTCGGCTCCCCCGGCTCGAGCTCGCGCTCGATCCCGTCCAGGCCGCAGGCGATGAGCGCTCCGAGCGATAGATACGGGTTCGCGCTCGCGTCGGAGGTTTTGAACTCGATGTTGTAGCTCTGCTCCTCTCGCTGATAGAACGGCGAGCAGACCCGCAGCGCGGCCTCCTTGTTGTCGAAGCCCCACGCCGTTGTCGCGGATGCCCACGCGTTCGGTGTCAGGCGGCGATACGAGTTGTAGCTCGGCGCGGTCAGGGCGACGAGCGCTGGGAGGTGTTCGGCAACCCCGGCGATGAAGTGCCGCCCCATCGTGGAGAGCCCGCCATCGGCGTTCTTGTCGTAGAGGAGACTCGTCTTGCCCGCGAGGTCCCACAGGCTGAAGTGCACGTGTGCGCCGCTCCCGATCTGGTCCGGGTACGGTTTCGGGGCGAACGATGCGAACAGATCGTACTTGAGAGCGACACCGCGAATGGTGTCGCGGAACTTCATTTGGTTGTCTGCCGCGCGCAGCGCGTCGGAATGACGGATCGAGATCTCGTGCTGGCCCGAACCGTATTCGTTGATCGCCTGCTCGACCGAGATGCCCTGGGACTCCAGCGCGTCGATCGTCTCGATCATGATCTCGGCGTTGAGGTCATGCCCGATCGCGCTGTAGACGGGAGCGTGGTTCGGGAAGTCGAAGGGGATGTAGCGCCCGTCCTCCTCCCGCGCCAGGTAGTACTCGTTCTCGAACGTCGCCTGAACCGTGAGTCCATGGCCTGACGCGCGCTCGATGACATCCTTCAGGTAGGACCGGGTGCAGGCACCCCAGTTCAGCCGGTCGTGGCCGAGTTGGTCGCACAGCACGCTCGCGCTGGCCGGAACCCACGGGAGCACCGTGAAGGTCGACGGGTCCGGAACAAGCCGGATCTCACCGACCGGCTCGAATCCGTCGATCGGAATCATCTGCTCGAGCATGTTGATCGACATCTGGGCCCTGGTCAGGCTCACACCCTCGAGCATCTTGTGCTCGAGCTGGGCGACGTGGATGGCCTTCGTCCTGGCGATACCACTCGCATCGCAGTATTCGAAACGAATGAGTTTGACACCGGCTTCATGGGCTGCGGCGACGACTTCTGGGATGTTCATCAGAGCATCACGTCTCCGCCGTTCGGGCCAAGGGTCTGACCGACGTAATACGAGCCATCGGCCGACGCCAGAAGCACCGCCGTCGGGGTCACCTCGTCGACGGTTCCGAAGCGACGGATCGGCAGTTCGGCGAGCTTGGCACTCCGCCATTCCTCCGTCTCGCTGTCGAGAAGCGGCGTCTCGATCGGCCCTGGCGCGATCGCGTTCACGAGAACCCCGCGGTGCGCAACTTCGCGGGCGAGAGCCTTGGTGAGTCCGATGACGCCGGCCTTGCTCGCGACATAGTGCGCGACCGAGGTTCCGCCAATCTGCCCGAGCTGCGACGCGATGTTGATGATGCGGCCGTCACCCCATGCAAGCATCTGCCCGACCAGGGCGCGCGAGCAGAGGAACGGCCCGCGCAGGTTCACGCCGACCACCCGATCCCAGTCCGCAACCGGCATCGACTCGAGTAGCGACTCTGTGAAGATCCCGGCGTTGTTCACCAGGATATCCACCCGCCCGTAGCGCGCGACGGCCTGCTCCGCCATCGCGTTCACACTCGCCTCATCACTCACGTCGGTGCGCACGAAGATGGACTCTCGGCCGGCGGCCGCGATCGCCTCGAGCACCTCTGTCGCATCCGACTTGTCGACCCGGTCTACGACGACGATGTCGGCTCCCTCTCGCGCATAGGCAATGGCAATGGCCTTGCCGATACCGGATGCCGCACCGGTGACGACCGCTATCTTTCCGTCCAGCTTGCCCATTCAGTGTCCCTTCGTTTGACGCGACGCGGCGGCCTGCCACACCGTGCCGATCTCATTCGCTGTCGCCAGGTCGAAGCGGTGTCGCATCAGCAGCATGGACGCATCGTGTTGCGCGCGGTCATCGCTGCCAACGCCGTCGGATGCGACAACCACGTAATGATCGTTGAACATCGCGTCCCGTGCGGTCGATTCCACGCAGCCCTCTGTCGTGCAGCCTCCCACGACGACCGTCTGGATCCCGTTGCTTCGCAGCAGCATCTCCAGGTTGGTGCCCCAGAACGCGCTCGAGCGATATTTGCGCACCACGAGTTCGCCGGGGAGCGGTGAGAACTCCTCGACGAACTCGTGCCCGGCAGAGCCGGGGACCGTGTAGCGCAATGGTGGGCCGTCCTGTCGCGGACCCTCGTGCATTTTCAGGTTGAACCGGATCTGCGCGGGCGAATCGCTCATCCGATTCGGTAGCGCAGTGTTCTGGATGTGGATAACCAGCGCGCCGCTCTCCCTCGCATCGGCCAGCAGCGCGGCCAGGCGGGGACGGGACTGCTCGTACATGGACAGGTCGATCCCCATCCGGCCGAACAGGCCGTCCGGCTCGATGAAGTCGTGCTGCATGTCCACGAGGAGAAGCGCGGTGTGCGCCGGATCGACCAGCTCTGCGAGGTCGGTGAAGACCTGTTTGCCATCGATCGTGATCACTGGGCCACTCCGCTCGACTCGTTCCGGTTCATCCCGATCACCGACTATTCCTTTGTGAGAACAGGATGTTCGGCGACCTCTTCTGCGATCGTCGGATGCTGCACCGATGCCGCCCTGGCGGTCAAAAGCGCGGCGTTCTGCTCGTCTTCCGGGAGGTCGTCCTCCGTGACGAACGCGCCGAGTGCGGCGATCTTCTCCGGCGACTTCGCCCGGTAGTACAGGTAGAGCCCGACCCCGATGGCGATCCAGGCGAGCACGACGATGGGAACCAGGTTGTACGGGTAGGACTGGCTGAAGTTACCGACGACGTACAGCGGGTACGCCAGAGCGAGCACACCGAGCGCCGGGATGATCACGTGGGTGAGAATCTTCCGTTCTTTCGAGCGCCAGAAGTACCTGATGAGTGCGATGTTCGCCATGATGTAGACGATCACGATGGCGACGGTGCCGATGGTTCCGGTGAAACCGTACGCGCCGGTCGCGCCAGGACCGATCCAGAGGCCGACACCGAGGCCGACCGCGATCGTGAAGATCGTCTGGACGATGATCGCGCGCAGCGGCGAATACCACTTGGCGTGAAGGCGACCCAGCGACTTCGGAAGAATCTGGTCACGACCCATCGAGAACATGACGCGCACCGTGGTGTTGTGGATCGCGAGGAAGCAGCTGAAGATCCCGGCGATCGCCGCCAGCTCGATCGGCTGGACGAGCCACGGCGTCACGTTCTGGGCGAGGGTGACGAACGGGTTCGCGTCTTTCAGGAACGCGGCCATCTGCGCAGGGTCGTTCAGCCGGTAGCCGGCCGTGAGTGCGTACATGAGCAGCACGTAGAAGATGCCGACGGCGGAGAGGGCACCGATGACGGCGAGCGGAATGCTGCGCTTGGGGTTTCGGGTCTCCTCTCCGAGGGTTGCCGCCGCGTCGAAACCGATGAAGGACAGGATGCCGAACACAACTCCGAGCCCGACTCCGGAGAACCCGGTCGGAGAGGAGCTGACCAGGAAGACCGCCGGGGTGTTGCCGCTACCTGCCGTCGAAATCGCCACAACGCCGAGGATCAGGAAGACCACGACCTCGATCACCAACAGGGCGAGGTCGATGTTGACCGACGCCTTGATGCTGCGCACCGACAGGCCGAACACGATCGCCATCGCACCGAGGCTGAACAACCACCACGGCACATCCGAGTGGAAGGTCGACAGAACGTAGTCGTGCACGAATGCGCCGAACGCCGTCATCAGGCCCGGAGCGAGAATGGCGTACCCGATCCAGAACAGCCAGCCGGTGAAGAAGCCGGCGGCCGGCCCCAAACCCTTCGAGTTGAAAGTGTAGAACGATCCGGCCGATGGCAGTTTGCGCGCGAACTGCACGACCGTGTTGCCGACCAGGGCACAGGCGATGAATGCGATCAGGAACGACAGCGGCAGGGCGGCCCCTGCGGCACCTGCCGCCGCCGGCGCGTTCAGCACGATCGCGAGAACGGGTGCCATCGCGGCCGCCGATAGGGCGACCGCATTCGGGATGGTGAGGATGCCGCCTTTGAGGCGGTGAGGCGCACTCGGCGCGTCGAGCGTTGTGGTTGCTGGTGCCATGTCTTGCTCACTCCTTAGGTTTGGACCAAGGTGCAGTCATCGTATCTTCTTTGATATATCAGAGGTATTTCAGTAGCGCCAACGGCACGTTACAACACTGTTACGGCTCGAGGGAAGAGGTGAGTCCAAGAAAATACGCCACCACCCGTACTGGGTGGTGGCGTGTCTCGAGAGCAGCGGATGTAGCGGGTCTGCCGCCGTCCGGTCATCCCTCGGTGGTCAAACTCGGGCCGTCAACTCCCCCGCCAGCCCGACGACCACCAGTTCGCGTACTGCCGGCGCCGAAAGCCCGCATCCGAACAGGTAGTGAAGCTTCGCCAGCGCCGCCTCGGTGGTCAGGTCCACCCCGTCGACGACCCCCGCTTCCACGAGCCCGGTACTGACCTCGGATCTGCCGAGCGTAATCCTGCCGTCGACGCACTGCGACACCGCGACGATGACCTGGCCGCGGCCTGACGCTGCCGCGATCGCGTCGAGCAGCCCCGGGGTGGCGGCGGGCATGTTGCCGTAGCCGTAGCACTCCAGCACCGCGGCGGGCAGATCGCCGAGCATCGCGGACATCGTACGGGCACTGATTCCCGGGTACACCCGGATCACCGGGATCTCGACGTCCGAATAGCGGCCGAATGGCGGGATGGACCGGATGGCAGCGGGCTCCGCGGCGCTGATCGCGGCGCTCGATTCCGCCTGCGCTGTTGTCGCGGAAATGAACGCCCGGTCCGCCGTGGTCGAGTACTTGACCGCTCGGGTTCCATTCATGGCGACGCCGCCGAAGTAGATGTCGGCGGTTTGTGGTCGGGTGAGCATCAAGTGCTCGATTGCGCCGATCAGGTTGAGCGGGCCATCCGAGTCCCCCGACGACAGGGGCCGCTGGGCGCCGGTGAACACGATCGGCTTGTGCCGATCGGAGAAGGCGAACGCCACGGCGGCGGCCGAATACGCCATCGTGTCCGTACCATGCACGATCACGAAACCGTCGAAGTCTTCATACCGTTCGTCGATCGCGTCAACGATCTGCTGCCAGGCCAACGGCGTCGCGTTCGCGCTGTCGATCTGCGGCGCGAGCTCGGTGACCGTGTACGCAAGCCCGGGAATCGCCGGCGACCGCAGGAGCGCGTCGATCCGCTCGGCCACCGGCGCCGGCCGCAGCCCCCTCTCGGATGTCTCCATCCCGAAGGTGCCGCCGGTGCTGATGATCGCGATGTTGATTTCCTGCACGGCGGGAATGCCGGCGTCGCCAGCAATCATGGGAAGAGAGGGCATCACATTTCCTTGCTCTGGCGGTGGCGGTTCGTGCGGTGGCCCTGCACGCCGAAAGCCCGCGATGGTCCGCGGCCAAATCATCCTATAAAAGCACTGGGAACTCGCTGGGTTTGGCCGGCCGCTATCCGGAGCTGCCTTGCACCGGCAGCCCGAACGCCCTGGCCATCGATGGCGCGGATGCGGCCTTGAACAGGTACGGAACCCCGGCGACGTCCTCGTAGAGCCCGGTCAGCGAGTAGTGCGTCAGCGGCGTGGCGACCATGTGTGCTTTCTGGCTCGGATGGATGACCACGGTGAGCACCGTATTGCTCGCCGTCTTGTCGTCCTCGTCCCCAGTGAGCACGATCGCGAGGTGTCCGGACTTCCAGTCCGGACCGGCGACGATCTTGCTCATCCAGCCCTTGAACCAGGCATCCGCGGTGCCGAGAGGACAATTGTGGGCGTCGTTGCACAGGTTCGGAACGACCATCCCCACATTCGGCAGTTGCCCCTTCGTGATCGCGCTGGCGAGCTGGGTGATCGGCACGTCATGCTTCTGGCACTCGGCCCGCTCCGTCGTGTAATACGCCCACGGGTTGTGCTTGACCGCGTAATCGGTGCCACCATCCGTCGTCGCACAGTTGGACGGCATCCCGTCCGCGTAGACCTCGGCCGTCTTGCCCGCCGCGATCGCCTGGCCGAAGACCGATGCGCCACCGATGCTGTGAACGGCAGGGCTGCTGTCGTCGATGATCCCATAGGTCTTGCCGCCCGTGATGGCGACATAGTTCGGCAGCGACGGATGTCCGATCGCGGTGTAGTGCGTCGCATAACCGAACTGCGTCGCCAGCCCGAAGGTGTAGGGCATGCCGGCCTTCATCTCGGCGAGCGAATGATTCTCCTCGACGAACACCAGGACTTTCGTGACGGTCGCGCTGGCCGGCACCCTGACCGAGGTCGGCGTTGCTGTCACGGGTGGCGGTGTTGTGCTCGCGCATCCGGTCAGCGCCAGGGTCACTGCAACCGTGAGGAGGGTGAGGACGGCCCAGAGACGACGCATTGCGCCAGTGTAGGTCGGCCTGGCTTACAGGCACCTTCGTGCCAGCGGACGATGCCGGGCTGGCCCTCCCCCTTCGCGCGGAGAGGCGCGTAATCAGCGAGCGAGGTAGCGGCGGCGCATCTGGTCAGTGTCAGTGCCAGGAGGACCAGGACGACATCGAAACAACGCATTGCGTCAGGTCGGCGGCCTCAGTGCCAAAAGTCAGCGTGTACGTCCCTGGCTTCCTGCAGCGCAACCGGTCCGACAACCTCGACCGGCCGCTGTCCGCGGGCCAGGACTTCCCTCGATGGCATCTTTATGGTCTGGTCTGCGGAATCGGCTGGCACGATGGCGGCAAGATCGGTGCCTGCCAGCGCGAACACCAGCCGCCCGATGCCCGACCAGTACGTGGCACCGGCGCACATGGCGCATGGCTCGGTGCTGGCGTACATGGTGCTGCCCGCCAGCTGTGCCTCGGTGAGCTCACGCCCGGCGATGCGCACAATGTTGGTCTCCGCGTGCCCGGTTGGGTCCTTCTCGGTGATCACCGTGTTCTCCCCCTCAAGGACGACGCCGTCCTCGGTGACGAGCAGTGCGCCGAAGGGGTGGTTGCCCTTTGCGCGGGCCCGCGCTGCAACGTCGATCGAAGCGAGCAGGTAACGGAGATCGTCGTCGGAGAGCAATGCGTCGGCGCTTGACATGGGGGTAGTGCCTTTCCTTGGGGCTGTTTGCCTAATCTTCAGTACAGGGGAACGCCTTGCTTGGGGCTTAGCCTTCCCCGATGTCCTCGTTCCACAGCGCAGGGTGTGCATGGATGAACTCGCCCATCAGCTCGATCAGCGCTGGCTCGTTCAGTACCGTCACCTCGACGCCGTTCTCCGCCAGCCAATCCTGCCCGCCCAAGAAGCTCAGATCGTCACCGACAACGACTCGACCGATGCCGAACTGTCGCACGAGTCCCGAGCAGTACCAACAGGGAGATAGCGTCGTGACCATGACCGTGTCGCGGTAGCTGCGCTGCCGACCTGCATTGTGGAAGGCATTCGTCTCCGCGTGCATTGCGGCATCACCATCCTGCACCCGCCGGTTGTGCCCGCTGCCGAGCAGCCGTCCGTCGGCGGAGAAGAGCGCAGCCCCAATCGGGATGCCGCCCTCCTCCGCGCCGAGGCGTGCCTCTGCAGCCGCGACCGCGAGCTTCTCAGCGTCGGTCGCGTAGATGCTCTCGTCGCTCACGCCACGACGTCCGCGGCGTCAACACCGACCACAAGGGCAGGAGTCTCGCTGAGTGGTCCGCCGAGCTTGGGCTTGAGGGCCTTGAAGAGCACCCAATACAGGCCACCGGCCAGCAGGAAACCGACGAGGGGGGTGAAGTCCCCGATCGGCGTTGCCTTTGCAATAAGCCCGGTGTAGAACACCTGGTTGGAGAAGAGCCAGATTGAGATGACGGTGGCCGCGACGAATGCGATACCTCCGGCAGCATTGCGGTACTTTGCGTGTTCGGGAACCAAGCTCGCGATCTCCGTGCCGCGGCGCAACAGACGGTCGGTAAGCACGACGCCCAGCCATGGCGCGGTCCAGTATGCAATCACGAGAAGGAAGTTCTCGTAACTTGCACCAAAGGAGCCGAGGGCGGCCAAGGCGACGAAGAATCCGAGGACGCCGAATCCGACCGCCACGATCGCCCTGCGCAGCGTGAACGGAATCTTGATTCCGGCCGCGAGGAATGACATGGCGCCGGAATAGATGTTGATGGCGTTGGCGGCGATGGCGCCGACCGTGATCGCGATGAGGGTGAGGTCACGGATGACGACGGGCATGCTGGAGGTGAAGGAGTTCGTGGGGTCTGCCGGGTTGAAGCCCGCGATGGTCGCGGCTGCAGCGCCGGCTGCCATCAGCACGATGCACGAAATGAAGTTGCCGAGGCCGGCGGCCCATCCGATCGTGCGGCGACTCGTGGCTGGAGCGAGGTAGCGGCTGTAGTCGGATGCAAACGGGTTCCAGCCCGAGGCGTAGCCAAATGCGGCGGCCGCCGTCAACGTGAAGCCGGCGAAGCTGAATCCGCCGCCTTTTACGGGTGCACCGATGTTGGCGTGGAGGAACACCGTGATCGTGGCGACAATGAAGATCGCGCCAAGAATGTAGGTCGCATACCGCTCGAAGCTCTGAACGAGGTCATGGCCGATGAACGCAACGCCGACCTCGATGACCACGACGATGAGCAGTGCGAGCGGGGTCGGCATTCCCGTGAGCGTGGCGAGGGCGAAGGCACCGCTCACCGAGTTGACGGCGAACCAGCCGAGGCCAGCCATCGCAGTGTTGATCGCAGCCGGCAGGATGTTGCCACGGTTGCCGAACGCGGTGCGGCTGATCACGAACTGCGCGAGCCCTTCACGCGGACCCCAGGTGGAGAGGATGCCCTGCGTTGCCGCGCCGAACGCCGTGCCAAGCGCAAGTGCTGCCATGGCTTGCCAGAAGCCCAGACCGAAGAAGGCGACCGCGATGGCACCGACGAAAACAGTGGCGAACTCAAGGTTCGGTGCGGTCCAGGTAGCAAAGAGTTGCCACGCGGATCCGTGCCGTCTCTCCAGTGGAATCGCTTCGATTCCGCCGCTTTCGACGCTTGTCACGTGGGTGACAGTTCCAATAGTCGGACTGATCGCTTCGGGTGCTTTTGTCATGGACGCATCCTATGGAGCGCGCGACCGGCGAATCGAGTAAATCCGCGCCAGGCCCCACACTTCACACATTGTTTACATTTCGCAACTTTTGACGAAATATATGCGTCGCCACACTGTGTCCCAGCCGGTCGCACATTCTCCCCTAGGTCGCGCGCCGCGACGCGGCATAAACGAGCACACCCGGCCAGCGCGATCGACGCGAGGGCGGCCACGGCCAGGGCCACGGTCGATTTGGTTCGTAGTGTCACGGAGTTTGTCTTTCGTCGATGGTGAGGACTCTTGTCCCCCACTCGCGGGTTCAATGACACGATGAACGAAGGGCAGACGGACCGGGAAACGTCCGAACCCCCGTGGGGAATGTTCGAACATGCGAACATGAGGATTCACCGCGCCAAGCGTCATCAGCCCCGATCATCCGCCCTAATCCTCGGGCCGGATCGTCAAGCCGGGTCGTCAGGCCGGGTCGTTACGGAACGTTCACCCTCGCGACGCCCTGATGACAGACGGCCCTCATAGCCTCGGCACGTCGGAATACCCACTCAAGGAGGATGGAATGCTCTCAATGGCACGAATCACGTACGTGGCCGCAGGCGCTGCTCTGCTGCTGTCAGCCGCACTCGCTTCGCCCGCAATGGCGTCAAGCATGTCCGGGCCCGGGCAGGTCGGCAAGGCAACGGTCTCGGCCCAGTCCGCAGGCGACAACAGCGGTTTCAGCTTCGGCATGATCGGCGACGTCCCATATGGAGCTGCCGAGATCGCTGCTTTCCCGTCGTACATCCAGGATCTCAACGCGCACAAGGAGCTCTCGTTCGTCGGCCACGTTGGCGACATCAAGAACGGGTCGTCGCTATGCACCACCGACTACTTCAACAGCATCCGGAGCGACTTCAACGCCTTCACCCTCCCGCTCGTCTACACTCCGGGAGACAACGAGTGGACAGATTGCCACCGTCCCAACAACGGGGCGTACAACCCGCTGGAACGACTCACCACCGTGCGCGACATCTTCTTCCCTAAGCCGGGAACGACCCTGGGACGCCCCATGAAGGTCGACTCGCAGGTTGCGCAGGGCTACCCGGAGAACGTGAGCTTCCGCGAACACGGAGTCTCTTTTGCCGCGCTCAACATTCCTGGCAGTGACAACTCGATGCTGCCGTGGTCTGGGCTAGGGCAGACGGCACCAACTGCCGCACAGGTCACCGAGGTCGATGCACGCACGAAGGCCGACATCCAGAAGCTGACTGAGACGTTCAGCCAGGCTAAGGCACGCGGCGACCGAGCGGTCGTGATCATGACCCAGGCCGATATGTTCGACCCGACGGTGGCCAACCCCGCACAGGCCGACTACGCGGCGTACACCCCGCTCGTCAATTCGCTCATCCAACAGTCCAACGCCTTCGGCGGCCCGGTGTACCTCATCAACGGCGACAGCCACGTCTTCAACGAAGACCACCCGCTCGCTGCCGGCTCCTCATGGCTGTCGTTCTACGGCCAGAACACGGCGGCCGCGAACCTCACCCGCGTGACGGTCGACGGGTCGTCGAACGCGCAGGACTGGCTCAAGGTCACCGCGAACCCCAAGGGAAGTGCGTCGGTGCTGTCGTTCGAGCGCATACCGTTCACTCACCCAGCATCCTGAGAGGTCCCGGCGGCCGAGCGTACGCTCGGCCGCCGCGGCATGCGTCAAAGTCCCGCGTTGTACACGTCGAGCCCAAAACGGTTGAGGCCGGGCGTCCCGGCGTAGCCGAGGTACGGAAGATGGAACGTGTCTTCGATGCTGGCGAGAAGGCTGTAATGGTTGTACGGAGTCGTCGACCACGTGTCACCCTTGACGAACGGCGAGAGCACGAGGGCACCGACGCGACCTCCCCCGAGTCCGGCGATGCCCGGCAGGGCCGAGTTGGGTCCAGGTCCCTCGCCGCAACAGGCACTGGAATCCGATTGTGGGCTGTCGGATTCGTCGAAGGTGATGATCAGGACACCGTCCTTCTTGAACGCCGGCGACGACGTGATGCTCGGCACCCACGCCTTGAGCCAGGCATCGACGCTTACGAGCCCTCCGGGCTGGCCATCCACGCACGGCGAATCGTGTCCGTCATGGCACAGGTTGGGGGTGATCATTGAGAGATTTGCCGTCGTGCGAATCGAGGCCAGATCGGTTTTCAATGCACTCAGGTCAACATCGTTCGTGGCACAGTCTGGAGAGCCAGTGATACCGGCAAAGTACACGAATGGGTTGTGGCGGGCCGCGTATTGGTCGCCGACCTTTGCCTTCTGCGTATCGTCGACGGACCCAATGGCTGGATGACGGCACGCCGTGCCCATGTCTTCCATGTACCCCTTCCAGCTCTTCCCGACTGAGGTGAGCTGGCTGGCGATCGTCGGCACCGATGCCGGGAACACGCATCCGTCCCCCACCGCCTGGCCGGGAGCTGCCGTTCCCGTCCCGACGAACGGCGAGTAGTTCTGGCAATCGGCCTGCATCTGGGGGTTGGGACCCTGTCCAGAGATCTGGGCAACATAGTTGGGTTGAGAGTTGTGAGCGGTGCCGAAGTACTGGTTAAGGAGCACGCCCTGGCTGCGCAACGTCGTCGCGAGATAGGGGGCAAGGGATGCGGGTCCCCAGGTTTCGTCGTAGCCCTTGTTCTCGAGGTTGATTACGAACACGTGCTGTACAGCCGGCAGGGAACCTGCAGCCGCCGTGGCTGTGCGCGCGTTCGCGACCGACGAGGTCTCGTTGATGCCATACACGAGAGCCGCAGCGCCCAGCAGCGCGAGGGCGCCCGCACTGATGCGACGCAACGCCCGACGGTTATGTGCCGAAGGATTCCGAGGGGTTGTCAAGGTCATGGCAGGCTCCATCCGCTATCGAGTGCTTTCTGCTTGAGCCCCGACCACTCCTCGACAGACGGTGTCCCCACGGGGGAACAGGGGGCTCCGGCCACGAACGGCGCGACCTGGTAGTGGGGCGCCGCGAGATTCGGCGCGGTGCTGAAATCGAGCACTTCGGCAATGTTGCGCGCGGCCTGATCCCGTGGCGTCAGTGGCGGGAGGTCCCAGCGCCACTCGATCGCCTTCAACACAGAGGTGTGATCGTAGACGTCGTGCGAGACGTACTGGCGGCGTGCGTGCGGCGAGATCACGACGGACGGCACCCGGAATCCGCGCAAGGCCGTCCCGGGGTTCGTGTCGGCCGCCGTTGCCGGAGCGACGTGGTCGTAGAAGCCACCCCATTCGTCGTAGTTGATTACCAGCATCGTTCTGGCCCATGTCGGGCTGGTCGTCACCGCGTTGTAGATCTCCGCGAGGAACAACTCACCCGACCGCACATCCGCATGCGGGTGGTCATCGCCAGAGGTTCCCGAGCTTTCGTCTTCGAATCGCGGGTCGACGAACGAAACCTCGGGAAGGCTTCCCGTTGCGCAGTCGGCCAGGAATTCCGAGTAGTGGTGTGACGTACTCAGGTATTTCGTGCCCCATAGCGCCGTGAACGGGATGTCGCTGAAATAGTACTTGCCCTCAACTCCCGCCACGGCGAGGCGGTCCCAGATGGTGGGGAGAGTGCTGGTCACGCTCGAGTTGTGCATGCGGTCGGTTGCGGCGGAGTGCTGATACAGCCGATTCGGGTAGGTCTCCGCCATTGTCGCGGCGAAGTACCGATCACACACGGTCCAGTCAGGGCCGGCCTGCCCCCAGAAGCCCAGGTCGGAAGAGTCGTAGTATCCGACCGCGAAGCTGTCGTTGTCCCCCGCGCGCAGCCACCCATCGTTCTTGCCGTTGTTGAACTCGATGCGGCCGCCCTCATAGGAGTGATCCGGATCCGGGTGTCCACATCCCTGGAAATCGGTCAGGCGGTAGGTCGAGTGCCGTGCACCGTAGCGGTCGACGTAGGTCAACCCGGATTGCTTACCGTCGGCATTCGGCATCCAGCCCACGAAGTGATCGAAGGAACGATTCTCCATCATCACCACGATGATGTGGTCGATTCCGGAGCTGCTGGGCGGTGGCAGAGCGCTGTTCGCCGTATGAACTGAACCCGAAGTGTTGACCGCGGTCAGTGTGGAGGCAGCGGCACCGACGGCCGCCAGAAAATTTCTCCTGGTAACTTCCATTCGTGAAAGTAAACCACCACGATTCGCCTGACCCTCGAACGGGTGACAGAGTTCACCAGTCGTTTACCTTCCGGCAACGCGCGGCGCGGCTATCCGTGCGTTACTCGGGGCTTCATGCTCTCAAGCAGGGCCACCGCGAGCGGGCTATCCAACACGAGGACGGTGATGAGCTCGGCCTTGATCGCCGCTTGTACTGCCTCCAGTCGTCCTGCCCCGCGCGCGACAGCGATGACCTCGGTTGCGGCGGCGAGCTGGTCTAGCGTGACTCCGATCGTTCTCGCATCCAGATCAGTGTGCACCGCGGTTCCGTCAGAACCGACGAGTCGTCCGGAGATCTCAGCCACAGCGCCTGCCGCGGCACCCGCATCCCGATCGCGACTAGAAACCTTCTCCCAGACCGTCGATTCGTCCTCTTTCCACGCACCGATCGCCACGACTGCCAGATCCAGCCGATCCGCCATCGAAAGGGCCTCTGCGATCTCTGGCTGGCGCATCAGATCGCGTGCGGTGGCCGGCTCATCGACCACGAGTGGGGCGGAGATCGGATAGGTGTGAATGGCCGGGTTCTCAGCGAAATGAGCCATCATCCGAGGAATGAGGCCAGGACCATATCCGCCTAAAGCACCGGCCAATTGCACGATGTTGCAGGCGGGCAGGTCCGGAACGAAACGGGCTGCGGAGTCGAGGGCCCTTGACCATGAGATCCCGACCGTCATCTCAGGCTTGACCAATCCCTTGATCAGGTCCATGACGGCAATTCCCACGCGCTCGGAGTTATCGCGGTCACCGCGGTCTGTCACCTGGACGACCTGGACCTGCAGGCCCAGAAGTGAGCCCAGTTCTTCATCGAGTCCGGACAGCCGATTGCGTGGGTCCCGAATCTCGATGGAGACAACGCCAAGGCGACGCGCGTCGTCCAGCATCTTCGCTACTTGAAACCGGCTGAGCGACAGATCGCCCGCGATCTCCACCTTGGAACGCCCGTCGATGTAGTAGGCGCGCGCAACGTCCGCGAGCCGAATCTGATTGGCGCGATCGAACGCGCGACGACCCGGATGCTGTGCGGGATGTTTTTCGACTGGCATGCCCTATCTTCGCCCATTTCCCGTCTAATTCTCAAATGAATGGACTTGAACATATGAGTCGCCTGTGCTTATCCTTTTCACATCTGATGTCAAGCTCTCATTTGAGTAAGGATGCAATGACGCACGGTCGGCAAGATCACACTTCTTGTTCAGGCTCGACGCCCCTTCGGCGTCGGGCCCGCGGCCGACGATTGACACGAGACGGAACTCAACGCGGACGAATCCCGCTCGCTTCCGGCTCTGCGGAAGCGTAGCCACCTGACGGAGCCTTGCCCGCATCACCCCGGCATCACATCCCAAGAAAAATCCAAGTTGGAGGAACACATGTTGAAAAACAGCAGAGCGAAGAGGCTCGTAGCTGGCGCGTCGATGGTCGTGGCCGCTGCGATCGCGTTGAGCGGCTGCGCTGCTGGGGGAAGCTCATCCGCGGCGAACAAGGTCGTGAACGTTCTCATGGTGAACAACCCGCAAATGGTCGATCTTCAAAAGTTGACAGCGGCGAACTTCACCAAGCAGACCGGCATCAAAGTCAATTTCACCCTGCTCCCCGAGAACGATCTGCGCGCGAAGGCGAGCCAGGAGTTCTCTAGCCAGGCGGGGCAGTACGACGTGGCAACCCTCAGCAACTATGAGGTTCCTTCATACGCAAAGAACGGATGGCTCACATCCCTCAGCGACAATGTCGCCGCGGACAAGACATTCGACCAGGCGGACATTCTCCCCGCAATGACAAAGTCCCTCACATCGGGCGGCAAGATCTACGCCGAACCGTTCTATGGCGAGTCATCCTTCCTGATGTACCGAACGGACGTGTTCGCGAAGGCCGGCCTGACGATGCCGTCGAACCCCACCTGGCAACAGGTCGCGGATCTCGCCGCAAAGGTCGACGGAGTGGTTCCGGGCATGAAGGGCATCTGTCTACGTGGACAGCCGGGGTGGGGCCAGCTCTTCGCGCCGCTGACTACCGTGGTCAACACCTTCGGTGGAACCTGGTTCAACAAGGACTGGACCGCCGGTGTCAACTCACCCGCCTTCGAGGACGCGACGAACTTCTACGTGAACCTCATCAAGGCCCACGGCGAGAGTGGCGCGGCCCAATCCGGATACACCGAATGCCTCAACGACCTGCAGCAGGGCAAAGTCGCAATGTGGTACGACTCCACTGCCGCGGCAGGCTCCCTTGAGGCGGCGGGCTCCCCGGTAGCGGGCAAGCTCGGCTATGTTGCCGCCCCGGTGGTAAAGACGGCCAATTCCGGCTGGCTCTACACCTGGGCGTTTGCGATCCAGAAGGCCGGCAAGAACCAGACGGCCGCTCAGAAGTTCATCGAGTGGGCGTCAAGCAAACAGTACGAGAACCTCGTGGGCACGACCCTGGGTTGGTCACGCGTTCCGGCCGACAAGCGAACCTCGACGTTCAACAACCCCGCGTACCAGAAGTCAGCGGCAGCGTTCTACAAGCAGACCGAGACCGCCATCAACAGCGTCGACCCGGCAAACCCCGGAGTTCAGCCTCGTCCCGCTCCCGGTATCCAGTTTGTTGCGATCCCGGAGTTCGCGGATATGGCGACCCAGGTCTCGCAGGACGTGAGCAGCGCGATCGCTGGCCAGGAAACCGTGGCCCAGGCGTTGGCGAAGGGTCAGGCGTTGGCTCAAAAGGTCGGCGACAAGTACAAGTAGTAGCTCTTCTGACCGGTGGCAGCGGGAAATCTACCCGCTGCCACCACTGACCGAGCAGGGAAACCGAATATGAGCACAGTAGCCCAGTCACAAAGCAGCATCCCGAACAGAGGAGCCGCACCACGGAAGAACTCCAAAGCGCTCCAGAGGGCCTCAGGCTGGGTGAGAAGAGCGCCGCTTCTGCCGGCACTGATCTTCCTGATCCTGGTGACTCAATTGCCGTTCGTCTTTACGGTGATCATTTCGTTCATCAGCTGGAATTCGCTCTACCCCAACAACGTAAAGTTCGGCGGCTTCTCCAACTATGTGAACGTCTTCACCGACCAGACCATGCGCACGTCGGTCGTCACCACGATCATCCTGACGGTCGTGGTTGTCGTGGTCAGCGCCATCCTCGGACTGGTCATCGCACTCCTGCTCGACAGGAAATTCTTTGGCAGAGGCTTTGTTCGGACGATCATGATCGCGCCGTTCCTCATCGTTCCGGTGGCTGCGGCACTTCTGTGGAAGCACGCGCTTTTCAACCCTGAATACGGACTCTTCAACGGCGTTTTGAACTGGGCGTTCGGCCTGTTTCATCTCACAGCGCCGCAGCCGGACTGGATCAGCAACCAGCCGCTCATCTCGGTCGAGACGGCACTCATCTGGCAATGGACTCCTTTCATGATGTTGATCCTGCTGGCGGGGCTCCAAAGTCGGCCGCTCGACGTAGTCGAGGCCGCGCAGATGGACGGAGCGAGTGCGTGGCAGACGTTCCGTTACATGACGCTTCCACATATGCGCCGCTACATTGAGCTCGCTGCACTGCTCGGCTCGATCTACGTCGTGCAGAACTTCGACGCGGTATTCACCATCACGTCCGGCGGTCTCGGAACCGCGAATCTGCCCTACACGATCTACCAACAATTCTTCCAAGCGCATGACTACGGAGCGGCCAGTGCCGCTGGCGTGATTGTGGTGATCGGCTCGATTCTCATCGCGACCTTTGCGCTTCGAACCGTCTCCACCCTCCTGAAAGAGGAAAACCGATGAGCACCGTACTAACCAGGACCACCGGGGTCAACAACGGTCGCGCGGTCGGCAATATGCGTCGCTCGCGGAGGTCGAAGCGCGGGATGCTGTTCGGGCTCCTCGCCTGGGTTATCGGCCTCATCTTCGTTGCTCCCGTGCTGTGGATGATCCTGACCTCCTTTCACAGCGAAACCTCGGCGGCCACGAACCCTCCATCATTGTTCGCACCGTTGACCCTCGACGGCTATGCGAACTTCTTTGGAGCAAGCACGGGCGCAAGCCCTTGGCCCGCTCTCATCAACTCGGCACAGGCCAGCATCATCTCGACTCTGCTGGTTCTTGCGCTGTCCATCCCCGCCGCGTACGCACTGTCTATCCGACCCGTTCGCAAGTGGTCAGACGTGATGTTCTTCTTCCTCACCACGAAGATGCTTCCCATGGTCGCCGGGCTCCTGCCGATCTACCTGATCGCGAAGGCGACGGGGCTTCTTGACAGCATCGTCCTGCTCGTGATCCTTTACACATCCATGAATCTGCCCATCGCCGTGTGGATGATGCGATCATTCCTCAGCGAGATCCCCATCGAAATCCTCGAAGCGGCGTCCATCGACGGCGCGAGTCTCCTGACGATTTTCCGACGCATCATTATCCCGATCTCCGGTCCCGGAATCGCCGCAACCTCGCTGATCTGTTTCATCTTCAGCTGGAACGAGCTGTTGTTCGCCAGTGTGCTGACAAGTACCCAGGCGATTACAGCCCCCGTCTTCCTCACGAGCTTCGTCACGAGCCAGGGACTCTTCCTCGCGAAAGTATGCGCGGCAGCAGTTGCGGTCTCATTCCCCGTGCTCGTCGCAGGGTTCGCCGCCCAGGACAAGTTGGTTCAGGGCCTGTCGCTCGGTGCGGTCAAGTAGTGCCAATTCGTCACAATCAGTCAGGGAGGACATCACAATGAGTGAAAAGACCATCGCAAGCGAGGCACCGGCCACCCTCGATAACACCACCATTGCCGCGATCGGTGCCGCGGGTCAGGTTGCTGTCCCGTCCTACGATCGCGCCGCAGTGACAGCCGGAATTGTGCACTTCGGGGTCGGAGGATTCCACCGGGCCCACCAGGCCGTAGTGATCGACGACCTGCTCGCATCAGGCGAGGCGCTGAACTGGGGAATCTGTGGCGTTGGCGTCCTGGAGCAGGACCGTCATATGAAAGAGGTCTTGGACCGCCAGGACGGTCTTTACACCCTCGTCCTCAAACATCCCAATGGTCAACACGAGGCACGGGTCATTGGAAGCATCGTCGAGTACCTGCTCGCCGTCGATGACCCAGAAGCCGTGCTGGAGAAGATGGCTTCGCCCGAGGTACGAATTGTCTCGCTCACCATCACAGAGGGCGGGTACAACTTCGACCAGGTCACAGGGGCGTTCGACGAAAGCAACCCGACCGTGCAACACGATATTGTGCCAGGCGCTGTACCGACCACCGTGTTCGGTTTCGTTGTCGAAGCCCTCGCCAGACGAAGGGAACGGGGCATCGACCCTTTCACCGTCATGTCCTGCGACAACATTCAAGGCAACGGACACGTCGCTCGCACCATGTTCACCGCGTTCGCCCGACTGGTCGACCCTGAGCTCGCCGGATGGATGGACGCCAACGTCCACTTTCCCAACTCGATGGTGGACAGGATCACCCCCGTTACTTCTGATGATGACCGGACAGAAGTCCGCGACCGATTCGGTATCGACGACCAGTGGCCGGTCGTCGCAGAACCCTTCTTTCAATGGGTGCTCGAGGAAGACTTCCCACTCGGACGGCCCCCCTACGAGAACGCGCAGGTCCAGGTCGTCGACGACGTCGAGCCGTACGAACTCATGAAGTTACGGCTGCTTAACGCCAGTCATCAGGGCCTCTGCTATTTCGGCTTCCTCAGTGGGTACCGGTATGCGCACGAGGCGAGTAGCGACCCTGACATTGCCGCGTTCCTGATGGGGTACATGAACGACGAGGCCACGCCAACGCTCTCGCCGGTGCCAGGCATCGATCTGGACGACTACAAGAGGACGCTGATTGAGCGGTTCTCAAACCCTGAGGTGCGGGACACTCTTGCGCGCCTGTGCGCGGAATCCAGCGACAGGATCCCCAAGTGGCTCCTCCCCGTCATTCGATCCCAACTCCAGACCGGAGGCCCGATCGCCCGTTCGGCCGCCATCGTCGCAAGCTGGGCTCGATACGACGAGGCAGAAGACGAGCAGGGTCAGCCGATCACGATCGTCGACAGGTTGAAAGACGAGCTCGTGCCTCTCGCCAAGAGCCAGAGGCAGCATCCGACGGCCTTCATCGAAAACACCAAACTCTTCGGGGATCTGGCTCAAAACGAGCGCTTCGTCTCGGCCTATGTCGAAGCGCTGACCATGCTTTTCGAGAACGGGGCGCACTACAGCGTTGCCCACTATGCGCGGCCGACATCCGCCGCCGTCCAGGCTTAGCCGCTGGTGGCAGCTGGCTTCAATCGCCGCCCGTGAATGGCTAGGCGCCCCAGCGCTCGCGTAACCATTCCGCACCCACGAGCGCTTGGCCGAGCTGGAATTCTCGGATTGTCGGCATGTTCGGTGGTGCCGGGTGGCGCGCTCGGTTGAACAACGTGCCCGTAATACCGGCGAGTGCCGCGTCGATGCTGGATGCCGGAACTCCGGCGAACAACGCGTGCTCTCCAAGGATCCCGTCGGCGTCGATCGTCTCGCCGCGAAAGCGTGCATCGAGTAAGTAGGTGAGCCCGTCGAACCAGTTTGCGCCGATGCCCGCCGCGGGCCAATCGATGATCCAGACCAGCCCGGAGCCGTCAATAAGCACGTTGTCGGCCCGGCAGTCCAGGTGCACGAGATGGTCTCCGGCGACTACTGATCCCGCATGGTTTGCAGCGACCCGAAGCCTCTCCAGGTTGTCGCAAACCCACTCGGGAAGGTCCGCCACCGCTCCGTCCGCGACAATTTCCGACCAGCCGACTGCGTATGCGGCCACTTCGACCGTGGCCTCGGGCAACTCGCGCAGGCGAGTTCCACGAATCATCGGAAGCGCTCCAAGGGCGTCGAGGACTGCACCGACATCCGAACCGTCCAGGGCTTCTCCCGGATGCCGTCCCGCCACGTCTTCGAGGATCAGTGCCACCCAGTCGTTCTCGACATGGGACCCGACAAGACGCGGCGCCCGAACCACAGCGGGCATTCCGCTCATGACCTTCAGCTCCCGCCGATGGAGCTCGAACGCGACCTGGTTCCGCGCGCCACTGACCGCCTTGACGAAGCCTCGCCGGCCCGTCTCGGTGACGACCCGGTCCGCGCTACCGGGCGAGAACCCGTTGCTCTGTGTGACCGCCTCGGTTATCCGACCACCGAGCACGGACTCGACTGCTCGACGGAGGTCGTCTGGTAGCTCCGCCCATGCCGTTCGTGAGTTTTCAACAACCCCCATGAATTCAGGCTATCGGCAACTGCCGGCGTGACGAACGCGGCCACCCCGTGGGACGGCCGCGCTACGTCTGAGCGAACAGTGCGTTAGACCACGGGGGCGTCCGCCTTCACGAGCCCGTGCTTTTCCGCATCGGCGATGTCGACGTCCCGGAGCGATACTCCCTTCGTTTCGCGGAGCGTGAGCACCGTGACGGCAGTGATGGCGCAGGCGACCAGGATGTACAGGGCAACCGGAAGCCACGAGTCGTACTGCTGCAGAAGCGCGGTCGCGATGATCGGAGCGAGCGAGCCGGCCAGGATCGAAGTGACCTGGTAGCCGAGCGAGACGCCGGAGTAGCGCATCCTCGTGGGGAACATCTCGGACATGATCGCCGGCTGGCCCGCGTACATGAACGCGTGGAAGATCAGGCCGATCGTGATGGCGATGGCGATGACCACCGGGTTGAGAGTGTCGAACATCGGGAAGGCAAAGAATGGCCAAGTCGCCCCGAGCACCGCGCCGATGAGGTAGACCGGCTTGCGCCCGATCGCGTCGGAGAGCCGACCGATTTGTGGGATCACGAGGAAATGCACGACGTTCGCGATCACCAGGGCGAGCAGCAACTGGCTCGTGTTGTACTTGTGCACCGCGACGAGGTAGACGATCGAGAAGCTCACGATGATGTAGTACAGGATGTTCTCCGCGAATCGCAGTCCCATGGCCTGCAGGATGCCCTTCGGATACGTGCGGATGACCTCGCCGACGCCGTAGCTGATCGCTGCTTCAGCCTCGACCTTGGCGCGCGCTTCGAGGAAGATCGGCGCCTCGTTCACCTGCGAGCGGATGTAGTAGCCGAGCACCACGATGATCGCGGAGAGCCAGAAGGCAACCCTCCAGCCCCAGCTGAGGAACTCAGCGGGGGCGAGGATCCACGACATCGTGAGGAGCACGAGCGTCGCGAGCAGGTTGCCGACTGGCACGGCCGACTGCGGCCAGCTCGACCAGAATCCGCGCGACTTGTTCGGGCTGTGCTCTGCAACGAGAAGTACCGCACCGCCCCATTCTCCGCCGACGGCGAAGCCCTGGATGAAGCGCAACACCACGAGCAGGGCGGGTGCCCAGTAGCCGATGGCGTTGAAGCTCGGCAGGCATCCCATGAGGAACGTGGCGACACCGACGAGGATGATCGTCACCTGGAGCGTGTGCTTGCGGCCGAGCCGGTCGCCGATCTGACCGAAGACGATGCCGCCGATCGGGCGAGCGACGAAGCCCACCGCGTAGGTGAGGAAGGCGGCGATGACGCCGTCGAGTTGGGTGCCGGCGTTCGGGAAGAAGAGTGTGCCGAAGACCAGGCTCGCGGCAGTGGCGTAAAGGAAGAACTCGTACCACTCGACCACGGTGCCGGCCATGGACGCGGCAACGATCTTCTTGAGTCCGGACGTACCGGTGCGGTCGCTGCCCGATCCCCCGTTCGCGGACTTGACGGTTCCGGCGCTTCTGTTG
>JAODMG010000151.1 GCA_025464895.1 Microbacteriaceae bacterium | reverse complement strand
GCCGGCCTGCCTGGCCGCGTCAAGGTAGTGCTGATTCCTCGGCCGATCCTGCACCGCGACCCGCAGCAGCCCGATCGGCTTGCCGAGCGCATCGGCCAGCTCGCGGAGGTTCTCGCCGAGCGGGCGCGTCAGGCTGAGTCCCCGTCCGGCCCCGGTCGTGATCAGCTTCTCCAGGTAGAACACCGGTCCAGGATCGAAGAAGGCTCCGGATGCCGCGACCGAGAGCACCGCGACCGAATCCGGTTTTCCGCCGGCCGCGAGCTTGGTGCCGTCGACCGGGTCGACCGCGACATCCAACTCGGGCCCGGTGCCGGTGCCGAGTCGCTCCCCCGCATAGAGCATCGGAGCGTCGTCTTTCTCACCCTCTCCGATGACCACGGTGGCCCGAACATCGATTCGATCGAATGCGTTCCGCATCGCTCGCACCGCGGCGCCGTCGACGGCGATCGGATCGCCGAGGCCGACCAGGTCGTGTGCCGCGATCGCCGCCGCCTCGGTTGCCGAGAGGATTTCGCCCACGAGGGCGTCGGGCAGAACGAGGGTATTCACACCGCAATTGTGGCGCCCTGCAGTGCTTTTCACCGCATCCCGGGGAGCCATCCGCCGCATCCGCGCGGCCATCCGCCGCATCCGCACCGCCGAAGGAAGACCGCGGCCGCTCTACTAGACTCGGTCACTGAGATTGAGCTACCGAGGAGACGCAATGCCCATCGCAACCCCTGAGCAGTATGCAGAAATGCTCGACAAGGCCAAGAAGAACGGCTTCGCATACCCCGCGTTCAATGTGTCATCCTCCCAAACGATCAACGCCGTCCTGCAGGGTCTCACCGAGGCCGGCTCCGACGGCATCATCCAGGTGACGACCGGTGGTGCAGACTACTTCGCGGGTCACACCGTGAAGAACCGCGCATCCGGGGCTCTCGCCTTCGCCGCCTTCGCGCACGAGGTGGCCAAGAACTACCCGATCACCGTCGCGCTGCACACCGACCATTGCCCGAAGGATGCCCTGCCCGGCTTCGTTCTGCCCCTGATCGAGGCGTCGGAGGCCGAGGTAAAGGCCGGGCGTAACCCGATCTTCCAGTCCCACATGTGGGACGGATCGGCCGTTCCACTCGCCGAGAACCTCGAGATCGCGAAAGAGCTCCTGCCGCGGATGAAGGCGATCAACGCCATCCTCGAGGTCGAGATCGGTGTCGTCGGCGGCGAGGAGGATGGCGTGAGCCACGACATCAACGAGCACCTGTACACGACCCTGGATGACGTGATCCAGACCGTCGACGCCCTCGGCTTCGGCGAGCAGGGCCGCTACATCGCCGCCCTCACCTTCGGCAACGTGCACGGCGTATACAAGCCAGGCAACGTCAAACTCAAGCCGGAGCTCCTCGGCGAGATCCAGGAGGGCATCGCGGCCAAGTACGGCAAGTCGGCCAAGCCGCTCGACCTGGTATTCCACGGCGGCTCGGGCTCGACCGACGAGGAGATCGCCACGGCCGTCGCGAACGGTGTCGTGAAGATGAACATCGACACGGACACCCAGTACGCGTTCAGCCGCTCGATCGCCGACACCGTCTTCCGCAACTACGACGGATTCCTGAAGGTCGACGGCGAAGTCGGCAACAAGAAGATCTACGACCCCCGCGCCTGGGGCAAGCTCGCCGAGACCGCAATGGCGAAGCGCGTCATCCAGGCGACCCAGCAGCTTGGATCAGCGGGACACGCCGCCGGCTAGGGGCGGCCCACGCCCGACGATGCGCCGGTTTGTCATCCGAGCGGAAGTTCTAACCGGCGCACTGATAGCGGGTGACGGCCGGGGCCCCCGCGACGAGGCGGCGTTGATGACCGCCGCGGCGACGGTGCGCGGGAGCACCGCCACGGTCAGCCCTTCAGCGTCGACAGGAACTGCAGCAGCCCGGGGTCGTTGAGCATCGCGACAATGGTCAGCACCATGACGACCAGGGCCGAGACCGCCCCACCGACCAGCGGGATGTAGAAAGCGCGGCGGCGCTTGCGGATCGCCAGCACGGACAGCGCGCAGGTCACTCCCCACAACACCAGCTGGCTGATGTTGATGGCCAGCCCGATCGCAGAAGCGAGGGCGACAGGCCCGTAGTGGCCGGTGTATCCCTCCATCGCGTAGGTCTGCTGGATCGTCGCGGACAGGTTCGCCATTCCGGGGATCGATACGAGTATCCAGAACAGTCCGATGGCGAGGAGTGCCGCGGTGAACCCGATGTCGCGGGGACGTCCCAGCTGCCGTGCGGTGCCAGCCCGACCATCCATCGCCGACGATCCAGGCACGGCGCTCTGTTGCCGAGGACCAAGCCAGGATCCACCGGTCGGGGCGCTCACGGCGGCCTCAATCGGCGCGGGCTCGGCGTTCGGCTGATCCTGCGGCGTGTGCGGCACCCGGATCGCTTTCGCCTGATCCTCAGGAGACGCGTATTCCCCGTACTGCGGACGGGAACGAGGTTCAGTCATCAGCCCTGCCAGTCCAATTTGCGGTTGTGGCCGCCGAGTGCCCTGGCGTCCTGCTCGCCGTTCAGGTCACGACGAAGTTCTTTGGGCAGCGAGAACATGAGGTCTTCTTCTGCGGTCACGACCTGGTCCACCTGGCCGTAGCCGGCATCCGCCAGGTCTTCGAGCACCTCCTGCACCAGGACCTCTGGGACGGATGCCCCGGAGGTCACTCCGACCGTCGCGACCCCGTCGAGCCATTCCTGCTGTATCTCGCTCGCGTAGTCCACCCGGTACGCGGCCTTGGCCCCGTGTTCGAGGGCAACGTCGACGAGGCGCACCGTGTTTGAGCTGTTGGCGGAGCCGACCACGATCACCAGGTCGGCGTCTTCTGCGACCTTCTTGATGGCGACCTGCCGGTTCTGGGTCGCGTAACAGATGTCGTCGCTCGGTGGATTGTGCAGTGCGGGAAATCGCTCGCGCAGCAGCCGAACGGTCTCCATCGTCTCGTCGACGCTGAGGGTGGTCTGCGACAGCCAGACCAGGTTCTCCGGGTCGCTCACCTCGATGTCCGCGACATCCGCCGGGCTTCCAACCAGGATGGTGCGCTCGGGCGCATGCCCCATCGTTCCCTCGACCTCTTCGTGTCCGGCGTGACCGATCAGGAGGATCTGGAAGTCGTCCCTGGCGAAACGGACCGCCTCCCGGTGCACCTTGGTGACGAGCGGGCAGGTGGCATCGATCGCCCTGAGATCACGGTCTGCGGCCGCCTGCACGACGGCCGGCGACACTCCATGGGCCGAGAACACGATGTGCGCCCCCGCCGGAACCTCGTCGACGTCGTCGACGAAGATCGCACCCTTCTTCTCGAGGGTGGAAACCACGTGGATGTTGTGCACGATCTGCTTGCGAACGTAGACCGGCGACCCGTAGTGCTCGAGGGCCTTCTCGACCGCGATGACGGCACGATCGACGCCGGCACAGTAGCCGCGAGGGGCGGCGAGCAGCACCCGCTTCTTCCCCTCCACCGGGTTGTCGCGCAGGCGGTTCCGCACCGCGGGAATCCGGGGTGTCGGAAGGCTGGCGACTAGCGCGCCGTTGGTGATCGTGCTCACTCCACCAGTCTACGAGCGCCCAGGCCGCCCCGCTCTGCACCGGTCGGCGGCAATCGTCCTCGTCCTGTCGGCGATATCCCGTAGCCTGAAACGAATTCATCCAGCGCGACAGCGAAACATGACCAGAACACGAGTCGGGACACCAGCCGGCGGCACGAGCCAAGGGACGCAATGACAATCGTCGATGCACCATCCACCGTGGACGAACCGTGGGCGGTCTCGGTCCTCTCGACCAAGATCAAGGGGTGGATCGATCGGCTCGGCTCGGTCTGGGTGGAAGGCGAGATCACCCAGTGGGGCCTCTCCGGCGGCAACGTCTACGGCAAGCTCAAAGACCTGGCGGTCGACGCCACCGTTGGATTCACCGTATGGTCGTCGGTGCGTGCCAAGCTTCCGGATGACCTGAAGCAGGGCGACCGCGTCGTCGCCCTGGTGAAGCCGAACTACTGGGTCAAGGGCGGAACGCTCACGATGCAGGTGTTCGAGATGCGGCACGTCGGCCTCGGCGACCTGCTCGAGCGGCTGGAACGACTTCGGCAGCTCCTGAAAGCCGAAGGGCTGTTCGACCTGGATCGAAAGAAGCCGCTCCCCTTCCTTCCCCACTGCATCGGCCTGATCACGGGCAAGGATTCTGACGCGGAGAAGGATGTGCTGCGCAACGCTCAGCTGCGTTGGCCGGCCGTCGACTTCCGGGTGGTGCACACCGCGGTGCAGGGCGAGCGGGCGTCGGCGGAGGTCACCGCAGCATTGATGAGGCTCGACGCCGATCCTGAGGTCGACGTCATCATCGTCGCGCGAGGCGGTGGGGACTTCCAAAATCTGTTGGTGTTTAGCGACGAGACGCTCGTGCGCACCGCGGCCGCCTGCGTCACGCCGATCATCAGCGCGATCGGGCACGAGGCCGACCGGCCGCTGCTCGACGATGTTGCCGACCTCCGTGCATCCACTCCAACCGATGCCGCCAAGCGGGTGGTGCCGGATGTCGCGGAAGAGCTGAGCAGGGTGCAGCAGGCCAGGGCCACCATCCGGCGCCGGATGACGACGATGGTGTCGACCGAGATCGATCGCTTGGAGCAGCTGCGATCTCGCCCTGTCCTTGCCGGCGCGGCCTGGCTGGTCGATTCGAGAGCGGAGGAACTCGGCCGCTACGTTGGTCGCGGCGCGGAGTTGATGGACTTCATGATCGAGCGCTCGGAGGGTCGCGTGCTCGAACTACGATCGCAACTCCGGGCCCTCTCGCCGCAGCGCACGCTCGATCGCGGCTACTCGATCGCCCAGCTTCCGGACGGCTCCGTGCTGCGAAGTGAGAAGGATGCGAAGGCCGGTACCGCTCTCCTCCTCACCCTCGCCGACGGCAAGATCGACGCGACAATCACCGGTTCGTCGGCCCCCGCCCGAGCGGATCGGTAGGATTTAGGGCGTGGCAAAGACCCCGAACGACGACATCGCCGAGTTCAGCTATGAGCAGGCGCGCGATGAGCTCGTGCGCGTCGTCAACGAACTCGAACAGGGCTCGTCGACGCTGGAGCAGTCGCTCGCCCTGTGGGAGCGCGGTGAGGCTCTGGCCCGGCGCTGTGAAGAGTGGTTGATCGGCGCGCGGGCGCGACTCGATGCCGCACGCAATGCCTCGGTCGAGGCCAGCCAGTGACGCATCCGACCCGGCCGACCCGATAGCGACACCGACCATGAACCAACCGAGACCATGAGCCAAACCCCGAGGGGTGCGTCCGGCCCTTCCAGAGGCGTTTCCGGCCGCATTGTCGCCGAGCTCGGCCGGCCGGAGACCCCGGATGAGACGGCGGAACGCAAGGCGGAGAGCTCGAGCAAGCACCGGGCCAACCAGACCCTCCGCAACCTCATCCTCGCGCTGGCGGCGTCGCTCGGCGTCGTCCTCTTCCTGGTCCTGGTCGTCGTGCGCCCCACCTCGATCGCGACCCCGACGGTCGACTACCACCAGTTGGCCGCCGACACCCAGTCCGCCGTATCCGTGCCGCTCGCGGATCCGACGCTGTCGTCGGCCTGGAAGGCGAACGACGCAAGTTTCGCCCAGGGCAACGACGGCGTTCGCAGCTGGTACATCGGATTCATCACCCCGCAGACACAGTTCATCGGCCTGAAACAGGGGATCAACGCGAATCCCACCTGGGTGTCGAATCAGCTCAACCAGGCGAAACTGTCCGGCACGATGACCATTGCCGGCATCACCTGGAAGGTCTACGACCAACGCTCCGCCACGAACACCGGCAACTTCGCCTATTCGCTGTCGACGACCGTCGGCGCCAGCACCTACCTTCTCTATGGTTCGGCCACCACTCCCGAGTTTCGGACGGTCGCGACCGCCCTGGCCAGCCAGCTTTCGGGAGTGAGCGGCAAATGAGCGATGAACCCACCGTGCCGGTGCGAACTCCGGCCGAGGCCTGGCGCGAAATGTCGCGAGGCAACGAACGATTCGTCAACGGCACCCCGAGTCATCCGCGGCAAGACGTCGAGCGCCGCGAGGAGCTTCTCGACCACCAGGCACCGCATGCCGCCCTATTCGGGTGCAGCGATTCGCGCCTCGCCGCCGAAATCATCTTCGACAAGGGGCTCGGCGACCTCTTCGTCATCCGCAACGCCGGTCAGATCATCTCGGACTCGGTCATCGGCTCGCTCGAATACGCCGTCGCCGTATTGAACACCCCGCTGATCGTCGTGCTCGGTCACGACGAATGCGGGGCGGTACGGGCCGCGATCGATGCGCAGGAACCGGATGCCGTTCCTCTGCCACCACACATCTATGCCCTGATCAAAAAGATCATTCCCGCGGTGGAGCGAGTGCGGGCGAGTGATCACGGAGGGTCACGACCCGACTCGCAGGAGGTCGGCAGGCAGCACCTTCGTGACACCGTCGCGGAGCTTCTCGAAGCCTCCGAGCTCATCAGCGAGGCGATCGCCGCCGGTACGCTGGCTATCGTGGGCGCGAACTACCGCCTGCTCGAAGGCACCGCCGTTCCCGACATCGTCGTGGGCTCGGTCTGATCGCACGCAGCGCTTTAGATAACACACCACTACCAAGCACAGTTAGGAACACGCAACGCCGTGACCGAGGACACCTCAGCCGACTACCGCATTGAACACGACACCATGGGCGAGGTTCGCGTGCCTGCCTCAGCGCTCTACAGCGCACAGACGCAACGGGCTGTCGAGAACTTCCCCATCTCCGGGGCCGGACTCGAGCCGGCACAGATAGTCGCACTCGCCAGGATCAAGCGCTCGGCCGCCATCGTCAACGGGCAGCTCGGTATTCTCGACCAGGCGATCGTGGATGCCGTGGTCGCGGCCGCGGACCAGCTGATCGCCGGCAAGCACCACGACCAGTTCCCCATCGACACCTACCAGACCGGTAGCGGAACATCGTCGAACATGAACATGAACGAGGTCATCGCCACCCTCGCCAGCGCCGTCGCCGGCACACCTGTTCACCCGAACGACCACGTCAACGCATCGCAATCGTCCAACGACGTGTTCCCGACCTCCGTTCACCTCGCCGTCACCGGTGCCCTGTTGAACGACCTCATCCCGGCGCTGGACCACCTGGCGACATCCTTCGAGGCCAAGGCCGAGCTATGGAAGTCCGTGGTCAAGGCCGGCCGAACTCATCTGATGGATGCCACCCCGGTGACGCTCGGCCAGGAGTTCGGCGGCTACGCCCGTCAGATGCGGCTCGGCATCGAGAGGGTGCAGTCCGCGCTCCCCCGGGTCGCCGAGGTTCCGCTCGGCGGAACGGCGGTCGGCACCGGCATCAACACGCCGGCCGGCTTCCCGCAGAAGGTCATCGCCCTGCTCGCGAGCGACAGCGGTCTTCCCATCACCGAGGCGAAGGACCACTTCGAGGCCCAGGGCGCACGCGATGCGCTGGTCGAGGCATCCGGTGCGCTCCGCGTCATCGCCGTCAGCCTCACCAAGATCTGCAACGACCTGAGGTGGATGGGCTCTGGCCCGAACGCCGGGCTCGCCGAAATCCACATCCCCGACCTGCAGCCCGGTTCGTCGATCATGCCGGGCAAGGTCAATCCGGTCATCCCCGAGGCCGTCCTCATGGTCGGCGCTCGGGTCGTCGGCAACGACGCGACCGTCGCCTGGGCAGGAGCCTCAGGATCGTTCGAGCTGAACGTGGCGATCCCGGTCATGGGCACCGCACTGCTCGAGTCGATCCGTCTGTTGTCGAACTCCACCAGGCTGCTCGCCGACAAGACCGTCGACGGCCTGCAGGCAAACGTCGAGCGTGCCAGGGCACTCGCGGAGTCATCGCCGGCGATCGTGACTCCACTCAACCGGGTGATCGGATACGAAGCCGCGGCGAAGGTGGCCAAGAATGCTGTCGCGAAGGGCATCACCGTGCGCGAATCGGTGATCGACCTCGGTTTCGTCGAACGGGGAGACGTGACCCTGGAGCAGCTCGACAAGTCCCTTGACGTGCTCTCGATGACGCGAGCGCCGCAGGCGTAGTCCGGGCATCCCCTGGCGATCTGCGCCTGCGTCGATCAGGTGCCGTCGATCAGGTACCTGCGTTGGTCAGTTGCCTGCGCTGGTTAGTTGCCAACGAGCGGCACAGCGTGGATCACGGTCTTGCCGTCGAGCGCCGTGACGGTGCGAGCGCCGAGCGGGGACGCGAGCTGGACCGGGATCAGGACCGAGGTGGACTTCGACGGCTTCTGGCTGCAGTTGGCCAGGTTCACCGCGTTGGAACCGTCGGTCGGATTCGGCTGCCCGTAGAAGACACCGACCGACACCGTGGCGGTGCCCTGGATGACGACGACCTCTTGCGGTATGCACCGGCTGTCGCCGTTCAGATGCAGGACGAGATTCGCGCTGTCGAGAGCCAGCATTCCCGCTGCCGGATCCCAGCCGACGTAGCCCACGCCACTGTCCGCACCCTTCACCTGCAGATTGGCGAGAGAGAAAAGGTAGTTCGGATCGCGGATCGATCCATCCATAGTCTGGTACCCGAGAACCTTCTGGTTCACCAGGGACGTCGGTACCGACGTCGCGGGAACGAACACCCGATTGACCACCTTCGGCGCTGGCGAGCCCCACATCTGATTGATCGGTCCGGATGGGACGCGACCGGGCAGATCGAAATGCTGCCCGTAGATGGACGCGCCGGCGACCACCAAAACCACGATGCCAACGCCGGAGACGACGCGGTGAACCACCATCGACGCGGTCCCCGGTTCGTCCTCGATCGTGCGCCGGCTCCAACCCGCGAGAACCCGCCATTGGCCTCGAGGAGAAACGAATCCCCACGCCGTCAGAATCGCGAGACTGGACGCGATTGCGACGAAAAACGGGTTCACCATTAGACCATACGTTGTCCCCCAAGTCGGGGGATGTAAATTCGCTGGTTGTCGCGGATTGGTTACCGAACTATCTGTCTACTAGGCCACTTCGTTGGATTCCAGCATCTCCGTGACGAGTGCGGCGATCGCGCTCCGCTCCGATCTGGTCAGGGTGATGTGGCCGAATAGACCGTGCCCCTTGAGCGTCTCGATGACCGAGGCGACGCCGTCGTGCCGACCCACCCGGAGGTTGTCGCGTTGCGCGACGTCGTGGGTGAGGACTACCCGCGAGTTCTGCCCGATTCGGCTGAGAACGGTGAGCAGCACGTTGCGTTCGAGCGACTGCTCCTCGTCCACGATGACGAACGCGTCATGCAGTGAGCGACCCCGGATGTGGGTGAGCGGAAGCACCTCGAGGAGTCCACGTTCGATCACCTCGTCGAGCACGTTCTGCGACACGACGGAACCAAGCGTGTCGAACACCGCCTGCGCCCACGGATTCATCTTCTCCGCGGCGTCTCCCGGCAGGAATCCGAGTTCCTGGCCGCCGACGGCGTAGAGCGGTCGGAACACCATGATCTTGCGGTGCTGCTGCTTCTCGAGCACCGCCTCCAGGCCCGCACACAGGGCGAGGGCGGACTTTCCCGTTCCGGCCCGACCGCCGAGCGACACGATTCCGATCTCCGGATCGAGCAACAGGTCGATGGCGAGCCGCTGCTCGGCCGAGCGCCCGTGGAGCCCGAAGATGTCGCGGTCGCCCCTGACAACGGTGAGCTCGCCCCTCGCGGTGACCCGGCCGAGGGCGGACCCACGGTCCGAGTGGATGACCAGGCCGGTGTTGATCGGCATGTCGCCGACCAGGCGGGTGCTCAGCTGCCCGTTGTCGTAGAGCGCTGCCATCTGCTCCGAGCCGAGGTCGATCTCCGCCATCCCGGTCCAGCCGGAGTCGACGGCGAGTTCTGCCCGGTATTCCTCCGCCGCGAGGCCGATCGATGCCGCCTTCACCCGCAGCGGCAGGTCCTTGGAGACGACCGTGACATCCAATCCGTCGTTCGACAGGTTGAGGGCGACCGCGAGAATCCGCGAATCGTTGTCACCGAGCTGCAGTCCCGACGGCAGAACGGACATGTTGGAGTGGTTCAGTTCGACCCTCAGCGAACCGCCGTCGCCGACCGCGATCGGAAAGTCGAGGCGCTCGTGCTGGATTCTGAGTTCGTCGAGATTTCGCAGTGCCTGGCGGGCGAAATAACCGATTTCGGGATCGTGTCTCTTCGTCTCGAGCTCGGTGATCACGATGACCGGCAGCACGACCGCATGCTCGGCGAAGCGGAAGATCGCCTTCGGATCCGACAGAAGAACCGAGGTGTCGAGCACGTAGGTGCGCTCGGCCTGTTTGGCCTTCTTGTCGGATGCTCGGGACTGGCTGATCTTCTGCCGGGTGTTATCCAACGGGGCCACTTGCACTCCATCCCCGAGTGCCGAGCACTCGGATCCAGTCGCACAGACGGCCAAGAAACAGAACCAGAACGAACTTACGTGGCCGTCTGGATCAGGCGCCATACCTGATACTGCGACGCTACGTCCGCGACCTGGGCAAGCGCCGACGACACGCCCACGACGGCGTCTACCTGCTGGTGAACATTAGACGTTGATGGCGTTCGCATAGCTGGTGAAGCTCGACCGCAGCATGTCGAAGGTCTCCTCCGTCGTGGTGACGTGCGGGCTCACCCGTACCGCTCCCTGGCGGTTGGTCACCGAGACACCGTGGTTGTAGAGCGACGCGGTGAGCACGGTGAGCTGGTCGGCCGCAGGCTGAAGCACCACGATCCCGGCTCGCTCGTTTTCGGCCCTGGACGAGGAGACCGGAATGGCGAACTCGTCGGCCAGGTCAATCACCCTGCTGACCTTCTCCTTCAGTGCACGATTGATTTCGGCGACTCCCACCGCCGCGACATCCTCAAGGGCAGCGGCCAACCGCGCCTGGGCGAGCGGACTCGGGTTGCTGATCTGGAAGGCCGACGGGCCGGTTCCGGATGGGCGGACCTCGTCGAGGGGCATCTCCCCGTCGTCCGTCATCCACCCGGTGAACACCGGGGTGAGTGCATCCGCCGCCCGGTCGCTCAGCGCGAGGAAGCCTGTTCCCCAGCCGGCGCGGACCCACTTCTGTCCACCGGACACGACGACGTCCGCGAGGTGGTACGGGGCGTCGACGACCCCGAATCCCTGGATGGCATCCACGATCAGGAGGCGGTCGCCGATCACCTGGCGAATGCCTTCGATGTCGACCAGATAGCCGGTGCGAAAGTCGACCAGGCTGACCGCGACCGCGGTCGTGTTCGGCTCCAACTGGTCCCTCAACGTGCCGGGGGTGACCCGGCCGTAGTCCGTCTCCAGCCACAGCGGATTCAGCACTCCGAGCGCCTCGGAGGCACGAACCGCTGCGTAGCTGATGCTCGGGTATTCCGCGGGCGACAGCGCGACTCCGCCGGTGATCCCGAACATCGCGTGCATGAGCCCGGTGCTGGTGTTCGGCTGGAACGAGATCTGGTCCGCGCGAAACCCGATCACGGCCGCAACGGCTTCCCTGACCCGCGAATCCTGCTGCACAAGGCTGTCGAGGCTGCCGAACCTGGCGCGCCGAAGAAGCTCGACCTGCGCGTGCTCCTCCTCAATCACTGCGCGGCCGAACGGACCGACAGCGGCGAAATTGAGGTAGCCGGGCTCCTCGTCGAAGCCTTCGGCGAATTCGTCAATCGTTTTCATGGCGTCACCAGTGTGACAGCTTGCAACTCCAGGCGCCTCTACTGCCCGAAACGACGATGCCTGGTGGCGTAGTCGCGGAGGGCTCGCAGGAAGTCGACCTCGCGCAGGTCCGGCCCGAGAGCCTCGACGAAATAGAACTCGCTGTGCGCACTCTGCCAGAGCATGAAGTCGCTGAGCCGCTGCTCTCCAGAGGTTCGGATGACCAGGTCCGGGTCGGGCTGCCCGCCGGTGTACAGGTGCTCGCCGATCAGCTCCGGCGTCAGGATCTCCGCCAGGGCATCGAGCGTGCCGCCCTCGTTCGCGTGGGTTTCCACGATGCTGCGCATCGCATCCGCGATCTCACGCCGACCGCCATAGCCGACCGCGAGGTTGATGTGGAGCCCGGTGTTTGCACTGGTGCGTTCCTCGGCGGCATGGAGCGACGCGACGAGCTTGTCCGGAAGTCCGTCGGGAGAACCGACGTGCTGCACTCGCCAGTTCCTGAAGTGCGACAGGTCCTCGGCGAGCTCGGCAATGATCTCGTACAGTCCCTCGAGTTCGTCACTCGTTCGTCCGGTGAGATTGTCGGTGGAGAGCAGGTAGAGCGTGGCGACCGAGATGCCGAGGTCGTCGCACCAGACCAGGAATTCACGGAACTTGTCCGCGCCGGCCCGATGTCCGTATGCCGCTGTGGCGAGGGCGTTCTGCTTCGCCCATCGACGATTCCCGTCGAGGATCATGGCCACATGCCGTGGCAATTCCTGGGTCTGCAGCCACCTCCGAATGCGGTTCTGGTAAACCCCATAGAGGATTCCTCGACCGAGGGGGACTTCCCGCTTCTGCACACGCTAACGCTAGCCCACGCAGGTGGGTCGATTGCCAGCGAGTGCCGTCTGCGCTGCCATAGGCTGGCCGGATGACGCCTTCTGTGAGCGGTACCGGAGCGGGCGAGGAAGCCGACCTTCCCAACATCCCACTGCTCGACGACGAGTTGACCAGCGTCGCGGCCGCGGGAACCACCACCGGAACCGGTGACGCAAAACCGAGCTGGCGCGGCTGGATCCACGCGGCGACATTCCCGGTCGCGATCGTGCTCGGCATCATCCTCATCATCGAAGCAGACGGAGTCGCGGCGAAGGTCAGTTCGGCCGTGTTCGTCCTGTCGTCACTGCTGCTCTTCGGTGTCTCGGCGCTCTATCACCGGCTGAACTGGAGCGACCGGGCCAGGATGATGCTCAAGCGGCTGGACCACGCCAACATCTTCCTGCTGATTGCCGGTTCGTACACCCCCATCACCGTCCTGGCACTTCCGCATGGCAAGTCCGTGCTGTTGCTCTGGCTGGTCTGGGTTGGTGCCGGCCTCGGGATCGCGTTCAGGGTGTTCTGGATCGGCGCACCGCGCTGGCTGTACGTTCCCCTCTACCTGCTGCTGGGGTACGCGTCCCTCGCGTTCATCGTCGACTTCTACCGCGCCGACGCCGCGATGATGACCCTCATCCTGATCGGCGGGGTCTGTTACACGATCGGTGCCGTCATCTACGGGATGAAGCGCCCGAACCCGTTCCCCGGACGATTCGGTTTCCACGAGATCTTCCACAGCCTCACACTGCTCGCGTTCCTCTGCCACTGGACCGCGATCTACCTGGTCGCGACAGCTCCCCCGGTGCTCGGCTAACTTTCACGCCTCTGGGCCGACCGCTGCGGACGCCGCTGCGGACGCCGCGAGGCGCTTCCTTCGCGAGCTCAGGCTCTGGCCAACCGCGTGCTGCTGCGGCTCAAATGCAGGATCGCAGCCCTTTTCGCGCGCGGCAGGTACCGGGTTTCCGGGGTCCAACGAGAATTTCATAGGCTGCCGTCCTGCATTTGAGCGATGGGCAGAGCAGCAGGCGGAGGAACGTTTTCAGGCGAGACGGATGCCCGTTGCCCCCGCGGGCGATGGCCTACGGCTAGCGCGCGCCGCCGCGATTGTCGGGATCACCAGGGTCGGCCGGGCCATCAGCAGCACCCGGGCCATCAGCAGCACTCGGGCCGTCAGCGGCACCGGGGTCGACAGCAGCGCGGCCGACAGCACCGCCGCCGAAATTGCCTGAGTCCGCACCACCCAGGTCAGCGGCGGCGCGTTCCGCCTCGAGGGTCATCCGGATCTCATCCCGATAGCGCACCCGGCGAATCCGACGGGTCATGTCGAGCACGAGCAGCACCGTGGCAACCGCCACCAGAAATGTCGCGAGGAATCCGATCCATTGCGGGGTGACCGAATCCGGATTGAAATTCGGATCCGGGGCAGGCGTCGCAGCCATAGCCCACTCGAAAAAGGTCATGCGTCAGCCTTCTGGTCATCGACTATCCCTGCGAACAGGTCGATCTCGGGTAGTTCCGTTTCGACGAGGGATGTCACCAATTGGAAGTCTTCGAATGGCCAGGCCCGACGTTGGATGTCGTTCGGCCAGAAAAAGAACTGGCTGTCCGGCGCCACTTGGCTGGCATGGGCTCGAAGGGCTCGATCCCGGTGCTCGAAGAACGCGCCGACGTCGACTTGGGTGGTTGCCAGGTACGGGCGGTCCCGCATCCAGGTGCGCATCTCATCGAACTGCGCGATCAGGGGCGAATCCGGCTCGCTCGCCACGAGTTCGTCGTACACCCGGTTCGTGCGCTTCGTGCTGAAGATGCGGTCGTAGTACAGCTTGCTGATCTGCCAGGCGTCACCGAGGTCGGTGTAGCGGGACGGGTCGGCCGCCGCCTCCAGCGCGTACACGGCGAGCTCATGGGTGCGGATGTGGTCGGGATGCGGATACCCGCCACTCTCGTCGTACGTCACCATCACCTGGGGCCGGTACTCACGAATCAGCTTGACCAGTGCGGCGGCGGAGATGTCGAGCGGAATCAGCGAGAAGGAGCCGGCCGGCACCGCTTCACCCTCCTCGGGCAGTCCGGAGTCGTAGTAGCCGAGCCACCGGTGTTGCACTCCAAGGATCTGCTGGGCACGGGCCATCTCGATGCGACGGAGGCCGGCCATGTCACGTTCGGCCATCGCCTTTTCGGCGAGCCCATCGTTTTGCACGTCGCCCATCTCGCCGCCGGTGCAGCTGACCACGAGCACTTCGGCGCCGACACTGCGGTAGAACGCATAGCTGCCAGCGCCCTTGCTCGACTCGTCGTCGGGGTGGGCGTGAACGGCAAGCAGACGCAGTGTCACCGGACTCCTAGAGATAACGAATAGCCTAAGTATCAAGACTAATCGTCCGGTGGCCCCCGCCCGCCCGGCAGACGCGTGAAAGGAACCGTGATGACTACCCCGACACGGCAGACAAACGCGCTCGACGCCCGCTACGGCCGGAGCAAGTCCACGAGGAGGCGCAATCGCTGGCTACTCATCGGCGGCGGGATCGTCCTGGCAGCGATCCTCGTCGCCTGGACGATCTGGGCCGGCCTCGACCAGACCGCCGGTAACCTGGACTCACAGGACATCGGGCAGACGATAATCAGCGACCGCGCGGTGAACATCAGCTACCAGGTGTCGATGCCGTCCGGTTCGACCGCGAGTTGCGCGCTCGAGGTCCAAAACGAGGCCCACGCGATCGTCGGCTGGAAGATCGTCGATATCCCGGCATCCAGCCAGTTCACCAATACCTACCAGAGCGTGGTGAAAAGCTCGGAGCTCGGTGTGAGCGGCTTGATCTACCAGTGTTGGCTGACCTAAGCTGGTTCGAATCCCCCACGAGACCGGCCGATCGGCCGGTCTCATTTCTTTAGCGCTGGGGCCGACCAATTGCCGGTCCCAATGTAGAGGAGCTCATCGTGTCAAACGAATCTGTCGAAACCTGGTTGACCCAGGAGGCCTTCGATCGCCGCTCGGCCGAATTGGAGCAGCTGGAGGGCGAAGGGCGCACCGAGATCGCGAAGAAGATCGAAGCGGCTCGCGAGGAAGGCGACCTCAAGGAGAACGGCGGATACCACGCCGCCAAAGAGGAGCAGGGCAAGATGGAGGCCCGCATCCGGGTCCTCACCGAGCTCCTGCGGCACGCCAAGGTCGGCGATGCCCCGGTTGACACGGATGTCGTGCAGCCCGGAACAGTGGTCACCGCCACGATCCTGGGAGAGAAGAGCGTCTTTCTCCTCGGCAGCCGTGAGATCGTCGCGGAAGACAGCGACCTCGACGTCTACAGCGAGGGAAGCCCGCTCGGCGTCGCGATCCTCGGCCACAAAGTCGGCACGTCTACGAGCTACGTCGCCCCGAACGGCAAAGAGATCTCGGTGGAAATCGTCAAGGTGGAGAACTACACCTTCTGACGCCAGGACCGCCGGCGCATATCCGCCCGAGCCCAAAACGGCCCGAGCTAGAACTGCACCCGGGGATCGTAGCCGGCATCGGTCAGGCGCCCGAGCACCCGCTGGACATGTTCCGGCCCACGGGTTTCGACGCTCAGTTCCAACTCGACCTCGCTGATCATCGAGTCGCGTCCATGTCTCGTGTGCAGCACCTCGACCACGTTCGCGTTGGCCTCTGAGATCAGTTCGGCCACCCGCGCGAGTTGGCCGGGTCGATCGGGAAGCAGCAGCCGGAGCTTGAGGTAGCGATCGGATGCCGCGAGCCCGCGGGCGATCACGCGCTCCATGACGAGCGGGTCGATGTTTCCCCCGCTCAGGATGGCGACGGTCTTTCCCGCGTTGGTGACCTGACCGGTGAGTATTGCGGCGACGGAGACAGCACCGGCCGGCTCGACGACGAGCTTCGCGCGTTCGAGCAGCACCAGGATGGCCCTGGCGATGTCATCGTCGGTGACGGTGACGATCTCATCGACCACCCGGCTGATGATCTCGAAGTTGAGCACTCCCGGCTTGCTGACGGCGATCCCGTCGGCAATGGTCGGTTGGATGACGATCTCGGTCGGCTCGCCGTTTCGCAGCGACGGAGGGTACGGTGCGGCGTTCGCGGACTGCACGCCGATGATTCGCACCGTGCGACCCTCGAGTGCGTAGCGCTGCTTGATCACGCTCGCGACGCCGGCGATCAGGCCGCCGCCTCCGATCGGGACGACCACGGTGTCGAGGTCTGGAACCTGGTCGAGGATTTCGAGCCCGAGTGTTCCCTGCCCGGCCACGACATCCGCGTGGTCGAACGGGGGAATCAGCACGGCACCGGTGTTCTCGGCGAACTCGGCTGCGGCACGAAGCGGCTCGTCGACAGTGTGACCGCGCAGAACCACCTCCGCGCCGTAATTGCGGGTCGCCTGCAGCTTCGGAAGGGCGACCCCGACCGGCATGAAGATGGTCGCCTTGATGCCGAGTTCGCGAGCCGCGAGCGCGACCCCTTGGGCGTGGTTGCCCGCGGACGCCGCGACGACCCCCCGCGCGCGCTCATCGGCCGTGAGCTTGGTGAGCCGGTTGTACGCGCCACGAATCTTGTACGACCCGGTGCGCTGCAGGTTCTCGCACTTCAGGAAGACCGGAGAACCGAGCAGCTCGGAGAGGAAAGCCGAACTCTCCATCGGCGTTAGTTTCGCGACCTCGGAGACTTTCGCGCGAGCGGCCTCGAAGTCGGCCATGGTCGGGCCGACGAATGGTGTGTCATGCATCGCGCAGAACGTCCTTCAGTGTGGGATCAGGGGTGGTGCGCCACTCGCCTCGCGCAATGTAATTGATCATGACGTTGACGGCGGCGACAACGGGGACTGCGAAGAGGGCGCCGGGGATGCCGGCCAGGAATCCTCCGGCGGCGACGGCGAACACGACAGCCAGCGGATGAACTTTCACCGCGTTCCCCATGATGAATGGCTGCAACACGTGCCCCTCCACCTGCTGCACGGCGATCACGATGCCGAGCATGATGAGGGCGGCGAACGGGTTGAGGTAGACCAGGGCGATGAAGACCGCGAGAATGCCGGTGAGTACGGCACCGACGACCGGGATGAACGAACCGAGAAACACGGCGATCGCGATCGGGATGACGAGGGGGAACCCGCCGAAGAAGAGGCCGAGGATGTAGGCGCCGAGCCCGATGCCGACGGCGTCGACGAAGGCGACGAAGATCTGCACCCTGACGAAGTTGGTGAGCGTCACCCAGCCCGCGCGGCCTGAGCCGTCGATGGCGGGGCGCGCCTTCCGTGGGAAGAGCCGTACCACCCACTGCCAGATCCCCTTGCCGTCGATCAGCAAGAACAGGGTCGCGAACAGGGTCAGCAGGAGGCCGGCGAGGAATCGTGTGGCGGACGATCCGACCGAGACCGCTCCGGAAAGAAGCGCTTGGCTGTCTTTCTGAATGGCGGACCAGACCTGGCCGAGGTATCCGTTGATGTCGCTCTCGGTCAGGTGGAACGGGGAGGCGAGAAGATACGCCTTGAGCTGGTCGTATGCCGTGATGCTCTGCCGCTGCAGGTCGGGGAATCCGCTGCGGATCTGAAAGACGACGAGCACGACGAGCCCCGCGACGATCGCCAGGATGCCCACTTCTGCGACGGCGACGGCGAGGCCCTTCGGCCAGCCGTGGCGCACCAGGAATTTCACGAACGGCACCAGCAACGCGGCCAGCAGGATGGCGATCATGAACGGGATCACGATTTCCCGCAGCTGGCTGACCAGGAAAATGAACACGCCGATGACGCCGACGATCGCCAACAGTCGCCACGACCACGCCCCGGCCACCCTCACCCCGTGCGGGATAGAGTCTTCGGCCCGCGGGCCAGGCGCCATCACCTTGGATGCGCTCGGTTTCGCTCTTCCCAGTGCCATCGGGTCAGTCTATGCGGGCAAAGGCCTGGCCGCTTTGCATATGCCTGTTCGGGAATCTAAGCGATGGGCCGAGCCGAAACCGGCCTACCCTTGAGCCGAAGACGCACGCTGTCCCCCGGCTGGGGATGTTCTCCGACGTCATGCTGGACCGACAGCACCGAGTCATCCGCGAGTCGCAACTGGGTACGCCGGAGCGAGCCGAGGAAGCTGGAGGACACCACGGTCGCTTCGATGCCGCCGGTGGCGGAGATCGCGATGTCTTCCGGGCGGATGTATGCGAGCACCGGGCCGTCCGGCTGGGCGGCACCGAGTAGCGGCAGGCTCTCGCCGTGCAGCACGACCTCGCCCCGCAGAAGCTGGGCCGGCACGCGGTTGCTCAGCCCGACGAAGTCCGCGACGAAGGGGGTGAGTGGAGTGGTGTACAGCTCTTCCGGCGTTCCGATCTGCTCGATGGAGCCGTCGCGCATGACCGCGACCCGATCGGCGACCGCGAGGGCCTCCTCCTGGTCGTGGGTGACGAACAGCGTGGTGATGCCGAGCTCGGTCTGGATGCGTCGGATCTCGTCGCGCAGCTGCACCCGCACCTTCGCGTCGAGCGCGGACAGCGGCTCATCGAGCAGCAACACCCGAGGACGGGTGACGAGCGCCCTGGCGAGGGCGACCCGCTGCTGCTGCCCACCGGACAGCTGGTGCGCGTAGCGGGCGGCGAGATGACCGAGACCGACGAGATCGAGGGTCTCTGCCGCTCGGCGTCGTCGCTCCGAGGCGGGCACCTTGCGCATCCGCAGTCCGAACTCGACGTTCTCGCTCGCGGTCAGGTGCGGGAACAGCGAATACGACTGGAAGACCATGCCGATGTCGCGCTTGTTCACCGGCACATCCACGACATCCTTGCCGTCGATGAGGATACTGCCGCCGTTGACCTGTTCGAGGCCGGACAGCGCACGAAGCGCGGTGGTCTTGCCGCAGCCCGACGGACCGAGCAGGGCGACGAATTCGCCGGGAGCGAGGGTCAGGTTGATTCCGGCCAGGGCGCGGTGGGCGCCGAAATCCTTGACGACGTCGATGAGTTCGACCGTGGCGCCGGAGTGCCGGTTGTCTACCGAGGTGGTGGTCATAATGCCTTCCGATTGCGACCGGCTGAGCCGAGCCGACCGATGAGGAGAAGAAGAACAAACGCGAAGAAGAGCGCAATCAGGGCGAAGATGACCGCGACGAACGGGTCGACCTTCGATACCTGCACGAGAGCGGTCTGTAGGTTGTTGCGGCCGAGCAACGACGCGATGGTGAATTCGCCGAGCACCACCGCGACCGTGATGAACGATGCTGCGAGGATGCCGCGGCGCAGGTTCGGCAACAGGATCCGCCACATCACGCTCCCCCACCCGGCTCCGAGGGACCGCGCGGCTTCGCTCAGTGTGATCACGTCGACCGCGCTCAGGTTGGCCTGGATAGCCCGGTATGCATAGGGAAGCACGGTGATGCCGTAGGCGAAGGCGAGCGTCCAGATGGAGCTGCCGAAGATCCGCACGACCACCGCGTAGACCGGAGCGAGCCCGACGACGAGCACGATCGCCGGGACGGTGACCGGCACGATGCAGATGAATTCGAGAACGCGGCGAAGCTTTGGGAACTGCAGGTGCACCAGGATCATCGTTGGAACGAGGATGACCAGGATGATCGCAACAGTCACGACTGCCAGCTGGAGCGAGTTACCGACCGCGATGAAGAGCTGCTGGTACTTGCTGCTCTGTGCCGGGTCGAACAGGCCGGTCCAGTGGGAGAAGGTGTATCCGCCGCCGATACTGTTCTTCAGGGTGAAGAGGATCATCGCGACGATCGGGATGGCGAACACGCCTCCGACCACTCCCAGGATGACCCGCCGGGCGGCCTTGCTCGGCTCGGTGCCGATCTGGACGGCGTTGCTCGTGACCTTTCCCGCCCTCGTTGCTCCGCTCATCGCTGCCACCGTGCCGTCCTGTTCTGGAGGAGCGAATAGGCGACCATCACGATCACCATGACCACGATCATCCCGAGCGCCAGGGCGCCAGCGACATTCGATCGGCCGAGGACCGTTTCGCTGATGAGAGACGCGCGAATCTGCAGCGGAACGATTTGGGCTCCCTGGCTGATCAGCGCCGCCGCGGTGGCATAAGACGAGAACGCGTTTGCGAAAAGCAGGAGGAGGCTCCCGAGAAACGACGGGAGGAGGACCGGGATGGCAATCCTGCTCCAGTAGCTGAAACGGGTGCCGCCGAGGGTTGCGTTCGCCTCGGCCCACTGCGACTTCAGCCCCTCGAGCGCCGGCATGAACGTGATCACCATGAGCGGCACCTGGAAGTAGATGTATGGAAGCAGCAGCCCTGGCACCTGGTAGAGCCACACGCCATTGGCGAAAATGTCGATGCCAACGCCTTTCAGGAGCACGGTGACGAGCCCCTGGATGCCGATGGTCGCGATGAACGCGAAGGCCAGCATGACTCCACCGAACTGGGCGAGCACGCTGCTGGCCGAGTCGATGAACGAGCGGATTGTGCCATCCGGTTTGAGCCCGAGCATCGCGTAACAGACGAGCGCGCCGACGACCGCGCCGACGACCGCTGTGACGGCCGAGACCCAGAAGGACGACGCGAACGCGCCAAGGATGACCGGGTCACCGAGCACGGTGATGTTGTTCAGGGTGAACGCGCCATTGGCGTCGAAGAATCCGGTGACGAGGGCGAGCACCGTCGGAACGCCGAGGAAGATCACGACGTAGAACGCGAACGGGGTCAGGCCCAGGTATTTGACGAGACCACGGCGGCCCGCCGAGCGGCGTTTCGGTGCATCCACCTCGCGCTGAGGCCGAGAGCTGATCTCGGCCTCACCGCTTGGAAGAGCTGGCGCGTTCGCGACAGTCATAATTGTCGGCTACTGAAGAGCCGCTGCCCACTTCTGGGAGAGAAGTGTTCCGGCTGCCTTCGCCTCGGCGTCGGTCGGCGTGACCAGGTTCTTCGGCAGTGCGCCGACCAGGTCGAGCGCCTTCGTGTCGACCGTCTTGGCCGCTTCCATCGCGGTCAGCGTCACCGGGTACGCGCCGGCGGCGAGCATCAGGTTCTGCGCGGTCGGGCTGTAGATGAACTCCTGCCAGAGGCGAGCGGCTGCCGGATGCGGCGCATCCTTGCTCACGGCCTGGTTGTAGTAGCTCGTGTATGCAACACCGGGAAGCGTGGTCACCTTCCAGCTCGGGACACTCGCGGTCACCGCGAGGTTGTTGTAGCTCCAGTCGAAGACGACGGGGGTCTCGCCGGAGGCGATGGTCGCGTCGCTCGGGTCGAGCGGCAGGAAGTTGCCGGCCTTGTTGAGCTTCTGGAAGAAGTCGATGCCGGGCTGGAAGTTGCTGAGCTTTCCACCCTCCTGCACCGTCGCCAGGCCAACAGCAGCGAACGCGGCACCGGCCTGGGTCGGGTCGCCGTTGATCGCAACCTTGCCCTTGTACGCTGCGCCGAGGAGGTCGTCGAGCGACTTCGGCGCCTTCTTGATGACCTTCGAGTCGTAGCCGATCGACATGGCGCCGGTGTAGTCGTTGACGTAGAGGCCGGTCTTCTCTTTGTTGCCGGCCGGGATGTCCGCCCAGTTGCTCACCTGGTACGGCGCGAAGTATGAGGTGCTCGCGAGAGTGACTGCCGATCCGAGGTCGAAGACGTCCGGTGCGGTGTCCTGGCCTTTGAGGTCATCGGCTGCCTTGATCTCTTCGGCGCTCGAGCCGTCGGGGTTCGCGGAGTTGACCGTGATCTTCGGGTACTTGGCCTTGAACGCGGCGATGATCTTGCCGTAGTTGGCCCAGTTGTCCGGGAGCGCGATGACGTTGAGTGCGCCCTCCTTGTTCGCGGCGGTGACCAGGGCACTGAGGCCGCCCATGTCCTTTGCGCTGGTCGCGGTAGCCGCATTGGCGCCGCCGGCCGCCGGTGCGGGCGTCTGGGTCGGGGAACAGGCGGTGAGGGAGAGTGCAACCGCGGCAACAGTGACGATGCCAGCGAGGTGGCGCTTGCTGAACAAGAGATCCTCCATTTGGCCGCCCGGCCGCCCGCGCTGTGTGCGGGTGTTGGTAAACCGGAGGCTTTCTCGGAGGGTAACAGCCCGAACGTGCGTTGTGTATCGGGAGAGTAAACAATCGGTGAACGACGAAAAGACAGTGTCGGATGGCATGACTAATGTCAGGTGTGATGGCTACCACAATCTCTCCTGCCCAGGCTCGCCGGATCGCGCTCGCCGCGCAGGGATTCGGCCGCCCGATGGCGCCAGCCCCGGGTATCCGACAGCTGAATTCGCTCATCCAGCGCCTCGGTCTGCTGCAGCTGGACTCTGTCAACGTCTTCGAGCGCAGCCACTACCTGCCGGCGTTCGCGCGACTCGGTGCGTACGACAAGACCCAACTCGACAGGCTGGCCTTCCAGGGTGCCGGGCAGCAGGCCCGCTACTTCGAATACTGGGCGCACGAAGCGGCTGTTCTGCCCGTCGCCGACCTGCCGCTCTGGCGCTGGAGGATGGAGAGCTTTCGCGATCACACCGGGCTCGCGGCCTGGGCCGGCGCGAATCCGGCGATGCTCGATTGGTTGCGGGCCGAGCTGGCCGACAAGGGCCCGATGGCCGCGAGCGAGATCGAGCACGACGCGAACAAGCGCGTCGGTCCGTGGTGGGGCTGGTCGGATGTCAAGGCGGGCCTCGAGGTGCTGTTCCGCTGGGGCGAGGTGTTCTCTGCCGGGCGAAACCGGTTCGAGCGCCGCTACGGTCTCGCTGACCACGTGCTCCCGCCCGGTGTCCTCGACGTCTCTGTGCCGAAAGACGACGCCGTGCGCGAGCTCCTGCGCCGCTCGGCAATCGCCCACGGAATCGGCACGGTCGGCGATTTGGGCGACTACTTCCGGATAAAGACCGCGCCGGCCAAGGCCGCGATCCTCGATCTCGTCGACAGCGGAGAGTTGCTGCCGGTGACCGTTCCCGGCTGGAAGGATGCGGCCTATCTGCACCGCGACGCCCGCATCCCCCGGCGCATGGAGGCGACCGCTCTGCTCTCGCCGTTCGACCCGGTGGTCTGGGCGAGGGCGCGGGCCGAGCGGCTATTCGGCTTCCACTACCGGATCGAGATCTACACCCCGGCACCGAAGCGCGTCTTCGGCTACTACTCGCTACCGCTGCTCATCGACGACCGACTCGTCGGCCGGGTCGACCTGAAGAGCGACCGGCAGAACGGTGTGCTGCGGGTGCAGTCCGCCTGGCAGGAGACGGATGCCCCCGTCGACGCCGCCGCGCGCCTCGCCCCGCTACTGAGGCAGACCGCCGCCTGGCAGGGCCTCGACGCCATCGAGGTGATGAACC
>JAODMG010000144.1 GCA_025464895.1 Microbacteriaceae bacterium | reverse complement strand
GTATCTCGGCTCCCAGCCCTGGCCGTTTCCCGCCTCCCTCATGCTCGGCTTTCGGGCGAGGGTCGATCCGAATCGTGAGTCGACGACGATTCCGGATGGAGCGGAGATCCTGGATCTTCGCTGGTTCAGTCGCGACGAACTGCGCGACTCGCTCGACGAAGTGATACTGCCGGGAAGGACGTCGATCGCCCGCGCGATCATCGAGGACTGGTACGGCGGGCCGATAGAAGACCGGCACCAGTGGTGACCTCCGCCTCTCTCGGTTCGGCCGAGTCGCTGCTCGCCGGTCTCGACGACGAGCAGCGGGTGGCGGCCGAGACCCTGATCGGTCCGGTCTGCCTGCTCGCCGGTGCGGGAACGGGCAAGACCAGGGCGATCACCCACCGGATCGCCTACGGGGTCGCGACCGGGGCGTATGCGCCGAGCCGGGTGATGGCGCTCACCTTCACCGCGCGCGCCGCCGCCGAGCTGCGCGGCAGGCTCAGGCAACTGGGCGCATCCGGGGTCGCCGCGAGAACCTTCCACGCCTCGGCACTGTCCCAGCTCGGTTACTTCTGGCCGCAGGTCATCGGAGGGACCATGCCGCGCATCCTCGACAGCAAGGGTCGACTGCTCGGGCACGCCGCCGAGACCCTTCGACTGAAACTCGACACGGCGGCGCTGCGCGACATCGCGGCGGAGATCGAGTGGCGCAAGGTGTCGAGGCTCACCGTCGACCAATACGCCGCAGTCGTGCCGGGGCGCGCCCTGCCTCCCATGCTGGATGCCGACAAGGCGATCGCGATGCATCGCGCCTACGAGACGATCAAAGACGAGCGTCGTCAACTGGACTTCGAGGATGTTCTGCTCGCGACGGCGGGGATGATCGAGTCGGAGCCGCGGGTCGCCCAGCAGGTGCGGGAGCAGTACCGCTTTTTCGTCGTTGACGAATACCAGGACGTCTCGCCGCTCCAGCAGGCACTGCTCGAGCTGTGGCTCGGCGACCGACGAGACCTGTGCGTCGTCGGCGACGTCAGCCAGACCATCTACTCCTTCGCCGGGGCATCATCCGACCACCTGCTCGGATTCTCCACCCGGTATCGAGACGCGACCGTGGTTCGGCTCGAGCAGAACTACCGCTCGACCCCGGCGATCGTCGAGACGGCCAACCGGTTGATGCGCGGAAGGGCCGGAGCGCTGTCGCTGCACGCGGCAGTCACCACGGGGAAGTCCCCGGAGCCGACCGTCACGTCCCAGGTGTCGGACAGCGCGGAGGCGAGGGCCGTCGCTACCAGGATCGCCGAGCAGATCGCGGCGGGGACGAAACCGCAGGACGTTGCCGTCCTGTACCGGCTGAACGGCCAGGCCGCGGCTCTCGAGGCCGCACTCGGCGACGCCGGCATCAGCTACCAGTTGCGTGGTGGCACCCGGTTCTTCGAGCTGCAAGAGGTCAAGCAGGCGCTCATGATGTTGAAAGGCGCGCTCGTCGGGGCGACCAGAGAGCCGCTTTTCAAAACGGTGAGCGACGTCCTTCGCTCACTGGGCTGGACCCAGGATGCTCCGGAGGCCCGCGGTGCGGTGCGCGACCGGTGGGAGTCGCTGAACGCCATCATGGGGCTCGCAGAGGCCTCGGCGCCGACCACGACGCTTCGCGAATTCGTGGACGAACTGTTCGAGCGTTCCGCGAGCCAGCACGAGCCGACGATGAATGCGGTGACGTTGGCCACGCTGCACTCGGCAAAGGGACTCGAGTGGGACACCGTCTACATCGTCGGGGTGAGTGAGGGTCTCATCCCGGTCAGCTATGCCAAGAGTTTCGAGGCGATCGACGAGGAGCGGCGACTGCTCTACGTCGGCATCACCCGAGCGCGACAGCGTCTGTATCTGTCCTGGGCGGGCGGGTCTGGTCGGAGCGGTCCTGGGCGAGGGGAACGCCAGCCGAGTCGTTTCCTGGCAGAGCTAAGCACGCGCAATCCCGGTGCGGGAGCCACACGCGCCGGGTGATCTGACCGGTCGCCGTGTCGATCTGCACAGAGGTCGACTCGGCCACCGGCGGCGTTGAGCTCGGGTCAATCTGACTCTGCAGTCGCGCCACAGCGAGCCGCGCGGCGATCGCGGCCACCTCGCTCGAGACGAGCACGGTCTCCGCCGCGCTGCTGCGCCCCCAGAGCTGGGAGGCGATCGCGGGCCAGGCCGGGTCGGCATCCGTCCTCGCCAGCTCGAGGCAGTGCAGGCACGGACCGGAACCCGGTTCGACGATCGGTCCGACCCTCACCGACGCGTCTCCGAAGACGATCGCGAGATGCGGGATGTCTCGGCTCAGCCACAGCCGGTGCGCACGCGGTTCGATCACATAGCTCGCCACGATGATGGCAAGCTGCGGTGTCGTCGCATCGGATCTGTCGACCGCGATGCCGCTGCCGCTCAGGATCTCCTCGATCCGATCGACGGTCTGCCCGCTGCCGCAGAGGGTCACCTGCCTGCTCGTCGCCACCGGCGGCGTGCGCAGGAGGACGGGTGCGACGGCGGTGAGCAGGTCGTCCACGTCGCTCTCGGCCGCGCCCGCGGAGATTCCGATCATGCTGAGGCCGGGTCTGCTCACGCCGGAGACAAGGGCCGCGATCATCCGCTCTTGTGCGGATGACACCTGTTCGAACACGACCAGCGGGGCATCCGCACCGAGCTGGAAGCTGTCCGGGCTACGCCAGACGATAGGGAAACGTTCGTCGAGTTTCAGGGGCACGCGACGATGATCGCGCGTTCCGCTTTGGGTCGCATCGATCGTTCCACAGGACGCCTGACCGCACGAGAGCGCGATGACGTAGCGGAGTGTCACGGGCCGGCGGGATACTCGGGGAGTATCTGAAGGAAGGGACACCACCATGACCACTCAGCCCACGCCGGTCGACCCCCCACAGCTGCATCACAGCCCCGCCTTCGCGCACGGCATGATCATTCCCGCCGGGCCGACGCTATACGTCGGCGGGCAGAACGGAACGGACGGCACTGGCACTCTGCTCGACGGCCTCGAAGCGCAGACGGAGCAGGCCATGCGCAACGTGCTCGCCGTGCTCGCTGAGGCCGGGACCGGACCAGAGCATGTCGCCAAATTGACGATCTATCTCGCCCCCGGAGTCGATCCCGGGTCGGCCTACGCCGCAACCCGCTCGGTGTGGGGCGACCGGCGCACCGCGGTTACCGTCCTTGCTGTCACGCCAGCGCGACCGGGTGCACTCGTCGAAATCGAGGCAGTGGCTGCGCTGCCTGAGCATTGAGACTGCCTGAGCATTGAGACTGCCCGAGCATTGAGACTGCCCGAGCATTGAGAGACTGCCCGGGCTACTCGGCCTTGCCCGACTCGTCCTCGTGCGGGCGGTCGTCGCGGTCGTCGTTCAGCAGGTCTTCGATCGCCTGGTCGATGCCGTCGCGTTCCGGCGCGGGATCGACGATCCTGGCCACGATGGCGCTCGGGTCGTCGATGTCCTCCGAGCTGGGTACGAGGTCTGGGTGTGACCACAGCTCGTCCCTCTTCTCTGTGCCGACCTCATCCGTCAGTCGCTGCCAGAGTGCCGCGGCTTCGCGGAGACGACGTGGTCGCAGTTCGAGCCCGACCAGGGTCGAGAACGCCGACTCCGCCGGGCCACCTGCCGCTCGACGGCGTCGAACGGTCTCGGCGATGGCGGTCGCTTTGGGAAGGCGCTTAGTCGCTTGGGCGGTCACGACATCGACCCAGCCCTCGATGAGGGCGAGCGTGGTCTCGAGACGCGCGAGCGCGGCCAGTTGGGCCGGGGACTTCGGGGGAATCAGGGCCCCACTCACCATCGCCTGGCGCAACTCTTCCGGATTCGACGGGTCGAAGTCCGAGGTGAGTTCTTCGAGTCGTCCTGTGTCGATCCGGATGCCCTGGGCAAATTCGGTGATGGACGTCATGAGCTGCAGCCGCAGCCACTTCGCGTGCCGGAAAAGGCGTGCGTGCGCGAGTTCGCGAACGGCGAGATAGAGCTGAATCTGGCCGTCGTCGATGTCGAGGCCTTCGCCGAAGGCCGAAAGGTTCTGCGGCAGGATCGCGGCCTGTTGTTCCGCGCCCCCGACCGTTCCGAGGAGAGGGATGCCGATGTCCCCGCCGGAGACCACCTCGCTCGCCAGCTGGCCGACAACCTGGCCGAGCTGCATGGCGAACAGTGTTCCACCGACGTTGCGCATGATCTTGCTCGCGCCCTCGATCATGTCCGCCATCTCTTCCGGCGCCTGTTCGCGAAGAACCCTGGTCAGCGAGTCGGCAATGCTGGTGGCGACCGGCTCCGCGAGCTGGATCCAGACTGGCATCGTTGCCTTGATCCACTCGGTGCGGCTGAGAAGTCGCGGTGTCACCGTGAGCTCGGAGATGACGGTCGCCTCGCTGAGCCAGAGGTCGGCAACGGTGAACTCCTGCTCGAGAGCTTCGCTCTCCTCCGGGGTGGTCGCCTTGCTGTCGCTCGCCGCGAGCGTCTTGGCCTGCTCCTCGGCGAGACCCCAGTTGATGCCGTCCTCGCTGCTGTTCAATGCACCCTGGAGCTGGCTGATCAATTGCTTGATCATCTCCGGGTCATCCGGCAGCCCGGCCGCGCTCGCGAGGCGGCTCGGATCTATCTCGGAGTTCCCAGAAAGGAACTCGCGGAGCATGTCGCGGAACTCGTCTTCCGGCTCATTGGCCGAATCATCAGGCATGAAAACTACGCTAGTCGCAGCGTGGTCGAACATGCTGGGATTTGACCTAGGCTGAGACTTTCGACTGTGCGCCCGTGGCGAACATCCGCCAGAGAACCACTTTTTGATGCCCCAGGAGGGCACTGGGAAAGGACAGCGGTGACGCTCTTCGCCGACGACCGGACCAGGATCGTGAAGCGCCGACGCGGTGCGCGCATCGGCTGGTCCCTTCTCTTGTTCGCGCTGCTCGGCACCGTCATCTTCGCGATGGTGCCCGCTCCATACGTGATCGAGCAGCCGGGCGAAGTATTCGACACCCTCGGAACCGTCAAGGTGCAGAACAAGACGGTTCCGCTCATTTCGATACCGTCGCAGACGACCTATCCGACCAGCGGCTCCCTCGACATGCTGACCGTCCAGATCATGGGCGGTCCAGGAGAGCTGCCCAACTGGTTCGACGTCGCATCCGCCTGGTTGAACCCGAGCGAGGCTGTGCTCCCGGTCGACGAGATCTACCCTCCCGGCGAGACGATCCAGGACTCCAACAAGCAGGGTGCGATCGACATGGCGAATTCGCAGAAGGATGCGGTGGCTGCGGCGTTGACGACGCTCGGCTACACGCTTCCCAGCCAGGTCACCGTCCAGGGACTGACGACCAACTCGCCATCGAAGGGCAAGCTGAAAACCGGCGACGTCATCGTGAGCGCCGGCGGAGTGCCCGTGTCGGATGTGACTACCCTCCGCGACGTCATCGCGAAGGCCGGAACCACCAAGCCGCTCGACGTCGTCGTCCTTCGCGGTGGCCAGCAGACGACGGTGCAGGTCACTCCGACGCTCAGCGCGACCAGCCCGAAGATCCCGATCGTCGGCATCCTCGCCTCGATCTCGTACACCTATCCGTTCGACGTCAAGATCCAGCTGCAGAACGTCGGTGGCCCGAGCGCCGGCCAGATGTTCGCCCTCGGCATCATCGACAAGCTGACGCCCGGCTCGCTGACCGGAGGCCAGCACATCGCCGGTACCGGCACGATCGACGGCAGTGGAACGATCGGGCCGATCGGCGGCATCCGGCAGAAACTGTATGGAGCCGAGCGGGCGGGGGCGACCTGGTTCCTCGCGCCGCAGTCGAACTGCGACGAGGTGACCGGGCATGTGCCGAGTGGAATCAAGGTTCTGGCGGTCAAGACCTTGAAGGATTCGCTCGCCGACCTCAAGGTGATCAGTGCCAAGGGTGACACGAGCGCCCTGGCGACCTGTCCCGCAAGCTAGAACCGGACATGCCGTACGGGACATGTCGTCCGGTTCTGGACGGAATGCGCTGATCTAGGATGGATGGGTAGGACCGCCTATCGGGCCGGCCCGTAATCCTCGAGCCGGGAGCAGTCTCTTGACTTCACAAGCCAGCGAACCTCAGGAGCCGAGATCGCGATCGCGGGCGACCCTGCTGATTTCGGTTGCCGTCATCGTTGTCCTGGTGATCGCATTCTTCATTTTCGCCAGTCTGTACACCGACTGGCTCTGGTTCACCCAGCTCGGTTACCAGTCGGTTCTGACCACGCAGTGGATCGCAAGCTCGGTGATGTTCCTGATCGGATTCCTCGGGATGGCCGTCCCGGTCTGGGTCAGCATCGAAGTCGCGTTTCGCTGGCGCCCGATCTACGCGAAGCTCAATTCGCAACTGGATCGCTACCAGCAGGTCGTAGAGCCGCTTCGGCGGCTCGCGATGTACGGGATCCCCGCACTTCTCGGCCTGTTCGCCGGCGTCGCGGCATCCTCTCGTTGGCCGCTCGCGCTCCAGTGGATCAACGGTGTTCCATCGGGCAAGACCGACCCGCAATTCGGTCTCGATATTTCCTTCTACCTGTTCGCGTTGCCGTTCTACCAGGCGGTCGCCGCATTCGCCTCTGCCGTTGTGCTCATCTCCGCGATCGCCACCCTGGCCACGAGCTACCTCTACGGAGCACTTCGTTTCAACGGCCGTGAGGTGCGTATCTCGCGCACGGCCCGCATCCAGCTCGCCACCGTCGGCGCCGTCTACCTGGCGCTCCAGGCGATCAGTATCTGGCTCGACCAGTATTCGACCCTCGCCACCAGCACGAGTAGCAGCCTCATCACGGGTGCCTCATACGCGGACGTTTTCGCCGTCATTCCCGGGCGTGCCATCCTCGCGGGCATTGCGGCAGTCGTCGCGGTGCTCTTTGTCATCACCGCGGTCATCGGCCGCTGGCGCCTGCCCATAGTCGGCACAGCGCTCCTGCTGGTCAGTGGGTTGCTGATCGGTTCGGTCTACCCGTGGGTCGTGCAGCGTTTCACGGTCGACCCGAGCGCACGGACGCTCGAGAAGCCGTACATCGATCGAAACATCGCCGCGACCCGCACCGCCTACGGGGTGGCCGGCGTCAACCAGGAGCCGTACTCCGCGACGGCGACCGCGCAGGCCGGTGCCCTGCGCAACGATGCCGAGACGACCGCGAACATCCGCATCATCGATCCAGCCCTGGTGTCGGAATCATTCGCACAGCTCGAGCAGATCAAGCAGTACTACAAGTTCGAAGCACACCTGGATGTCGACCGCTACACGATCGACGGCAAGTCCCAGGACACGGTAATCGCCGTGCGCGAGCTCGACCAGTCCCAGCTCGGCAATGCCAACAACTGGTACAACGACACGCTCGTGTACACCCACGGTTACGGGATAGTGGCGGCCTACGGAAACCAGCGCTCGGCCGAGGGCCTGCCGGTGTTCCTCGAGTCCGGCATCCCAAGCATCGGGGCGCTCGGCAAGTTCCAGCCGCGAATCTACTTCGGTGAGAATTCACCGAACTACTCCATCGTCGGTGCGCCGAAGGGTGCGCCGCAGATCGAGCTCGATTATCCGTCAGGCAACAAGTCGAGCAACCAGAACGCGAAGACGACTTACACCGGCAACGGTGGGCCGGTCCTCGACAACATCTTCAAGAAGCTGATCTATGCGATCAAGTTCCAGTCTGAGCAGATCCTGCTCTCTGATGCGGTGAACAACAACTCGCAGATTCTCTACACGAGAGACCCGAAGGCCCGTGTGGCCAAGGTCGCACCGTACCTGACCCTCGACAGCGACTCGTATCCCGCGGTGGTCAACGGAAGGGTGGTCTGGATCGTCGACGGGTACACGACGAGCGCGAACTATCCCTATTCCAAGGTCGAGCAACTCAGTAGCGCGATCTCGGACACCTACACTCCGGCCCCCGACTATGCGGTTGACAACATCAACTACATCCGCAACTCGGTCAAGGCCACGGTGGACGCCTACAGCGGCAAGGTGACCCTCTACGCCTGGGACTCCACCGATCCGATCCTGAAGACCTGGCAAAAGATCTTCCCGTCGACGCTGAAACCGGTCAGCGACATGAGCGCCCAACTGCTCAGCCACGTGCGTTATCCCGCGGATCTGTTCAAGGTGCAGCGCGCCATCCTCGGCACGTATCACGTGACCGACGCGAACACCTTCTACTCGTCGAGTGACGCCTGGGTGACTCCGCTGGATCCAGTGAAGACGAAGACCACAGCGCAGCTTCAGCCGCCGTACTACCTGACAATGAAGATGCCGGGTGCGAGCAAACCCGCGTTCTCGATCTACTCGACCTACATACCGGATTCCGGCAGCCAGGCCAGGTCGATCATGACCGGGTACTTGGCTGCGGACGCGGATGCCGGCAGTACGGCCGGCAAGATATCGCCGGACTACGGCAAGCTGACGCTGCTCACCCTGCCGAAGGATGGAACGGTTCCAGGTCCAGGGCAGGTGCAGAACAGCTTCAATACCGACACGGCGGTGGCGAACCAGATCTCGCTTCTGCAAAAGGGCGATACGACGCTCGAGCGAGGCAATCTGCTGACAGTCCCGGTCGGGGGAGGGTTGCTCTACGTGCAGCCGATCTACGTCGCGTCGAACGCCGAGACCAGCTATCCGATCTTGCGGAAGGTGCTGGTGGCATTCGGAGACAAGATCGCGTTCGAGGACACCCTGGATGCCGCGCTGAACGACTTGTTCGGCGGCAACTCGGGTGCCAACGCCGGCGACAGTGGAGCTCCACCGACGGTTCCGCCAGTGACCGGCACGCCGACTACTCCGACCCCGGCCACCAGTGCGGCGCTGAAGGCCGCGCTGGCCAAGGTGCAGACGGCGTTGACTGCTCGTGCTGCGGCGCTCAAGTCGGGGGACCTGTCGGCCTATGCCACCGCGGACTCGAGTCTGGTGACCGCGCTCGACGAGCTGTTCGCGCTCGAGCAGCAGTAGCGGCGGCGACCGCCGGGGATTAGCGTCCCCGGCGGTCGGTGCTCGAGGTGCGCGAGGCGGCCGCTGGCGATCGGCCCAATGGCCCTGTGGTAACGTTGAACTTGTAACGCGGGGTGGAGCAGTTCGGTAGCTCGCTGGGCTCATAACCCAGAGGTCGCAGGTTCAAATCCTGTCCCCGCAACGCTGTGCAGTGTGAACTGCGTGAAGGCCCTCTGACCAGGGATTATTTCGGTCAGAGGGCCTTTTGCTTTGCTCGGATCTCTGCCGTCTCTGTTCTAGACTCCGGTCTAGGTCAGAATTTCGGGCGAACGTCGTTGCACGCCATCGTGCCTCGAAAGGTCATCGCATCGGGCTTACGATTCCGGTGAGATAACGGGAGATCCGGAAAAGAATTGTTTCGCGTCACGCTAGTTCGGACTTTTTTCATTTAGTTTGGACAAAGGCCACGGCCCGCGTCGTGATGTGAATCTTTCATCGCCGGGCCACCGTGCGCAGTCGCCTTTGGCTGTGGCTCGCCAGCGACGTAATCCTTGCATTCGCCGGGTGTCAGCGTGCTGCTACCGCCTATGGCAAGTCACGGTGAATCAGTCGGGCGTCGTAGACAGATTGGTCCGACTAGAGCTATTGTCAGCTAACTCAATTTAAGGGACACCATGAAGCCATGGGTCAAACTCGCCGTTCCCACTCTGGCAACGGCGTTGCTTCTCATCCCAACCGGCGTCGCATCGGCGAGTGCTGCGACGCCGACGTCGCCGGCTCCGCCAACAGCGGCCGCGTCTCCTACTCCGCCAACGCCGGACCAGGTTGCCTTCGCTCGAACCGTGGCGCAATTCGCTTCCACTCACACCCCTCCAGTCGTCAACTCAACTGACCCGGCGACCTACGTGCAGCAAAACGTAGCCGCCTACGAGTACCTGAAGGTTCTTCCCGTGCAGGCGCTGTACGGTCAATATGGCTGTGCCGTAAGTTTCTCTGCGGCAAGCATGCAAGTCGGAGGCGACGGAGTAAACCGCGCCACAGCAGATCGGGTTGTCAGCTGCCCGGCGGGGGTCGACACTTCCCTGATCTCGCCCAACGTCCTACCTCGTGCTGACGCGCACGTGGCTGCACCGAGCCAGTCGACCATGGCTGTCATCACCCCTCAGAATTGGGTCAATACTTGCAGCAACACGCTGTCGTCCGGAGTTCACTGTATTGGCCAGGAAACGACTACTTCGGAGCATGACTTCAAATACACCTGGTACGGATCGGGCACGATTACCGGACACGTGCGTGCAGGCACTGCTGGTATTGGCCAGCCCTGCGCCAACGGTACGTTCCTCGGCAACTCCGCGGATCACACGATTGGTTACGGATCCTCGATCATCGAGGTGGTGTGGCCGAACTATTCGAGTACGTTCTCGAACTCCTTCTACCCGCCCTCCCCGGGCGCTCTCCGCACGAGATGGTGCGCATCGATGTAGTTAGGCCGACATAGCACGAGGCAGAGCCTCGATGGTGACGGTACTTCCGCGACCATCGAGGCTCTGCTTTTTAGAACATTTACGCCGCCCGGACCTCCGGTCCAGACTCCGCTCTAGCTGCGGGATGCTCCGGTGTAGCTCCGGGCCACCAAGGGTCACTGGCACCTCACGAACGCCCATTGATCTGGGAAAATATCGCTCCTGCCCGGCATGTTCGCATCTAACTACTCATAACTCAGAGGTCGCAGGTTCCCGCAACGCTGTGCAGTGTGAACCGCGTGAAGGCCCGGAGTCATTGATTCCGGGCCTTTTTGCGTTGCTGGCCTTCGCCGGCCTTGCTGGCGTTGCCGGTTCGGCCCTTGCCCCACCGGACTCCGCCCGTTGGCGTGTCCTTTCGTCCTTGCGCCGGTTTGTCATCGGTGCGCCGTTTGTGACCACGCACCGATGACAAATCCGCGCACTGTTGAGCTGCGTAGAGACGAGTGGCGCTCCCCGCCATGCGTATCGCCGTGCGCCTCTGAGTGTCGCCGATTCTCCGCTCGGTGTCACCCATCATGGCGACCATCCGCGCCGCACCGTCCGCAATTCAGGCAAATCCATCCGGGCCGGGCGCAGGCACGCGGATGTCGCGGCCGCCGTGTGCGTTCTGCCTGAATTACGTACCGAGCCCGCCCCGAACGGGCCGCCACCGAACTCACCGCCCAAGCCGGCCAGCGTGTGCCTTGCAGGCATTCGGTGGATTACGAAAGATTTCGTGATTGGCCGTAAATATTGACGAGTCAATCAGGCCTTATTACCGTTGCAGTTGTCATCTCCGGCCTACGCATCGTCCCAGTTCGGGCGTTGCGATAGGTCGTGCGTTTCTTACGAAGGAGTTCCATGCCCCACATTCACATCGACATGCATCGCTCGCGACGGCCGCAAATGGAGGCCATCAGTGCGGCCCTGCACCAGAGCCTGGTCGAGGGACTCCTCATGCCGGACGACGATCTCTTCCAGATCTTTACGCTTCACGATGACGGCGAACTGGTCTTCAGCCGCACGTTTCCCGAGGCAGACCGGGACGACATCATCTACATCGAAGTGCTCGCATCGACCGGCTACACGCCGGAGACCAAGGAGGCGATGTATGCCTCGATGGTTCGGAACACTACTGCCCTCGGCATCCGCGCAGACACCCTGCTCATCTCCATCGTGGAGATCGATGGTCGCTTCAACTGGCATTCACCGGCAAAGCCGGTGATGGCCTGACCGCCATGGTCGCGTCCGTCTAGTCGACCAATGACGGTGGCGCCGTCTCGTCGACCAACGACGGAGCCTGGGTGCTAGACCGTACGATCAGCGTCGTCGAGAGTTCCACCCTCCCGGCACCACGGCGCTGATCGCCGCGGAGTCCAACGATGAGACGCGCCGCGGCCTGCGCCATTTCGTACAACGGCTGGCGGACGGTGGTCAGGGGCGGCCCGGCCCAGCGTGCGAATTGCAGGTCGTCGTATCCGACGATCGAGAGGTCATGAGGGATGCTGATACCCAGCGCTCTGGCCGCCTCATAGGTCGCCAAAGCTTTCACGTCGCTAGTCGCGAAGATGGCCGTTGGCCTCTGTGGCAGCGAGAGCAGGTGCAGGCCCGCGGCCGGGCTCGCCTCGTCGTCGAACGCCCGAACGAGCACGAGGTCCTCGTCGACCGCCAGCCCGGCCTCGTCCATCGCCGACCGAAAACCGGCGATACGCGCCCTCGTCGCGAGGAGGGATTCTGGTCCGGCGATGACGCCGATTCGTCGATGTCCGAGTTCGATCAGGTGCCGAGTTGCGTGAACGCCGCCAGCCCAATTGGTGGATCCCACGGAGGGAACATCGTCGGCCGGATCCCCTGCAGGGTCGACGATGACAAAGGGAATCGCACGGGAACGCAATTGGTACTTCGCGTCCTCGGCGAGGTCTGATGCGACCAGGATCACCCCAGCC
>JAODMG010000117.1 GCA_025464895.1 Microbacteriaceae bacterium | reverse complement strand
CATCGAAGATGAGCCGCCGGAGGTTCGTCGCAGACAGGATGACGATGATGACACCGTTGATCAGGACGAGCCCCATCGCCTCCGGCCAGGAGAGCTGGCCGACGACGCTCGCCGCCAGGAACGAGTTGATTCCGAGGCCGGCCGCGAAGGCGAACGGCAGCCGCGCAACCAGGCCGAACAGGATCGTCATGACGCCGGCGGTCAGCGCGGTGACCGCGGCGACCTGCGTGAATCCGAGCGAGTGGCCGAGGACGTCTTTGCTGCCGCTCAGGATGATCGGGTTCAGGATGACGATGTACGCCATCGCCACAAAGGTGACGACGCCGCCTCGCAGTTCGCGGGGGAAGGTCGATCCTCGCTTCGTGATTTCGAAGAACGAGTCGACTCGGCCTCGGAAAGTGGGTGTGGGGGTCTCGGCCTGAGTCTTCGTCGTGGTCACGCGATTACCCTATCGACGGATCACCCTCCGGTCGCGCGAAACGCTCATTCGGCAGTGTTGCCGGGAGGAGCCGGGTCATCCGTTCGTCGCGGTCGTCACCGGCTTCGGCTCGCTGTCCCCCACCGGCATCGCGCTTCCCGTGGCCACGAGGCGCCGCGCACGCTGGACCAGCATGTAGGCGACCATGAACGCGGACAGCCCGACGAGCGCGTGGAAGCCGAGCACGATCGATCCGGCGACTGTCGGCGCCTCCTCGGTCGTCCCGGTGAGGCCGCCCAGGATGAACAGGATCGTCTGGAACACGACCAGTACGAGCGGAGCGACCGACAGGCCGATCGTGCGCCCGCCGGCGCGAGCCAGTGCCGCCGCGGCGATCACCAGCAGACAGAGGACCGGGAGAACGATTCTGCCGTTGGCGGTGTGCAGGGCGAACTGTTCTTCGTTCGTGCTCCCTGGAGCGAACACGCCCAATGCTGCGAAATAGAACTGCAGGGCCATGTCGACAATGAGCAGAATGGCGACGACGAGGAAGACTTTACGCACGGAATTCTCCTTCAACTAGTGGCCGGATAGTCGCAACGATCGCGTAGGCCGCAGTGGACCCGCCGTGCTCCGTCCGATCCCGATGACAGCACGGTAGCCCTCGGTCGCCGCCGCGAACACCCCTCCCGGGCGTACAGCCAGTACTCCGTCGGGCGTAGCTGGCATGCTGGGGCGGTGCCAGAATCCGTGAACGAGACCCGCGAATCCGCCATCCGAATCCTTCGGACGTTGGTGGGATCGGAGGCGGCCGAATTTCACGAGGGACAGTACGAGGCGATCGAGACCCTCGTCGACCAGCGCAGGAGGGCACTCGTCGTGCAGCGCACCGGGTGGGGCAAGTCTGCGGTGTATTTCGTTGCGACCCTTCTGCTCAGGAGCAAGGGTGCCGGTCCGACCATCCTGGTCTCACCGCTGCTCGCGCTGATGCGAGACCAGATCGCGGCTGCGGCCCGCGCCGGGGTGCGCGCGGTCGCCATCAATTCGACCAACCCGCACGAGTGGGACGACATCCTGCTGCGGCTGCGGAACGACGACATCGACGTGCTACTGGTGTCGCCGGAGCGGCTGAACAACCCGTCTTTCCGCGAACAGCAGTTGCCCCAACTCATCCAGCGCACCGGCTTGCTGGTCGTCGACGAGGCGCACTGCATCTCCGACTGGGGGCACGACTTTCGCCCGGACTACCGGCGGCTTCGGGACCTGATCGCGCAACTGCCGAGTGGTGTCCCCGTGCTGGCGACGACCGCCACAGCGAATAGCAGGGTGGTGCAGGACGTCGCGGAGCAGCTGGAGTCGCTGCATGATTCAGCGCAGCCCGGATCAGCGCAGGTCGTGACCATCCGTGGCCCGCTGGCCCGGGCGTCGCTACGTCTCGGGGTTCTCCGCTTGCCGGATGCCGGTGCCCGCCTCGGCTGGCTGCTCGGTCACCTGGACGAGCTGCCAGGTAGCGGCATCATCTACACGCTCACCGTCGCCGCGGCGGAGGACACCGCGCGCCTGCTCCGGGAGGCCGGCCACCGGGTGCTGGCCTATACCGGGCAGACGGATCCGACAGAACGCGAGCAGGCCGAGGGGCTCCTGAAAGACAACAAGGTCAAGGCCCTGGTGGCGACGAGCGCCCTCGGGATGGGCTTCGACAAGCCCGACCTCGGCTTCGTACTGCACCTCGGAGCACCGTCCTCCCCCGTCGCCTACTACCAACAGGTCGGCAGGGCCGGTCGCGCGACGGAGAATGCCGACGTGTTGTTGTTGCCTGGACCGGAGGACCAGGCGATCTGGAACTACTTCGCCACCGCATCCATGCCGGACGAAGCCAGGGCGCAGGCCGTGATCGGTGCGCTCGGCGACGCGCCGATCTCGACTCCGGCGCTCGAGGCCATGGTCAACCTGCGTCGCACCCCGCTCGAGCTGCTGCTCAAGGTCTTGGATGTCGACGGGGCGGTCCGCAAGGTGCGGGGCGGCTGGGTCGCCACCGGCCGGCAGTGGAGTTACGACCGCGAGCGTTACGGCAGGATCGCCGCAGAACGGATCGCGGAACAGCAGCACATGATCGAGTACGAGACGACCGGCGGATGCCGGATGGAATACCTGCAGCGCTCGCTCGACGATGACACCGCGGTGCCGTGCGGCCGCTGCGACAACTGTGCGGGCGCCTGGTACCCGAGCGACGTTCCGACGGATGCCGCGCAGAGCGCCCTGTCGTCGCTCGACCGGGTCGGCGTGCTGCTCGAGCCCCGCGCGCAGTGGCCGACCGGCGCGGACCGACTCGGTGTCTCGGACGATCGGGGAGGCCAGGTCAAGGGACGCATCGCCGAAGGGGAACGGATGCTCGAGGGCCGCGCCCTCGCCCGCCTCACCGACCTCGGCTGGGGTAGCACCCTGCGCACCCTGTTCGACGCGGCGGCGGTGGACGCCCCGGCGTCCCCCGCGCTGCTCGCCGCCTGCGTGCGTGTGCTCGGCGACTGGAACTGGTCGGAACGGCCGGTCGCGGTGGTGTCGATGCCGTCCAGGCGACATCCGCTGCTCATCGATTCCGTGGCCCGCGGAGTCGCCGACGCGGGCAGGCTGCCCTACCTCGGGGCCATGTCGCTCGTCGGCAACGGCCCGAGTGGGGAGCCGGGCGGCAACAGTGCCTACCGGTTGGCGAGCGTCTGGGATCGGTTCTCTCCTGGGGAGATCGAACTGCCGACCGGCCCGACCCTGCTGGTCGATGATCTCGTCGACAGCCGGTGGACGATGACCGTCGCCGCCCGCGCTCTGCGGATGGCCGGGGCATCCGCGGTGCTGCCGTTCGCGCTCGCCCTGCGCGGCTAGCTGAGCCTGCGCTGACCTAAACTTATGTGATGACCATGAATGCGATCCCGTTGATCACCATCGACGGCGAGGTCACGTCGCTCGCGGCTTACGAAGGCCAGGTCGTCCTGGTGGTGAATGTCGCATCGAAGTGTGGCAACACCCCGCAGTACGCGAAGTTGGAAGAGCTGCAGCGCAGCTACGGAGCGCGAGGGTTCACCGTTCTCGGTTTCCCTTGCAACCAGTTCGCCGGCCAGGAGCCGGGCAGTTCCGATGACATCAAGGCGTTCTGCGCTCTCAACTACGGAATCACCTTCCCGCTGTTCGAGAAGACCAACGTCAACGGCAAGAAGCGCCACCCGCTCTACGAGGAGTTGGCGAAGACCCCGGATGTCGCGGGCAAGGCCGGTGACATCCAGTGGAACTTCGAGAAATTCCTCATCGGCACTACCGGGCGGGTGCAGCGTTTCCGACCGCGGATCCAGCCGGATTCGGCCGAGATCGTCGGCGCGATCGAGGCGGCGCTGTCGCAGCGGATCGACCGCGCTGCATCCTGACCGCTCGCTTGGCCGGCCTGCTCAGCCCCAGATGGTGCGAACGGCGGTGAGTACTCGGAATACCGGGTTGGGCGTCACCAGTGCAACATTCTCGAGGATGCACTGCGCCGCCAACATCCGATCGAACGGGTCTCTCCTCGCCCAGTCCAGCTGGCCGGCCGCGATCGCGTGCGCGCTGGTCACCGGGAGCTCGACCGCGCCGAGCGTGCGCAGGTGGTTCTCGAAGGCGAGAAGCAGAGGCCCGGTGTCCGGCAGCTTGCCGATGTGATGCTTGGTCGCGATCTCCCAGGCGCTCGCGGCGGAGACCAGCAGCTCATTGGCCGGGTCGCGGATCAACTCGGTGGCCTGGGGAGTGATGCGGGACGGATCACGCATCGCCCAGAGCACGACGTTGGTGTCGAGAAGTAGTTTCATTTGCCGTCCCAGGCGGTCAGCTCGTCGTCGGGAAGGTCCTCGAAGAATGCGACCCGCACCGGGCCGCCGGGAACGAATCCGAGCTCACGGAGCGGTGGCTCGCCGACCGGTGACAGCTTCGCCACCGGGGTGCCGCCGCGAGCGACGATGATCTCCTCGCCGCGTTCGACCCTGGCCAGCAGCTCCGAAAGTCGCGTCTTCGCATCCTGCACATTCACCCGCTCGGTCATGTTGACCAACATTAGTTGGTCAACCGGCGACAGTGGGAGGGTGAATCCGGTCAGCCCACCGGATACCAGCGGCTCTTCACCCGCTCGGTGACCTGCCAGCGCTGCGTCTCGGCCAGCTCGCCGGTCGCGGCCACGACGTGCTCGCCGATCTGCCTCGCCAGCTCGGCGTCCTCCGCGGTGAACCGCACGGTGATGCGTGCCGCGCCCGCGACGATGGCGAGATCGGATGCCTCGACCGTCGCCAGCCCCTCGGCGGCGGCGGCGGCGGCCGCTGCCGGAAGCACGGACTGCGGCTGGACGCCATCGCGAAGGGCGCCGATCACCATCGTCACGCGGAAGGAGGGCATGCTTCCCAGCGTAGAGGCGTTGTCGGCGGGCTGACCCCCGGTCGCGATGTGGGTCAGCGCCCGATCGGCGTCGTGTTGTCGACCGGACGTTGTCGCGGCGGGAGAAAAACCCTCGCGGCGGGAGTTGCTGACACTGGCGGCGGGAGAAGCGGACTCGCGGAGGGAGTCCTAGCTCCCGCCGCGAGCAGGTATCTCCCGCCGTGACGGGTGGAGGCAGGCCGAACCCCGTGGGACCGAAACCGCTCTGGTGACAGCTCAGGCGAAACGGGCAGCGGCCTGGAGCCTCGTTCGCACGTCGAACAGCTCGTTTCCGCCGATCGCCGGAGTCCCGGCCAGCCCGGACCGCAGCAGGTCGGGAAGCCGGGAGTGCTGCACCAGGACGGTGGGAACCCCGCGCATCCGTCCGATCGGGATGAGGGAGTCGTCGCTCGCGTTGTCCGGCACGATGATCACCAGTGCGGTGAATCTCACCCTGGCCGCGCGGGCGATGAACCGCGCCCGCAGCGACAGCGCGTGCATCGGCCGTTCGCTCGCACCGAGGGTGTCGCCGATGAGCTCGCCCTTCCGCACCCGCACCGGGCCGCCCCAATCCTCGGACTGCACGGCGAAGAGTCCGGACGGCCCGAGGACGATGTGGTCGAGTTTGTGCGCGGAGCCCGGTTCCGCGACATCCGTCTCCAGGTCGTGCCAGATCGTGTAGGCAATGCCGAGTTCGGTGAGCTGGCGCGCCGTGGCCTCCTCCGCGAGTGCGTCGGCCAGGAGGTGGCGGATGTCGCGCGGAGCAGATCGCACCAGCGCCGGATCGTACGGGTCGGCGATCGTCGTTCCGCGGCCGGCCCACTCTCGCACCCTGGTGAGGTATCGCTCGCGGTTCCAGCCGCCCGGATGGCCGTATGAGCGGGCCAGTGGACGCGAGTCTCGTTGCTTCCTGGTCGGCTGGGTCACCCACGACGCGCCGGGATCGTTCGATCCATTCGAGGTCGGCCGGCCACGATCGTATGCCGCGCGCCTCTCCGGGGTTCCGACCCGCTCCCAGGCCAATTGCACGGCGTGGAAGCGCGTCTCGGAACCGCCGGTGTCCGGATGGGCGTCCCGGAGCATCCGCCGATAGGCGCGCCGGAGCTCGTCCTCGCTCGCGCCGGGGTTCACTCCGAGCACCTCGTACGGCGTTGCCGCGATGGGGCTGTCGGACATGCGTGAGCCTTCGGTAGGTGCGTGGGCGTTGGCATCGAGCGGAACTTCACGCCAGCAAACGCCGGAGTTGTGGACTCCTGAGATTATCGCGGTAATCCTGTGCCCCGGGTGAGCGTCGGCTGCACGGTTTCGGAGTACCGTGACCGTCACGCGAAGAGTGAGGTGGTCCCAATGGCCGAAGGCACGAAGGATGACCCGTGGACGCTGACCACCGCGCCAGGCACATCCTCTTATTCCATGTACAAGGATGATGCCGCGGATCCCCCGGCGCTCGTCTGTGTTGTCGGATCGACGACCCTCAAGTATCACTTGCGGGCGATCGAGGACTTGAGAGATTGGCTGGTCGAGCAGGGTGACTGGGTTCCGCTCGGCGCCGCCGACGAGCAGAAGCCAGCCCAGGACGGAACGGTCGAGGCCTGGGGTCGGGCGGACGACAACCCGGTCGGCGGCTGGTACGGCCTGCGCAAGGGATATCGCGGCCGCTTCGGCATGTACCTTCCGCCGCTGCTCGAGGCGCTCGGCCTGGCCGAAGTCACGCACGATGCCCGCAACAATCGGATGCGCGCGATCTGAGGTTTCGCCTCCGAGTTCGTTCGCCTTCGAGCTCGGGTGCTGGGCTCGCACGTCCTGGGCTCGCACGTGCTGAGCCCACACGTTTTGGCCGCGCGGCTTCCGCCGGCGCTAGCTCCTGCGCCCGACGGACCTCCGGATGAAGCCGACGATCGCCGTCGCGACGAACAGGATGATTCCGATGAAGGCGAGCCAGAGCAGCCCCTTGATGGCGAAACCGACAATCGACAGGATGAGCCAGATGGCAAGTAAGACGATCACGAGTGTCAACATATTTCCACTGTACGACTGGGCCGTGCATCCGGGGAGGGACCAAAACGGTGATGACGCTGGGCTTGAATGCCACCCGCAATCATTCTTCGGAGGTGACCATCCACGCCGTCTGTTCGCAATTCAGGCAGAACCGTTCCATCCGCGCGCAGGAGTGCGGATGTCGCGGCCGCCGTGCGCGTTCTGCCTGAGTTACGCCCGTAGTCCGCGCAAGACGATGTCGAGGAACGGGCTCGAGCGGTCGGCGTCGCGCGGCTTCGGTGGCAGCGCGCTGATCAGCGTGAGTACTTCCGTCGCCGCGAGCTCGGCGCGCGCGGCGCCGGCCTGTTGGGCGCGCGCGAGCAGCTCTGCGAAGCTCAGCTTCATCGGCTGACAAGCGGTTCCTACTGCCGACGAATCGTCGGCGAGCGCGTCGCCCAGTCGCACGCTCACGCCCGGGTACCGCATCGGCGTGCGGTCGTAGTCGCGCAGCCAGCGCTCCATTGCCTCCCACGGATCCGCCGCATCCTGCAGCTCGTCTGCCTGCTCCGTGAGCCGGTCGAACCCGTCTTGCATGATCGCTGCAGCGAGATGGTCGCGCGTCGGAAAGTGGCGGTAGAGCGTGCCCTTGCCGACCCCCGCCACGCGAGCGACGTCTTCGAAGGACACCTCGCCGGCGTCCCGCGAGAAGACCTCCCGGCCGGCATCGAGAAGGGCATCGTAGTTGCGCCGAGCGTCTGCCCTCTGGGGCTTGGGGGCGCCCAGTAGCGCAGGCATGTCCCCAGTGTAATTGACAATCGGACGGTACGTCCATATCGTTGAGATCCGAATCGAAGAGGACGGGGCGTCCGGATAATCGATGCCGACGGCATCCGCCCCCAACCTGACCTGGAGGAAGCAATGGGCTCACGCCTCAAGAACAAGACCGCGCTCGTCACGGGTTCGACGAGCAACATCGGCCGTGCCATCGCCGTAGCGTTCGCCGCGGAGGGCGCACATGTGATCGTGTCCGGTCGCAGCCGAGAGCGCGGCGACGAGGTCGTGAGGCGGATTCTGGATGCGGGCGGGCGGGCGGACTTCGTGGCCGCTGACCTCGACGGCTCGGCCGCCGCATCCCGCGCCCTGGCGGCGGAGGCGACGGACGCGCTCGGCGGCCGCATGGACGTCCTCGTGAACAATGCGGGGATCTTCCCCAGCGGCAGCACGACGGAGATCGACGAGGAGACGTACGACCGCATCTACGCCGTGAACGTGAAGGCGCCGTTCTTCCTCACAGCGGCGATCGCGCCCCGCATGACAGAGCGCGGAACCGGCGCCGTGATCAACCTCGGGTCGTGGATCGCGCGGCTCGCACTTCCCGGCAGCCCGGTGTACAGCTCGACCAAGGGAGCGATGGAGACTCTCACCCGGTCGTGGGCCGCGGAGTTCGGCCCGTCCGGTGTGCGGGTGAACGCGATCTCCCCGGGCGTCGTGCGCGAAGAGGACGCCGACGGCAGTTCGAACGTTCCGAGCGCGGCCGGGCGGATGATGCGGGGCACGCCCCATGGAACGACCGGCACCCCGGATGCGATCGCCCACGCAGCCGTATACCTCGCGAGCGACGAGGCGGCCTTCGTGCACGGAACCGTGCTCGACGTCGACGGTGGGCGCGTCGCCGTCGCGGTCGTGCACCCCGAATCAGCAGGCGAAAGGTAGGAGCAGGGCGGATCTAAATGTTGAGTGTCGGCTGCGGCGCGACGATGAGCCGGTCCGGTCGGCGAGCTCTGCCTGGTCGCAGGAATGCGTCGATTTCCATGGTTCTCCATGCACCCGTTCGTCAGGGACGTGCCCCAGAACCAGAAAAACCCCCGGAATTCCGGGGGTTTGTGTGGTGGCTCCGACCGGCGTCGATCCGGTGACCTTTCGATTTTCAGTCGAACGCTCTACCAACTGAGCTACAGAGCCTTGCGTTGTTAAGTTATGCAGAAGGCACGGCCGTCTGGCGAGAGATGACCGTGCCTTGCGACCCTGACCGGACTTGAACCGGCGACCTCCGCCGTGACAGGGCGGCGCGCTAACCAACTGCGCTACAGGGCCTAGCTATTGTTTTGTGACCCCAACGGGATTCGAACCCGTGTTAACGCCGT
>JAODMG010000091.1 GCA_025464895.1 Microbacteriaceae bacterium | reverse complement strand
GATTTGGCGAGATTCGGGTATCTCCCACACGCACATAGTGCCACAGAGACGGCGTGTCGGCTAGAGAATTATTTGTTTTTCCGATATAGGGGGTGCAGACAGATCTGTTGCCCATTGGCTCCCGCCGGCGGACGATTTGCGGCGAAATCCCGCGATTCCGGGGATGGCCACGCTCCCCCGTTTCGCCTCGGGCGGCGCTACGACGACAAGACCGCGAGCATCCCTTCTCCGTACTTCGCGAGCTTGTTTTCGCCGATTCCGGTGATTGTGCCGAGCTCTTCGAGAGTCGATGGCGCCGTCGTCGCCACCTCGCGAAGGGTGGCGTCGTGGAAAATCACGTACGCGGGTACGCCCTGCTCCTTCGCCTCGGCGGCACGCCAGGCTCGCAGTGACTCGAAGACCGCGACGGTCTCTGCCGGAAGTTGGGCGAGCGCTCCGCGACTGGCCTTCGAACCGCGAGACCCGCGGGCAGGCTTTTCCGGCTCGCGGCGGAGCTTCACCCGACGTTCGCCTCCGAGCACCGATGCACTGGCCTCGGTGATCACCAGGGTGCCGAATCCGTCACTGTTCACCCCAAGCAGGCCCTGCGCCAGCAGTTGCCTGACCACCCCGCGCCATTCCGACTCGGCCAACTCGGTTCCGATGCCGAACGTGCTCAGCGTCTCGTGGTCGTTCTGGGTCACCCTCGCGGTCTCTTTGCCGAGCAGGATGTCGATGATCTGCCCCGCACCGAACTTCTGGTTGCGCTCGCGCTGCAGCCGCACCACCGTCGACAGCAGCTTCTGGGATGCGACGGTGCCGTCCCAGGACTCCGGCGGAGCCAGGCAGGTGTCGCAGTTGCCGCACGGTGTGCTGGTCTCGCCGAAGTAGGCGAGCAGCTGCATCCGCCTACACTCCACCGTCTCGCAGAGGGCCAGCATCGCGTCCAGGTGGGCGCCGAGCCTGCGGCGATGCGCGTCGTCACCCTCCGACTGGTCGATCATGCGTCGCTGCTGCATCACATCCTGAAGCCCGTAGGCCAGCCAGGCCGTCGACGGGAGGCCGTCACGACCGGCTCGACCGGTCTCCTGGTAGTACCCCTCCACCGATTTCGGCAGGTCGAGGTGGGCGACGAAGCGCACATCCGGCTTGTCGATGCCCATGCCGAACGCGATGGTCGCGACCATCACGATGCCGTCCTCGCGCAGGAATCGCGACTGGTTCGCCGCCCGCACCCTGGCGTCGAGACCCGCGTGATACGGCAGCGCCTCGATGCCGTTCTGCACCAGGAACTCGGCCGTCTTCTCCACCGATGCCCTGGACAAGCAGTACACGATGCCCGCGTCCCCTGGATGCTCGCTGCGCAGGAGCTCCAGCAGTTGCTGCTGAGGCGAATTCTTCGGCGCGATCCGGTACTGGATGTTCGGCCGGTCGAAGCTCGCGACGAAATGCCTCGCGTCCCCGAGCTGCAGGCGCTTCTGGATCTCAAGGTGGGTCTGCTCGGTCGCGGTCGCGGTGAGGGCGATTCGGGGTACATTCGGCCAGCGCTCGTGCAGCATCGACAACTGCAGGTAGTCCGGCCTGAAATCGTGGCCCCACTGGGCGACACAATGCGCCTCGTCGATCGCGAAGAGTGACACTGTTCCACGATCGAGCAGTGCGGATGTCGATTCGATTCGAAGGCGCTCCGGCGCGAGATAGAGCAGGTCGAGTTCGCCCCCGAGGAACGCGGCCTCGACCGCGCGACGCTGCTCGGCATCCTGGGTTGAGTTGAGGAACCCGGCGCGGACACCGACGGCGGTCAGTGCATCCACCTGATCCTGCATCAGGGCGATCAGCGGGGAGATGACGACGCCGGTACCCTCGCGTACGAGCGCCGGAATCTGGTAACAGAGGGACTTTCCACCGCCGGTCGGCATGAGCACGAGCGCATCGCCGCCTGACACGACATGCGCGATGATCTCGGCCTGGTTTCCGCGAAATTCGTCGTACCCGAAGACGCGGTGGAGGGTGTCGGCGGCCGCGCCGCGCACGTGATCCAGGTCGAGGCCAGTAGTCATCCTCCAAGGGTAGCCGCGGCCACCGGCGCGGGGCGCCCGCCACCCACAGGACGCGCGACGCGAGCGTCACCGCGCGTTGTCGCGTGTCCGCTCTCCGATCGGTTCGGGGTACAAATGGGCCGCGTAGCCAGGAGCCAGCCCAACTGCCGATTGGCGCAGTTCCGGCGGTAAGTGACCGCTGTAGCGCTCACTAACCGCCGGAACTGCAACTATCGCTAGCGCGACTTCGACGCCTTCGTCTTCAGGGTCTTCTCGTCGACCGGAGCGTTTCCGGATGCCCGCAGCGCCGCGTAATACGCCCGCGCCTCCGCCTGCCGCTCGGCCTCGACCCCCGTCGCGATGGTCGCGCGCAAGTGCTCCGGCTCGTAGCCGAACGCATCCACGAGGTCTTGGGCGTGCGGACGCAGCCGGGAGATCAACCGGTCGATGTATGCGCTCACGGCCTGCGCCCTACGCGGCGACAGGCGGCCGTGGATCAGGTACCAGGCGAGGTGCTTCTCGACCAGACCGAGGCCGAACACGTCGTGCAGCCAGGACAAAACCTGCTTGGTGCCGGCATCCTCGACCCTCTCCAGCGCGCGGGTGAACGCCTCCCACTGCAGCAGCTCACCGTGGGCGCGGGCGGCCTCGATGAGCTCGTTCTGCTGCGAATTGAACAGGGCGGCGGCATCCGCCTTCGACATGCGGGATGCCGGACGCAGCTTCTGCGCCAGCTCCGCGATCATCGTCTCGACCCGGTCGGTCAACAGCTCGCGTTGGGTGTTGGTCCCGCGCAGCTCGTGCACCGATCGCGCGGTCGAACCGAAGTCCCTGACCGTCTGGGTGAGGGTGCGGAGACCGGTTCCGTGATAGGCGCGGTTCGCGGTCTGCTCCACCACATAGCGGGCGAGTGCCCCGGCATCCGCATTCTTGAATTTCGAACTGAAGTCGGTGAGCAGTCGCTTCGCCACCAGCTGCAGCAGAACGTTGTTGTCGCCCTCGAAGGTGACGAAGACATCGAGGTCGGCGCGCAGCCCGACGAGTCGGTTCTCGGCCAGGTAGCCGGCACCGCCACAGGCCTCGCGAGCCTCCTGGAGGATGTCGAGCGCGGCCCAGGTGGACAGCGGCTTGAGGGCGGCCGCGAGGGTTTCGAGATCCTGCCGATCCCCATCAGAATCGGCCTTGCCGCTGAACACCGAGTCGAACTTGACCAGGAATTCGTCGTGGGCGAAGTTCATCGCGTAGGTCGTCGCGAGTCGGGGAATGAGTCGACGCTGGTGCCGCTGGTAGTCGAGGATCACCTCTTCGTCCGTGTCGCTGCCCGCCGTGAACTGCCTGCGCTGATTGCCATAGGTGACGGCGATCGCGAGGGCCATCGCCGAGACCGCCGCTGCCGCTCCGTCGAGGGAGACGCGGCCCTGCACGAGGGTGCCGAGCATCGTGAAGAAGCGGCGTCCCGGGCTGTCGATAGACGAGCTGTAGGTTCCGTCCTCGGCGACATCGCCGTACTTGTTGAGCAGGTTTTGCCGCGGGATCCGCACGTCGCTGAAGTGCAGGCGACCGTTGTCGATGCCGTTGAGACCGCCCTTCAGCCCGTCATCCTCGCCGCCGATGCCCGGCAGGAACTGCAGGTTCTCGTCGCGGATCGGCACATAGAAGCAGTGAACGCCGTGGTTCACACCGCCCGTGATCAGCTGGGCGAAGACGGTCGCGGCGACCCCGTGCTTTCCGGCGATTCCGAGGTAATCCTTCCACGCTACGCGAAACGGTGTGGAGAAGACGAACTCCCGGGTCGCCGGATCGTAGGTGGCCGTGGTGGCGACGGATGCGACATCCGACCCATGCCCGGTCTCGGTCATCGCGAAGGCGCCTGGCACCTTCAGGCTCATGATGTCCGGGAGGAAAGTTGTGTGGTGATATTCGGTGCCGAGATGCATGACCGCCGACCCGAACAGACCCCACTGCACCCCGGATTTGATCTGCAACGACGGGTCGGCCGCGACCAGTTCCTCGAAGGCCGTGATGTTGCCGCCGTTGTCTTCGAGGCCGCCGACCGATTTCGGAAACGCGCGATGCACCGCGCCGTGTTCGACGAGGAGTCGAAGCTGCCCGAGAGTGCGTTCGCGTTGCTCGTCGAGGGTCAGGCCCGGGATGTCGTGCAGCTCCGGGTTCTTCGTGAACTCGCGGGCGGAGCGGCGAACCTCCGCCCAGGTTCCGAGGAGTTGCCGCGCGAGGCTCTCGACATCGACGGATGCCTCGCCCGTCGTCTCGGCCAGCTGCGCGTCGACTTCAGCGTCGACTGCAACGGTCTGCTCTGAGTGCTCGGCTCGGGTGCGGGGGGCGACGTCAACCATGGGCTGTACCTCAACTTTCTCGCGAAGATCGGTGACTCAACGCTAGGCAGGAACGCATTGTCAGGTAAATCCTCCGTCCCGGAGCTACAAAGAGCCGGGACGGCGCCAGCGAATCGACTGTGGCTAACTCCCAAACGATGCACTGCCACCTTCCATACTGCGACCCGCCGCGCGACCCGCCCGCGTCGCGCATCCGCTATCGCACCCGTCCTGCGACCCGCATCCTCGCCGCGCCCCCGCCCGCTACTAGCTCAAGCGCTTACCGAGCTCAAATGCAGGACCGCAGCCCACGAAATTTCCGCGGGCCCCGGGATTCCGGCGACTGCTGCGCGCAAAACCGGCTGCCGTCCTGCATTTGAGCGATCGCTGCACGGTTAGTTTGAAAACGCAGGAGAAACGCGACAGGGGCGCATCCTCCGCAACATTCGCGGTGGACGCGCCCCAATCTCCTGCGTTTTGAGAAAGACGGCGGCGGTTAGACGGCGCCCTGCTGCCGGGTCGGCGGCGTCACGCCGATGGAGCCGAGCACCAGCACCCCGTGGCGCGCACGGTTGCGGATGTGGATGGCGAGTCCGATCAGCAGGGTCGCCCCGAGGAAGAGCAGTGCGCTCCACTGCAACCACCAGGTGTGCCCGGTGAGGTCATAGATCTCCGGACGCGGCCACATCAGGTTGATCACGAAGACCACCTGGTAGAGCACCGCGACCACGTTGATCGGAATTCCCCAGCGCCCCAGCGAGAAGAGCGGCTTGCCGGTCTCATCGAGCCCGCTGTCGCTGATACCGGCGCGCGCATCCCGGATCCGCCTGACCAGGAGGGGCACCGTAACACCGAGATATGCCAGGTAGAGCATACCGATGCAGAGGCTGGCGAGGGCGGTAAAGATGGCGCTCTCGCCGATGTTGACCAGGAGCACGAGGGCTGCGCCGACGCCGACGACGATCGAGGTGGCGATCGGGGTTCCGGTGCGAGGAGACACTGTGGACAGGACCCGATGGAACGGAAGGGACCGTTCCCGCGCCATCGAGAAGACCATTCGGGAACCGGATGTCTGCACAGCGAGCGTGCACACACAGACGGCGATTGCGACATCTACCAGCAGGATTCGGCCACCGATCGGGCCGAGCGCCTGGGTCAGCACCCAGGGAAGTCCGAGGGTGGCGAGCTTGCCATCGGTGAGGCTCGGCGCCGCCATGATCGCGGTGACGATCAGCAGCCCGCCGCCGACGCCGGAGACGATGAGTGCACGGATGATGGTGCGCGGCGCGGTGCGCTTCGGGTTGTGCGTCTCTTCTGAGAGTTCGCCAGCCGAGTCGAAGCCGACCATGACGTAGGCCGCCATCAGTCCGGATGCCAACCAGGCGAACAGGTACGGAGAGTCTCCCGACGGCAGCCCGACGCTCGTGTCGACGACACCCGGACCGCGCTGGGCGTGCACGAGGAACGCGAAGATGATCGCGACGACACCGATGATTTCGAGCACCACTCCCGCGCTGTTGACGATCGACATCAGCCGAACACCGATTGCAGTGATCGCCGTCGTCACAACGAGAAGAATGATGCCGAGCACAACCGCGTTCGCCGCACCGGTCAGCGAGACCGGAGACGAGTCTGCGCCGGAGCCGCCGACCAGCTGGAACCCGCTCCAGACCGGAGGAAGCACAGCCTGCAGCGCGATCGCAGCTGTCGCGACCGTGACGATCTGACCGACGATCATCACCCACCCGGTGAACCAGCCGAAGGTCGCGCCGGCGAGTCGACCGGACCATTGGAAGATCGCACCGGAGATCGGCCAGCGTGCGGCCAGGTGGGAGAAGTTGAGCGCGACCAGAAGCTGCCCGGCGAAGACGAGCGGCCAGGTCCAGAAGAACGCCGCGCCGCCGAGGCCAAAGCCGAGAAAGAACAGTTGGAACACCGTGGTGAGAATGGAGACGAACGAGAATCCGGCGGCGAAGGAGCCGAACGGACCGACTTTGCGATGCAGTTCCTGCTTGTAGCCGAGTTCGGCGAGATCGCCGTGTTCCGGAGGCGCGGATGAGGTTTCCGAGATTTTCGCTGTGGTACTCACGGAGCTCCCTTTCCTATGGGTTCAGCCGAAAACCTGTCGATTGATAGGCATAGGAAACATGCTGCCGTCGTGGCCATCTCACGGTGTTTCGGAAACATGAATTTTCTGTAACATCGGCCGCCGCATCCGCTCTCCGACCGCTCGCCCAAGCAGTCCTAGGCCGGCCGGAGGAAACCCTGGACAGTCTCCTTGCCGTTGTAGATGATCACGTCGTCGTACCCGTGAACCCCGGGGATGCCGGCGATCGACACGGCGCGTTCGTGCAGCCGCGCCAGCTGGCCGGGGAGCATCTCGAGCGGAGGTTCGCCAGGGTGGGCATTCGAGCCGAGCGGATGATCCTGCCCGGGCGACGCTGACATCTCGATGTGGCATCCCATCAGATAGCGGACCGGAACCGAGGCGACCACCGCGAGCGCCCGTTCGATGGTGGCGAGGAACTGCGGCATGTCGAACACATACAGGCGACCGGGATACACGGTGTCGCCGGTGAACAGGATGCCGGTCCACGGATCGTAGAAGATGGTCGCGGCCTCTTCGTGCCCTGGGCCGCCGATGACGCTGACCACCCGCCCGCCGAGATCGAAGGCTACGGTCGCATCCGGCCAGCTCGCGAAGCCGAAGAAGTCACGAACCCCAGCGACGCCGGTGGGGACGACGACGGTGTTCCGGCGACCGGCGAATTGCGAATCACCGGCCGTGTGGTCACCGTGACCGTGCGAGTGGGCGACGGTGAGCGAGTAGGACTTTCGCGGATGAACGGCGAGCCAGTCGTCGATGATCCGGTCGACCGTCGCCCGCAGTGGCCAGGTCTCCGGATCGGATGTCGCGCCGGAATCGATCAGCAGCGCGCCGGTGTTTCCGAGCAACAGGAAGACGAACGGTCCCTCGTAGTGCACCTTGAGGGACTGACGTAGAACGAAGGTGTGCTCGTCGAGCGCGTGCACCTGCACCAGAGGCTCGGTCGGGCCGGTGCCATCCAGCCAGGTCACCGCGATGTCGATGTCGACCGGCGCGCCGAGGGTGAAGTCGATCGTGTCTGAACTCATGTCTTCCTGTTTCTCTTTTCTTCGTACTCGTGACCCGGCGGTCAGGCGAGCTTCACTCGAGGGTCGACCAGCGCCAGGACGATGTCGACCATCGCCGTGAGGACGACGTACACGGCGCCGAGCACGAGGCTCACCCCGGCGACCGCGGGAAAGTCGGCCGAGGTGATCGCGGTTGACAGGTACTGGCCGAGGCCGTTCCAGGAGAAGATCTGCTCGACAACGACGAGGCTCGACAGCATCGAGCCGGCCAGCACGCCGAACATCGACAGGGCGGGACTCGATGCGTTCCGAAGTGCGTGGCGGAACAGGATCGAACGCTCACTCTCGGCGAGAGACCTGGCCGTTCTCGCGTAGTTCGACCCCATCCCAAAGGAGAGTCCGTCGGCCAGCACCCTGGCGAGGGCCACCCCTGGCCCGATGCTCGCGGCGAGCGCTGGGAGCACCAGGTGCTGCACGGCATCCCATGAATAGGCCAGGTTTCCCGCCAACAGTCCGTCGAGCACGTAGAAGCCGGTCGGACCATTCACGCTGGGATCGCCGATCCGCCCGACCGCCGGAAACCAGTGCAACTGCATGAAGAACAACAGCAGCATGAGGGTGGCGAGGAGAAAAGACGGCGCCGAGGCGAGGCTGAAGAAGACCAGTCGGATGACGCCGCTCACCGGTCCTTTCAGCGAGTACACCCCCGCGAGTACCACCGCGATGATGATCGCGAAGAACAGCGCCCAGACCGCCAGCTCGAGGGTCGCGGGCACCTTGTCCGCGAGCTCGACGGTGACCGGGCGGCGCGTGCTGTACGACATGCCGAGGTCGCCATGGACCAGCCCGACCAGGTAATTCCAGTACTGCACGAGCATCGGCTGATCGAGGCCGAACTTGGCGCGAGCCTGGGTCACCGCCAGCGCCGGGGCGTTCGCACCGAGATAGGCCCTGACCGGGTCGGCCTTGCCGATCCGCTGCAGGACGAATACCAGGACGGACAGTGAGAGCAGCACCACGACGAGGGATCCGGCACGCCGGAGCAGAAACTTTGCCACCGGTCACACCCCCCGAGCGCGAAGCACGCCGCGGAGGCCGTCTCCGGTGTAGTTGCAGAGCAGCGCGAGCAGCGCGACGACGAGACCTGGAATCACCGGGACCCACCACGAATTCAACAGGTACTGCATGCCCATCGACGCCATCAGCCCGAGCTCGGGGGCCGGAGCCGGAGTGCCGAGACCGATGAACGAGAGCGAGGCGAGCACGGCGATGACTCCACCGATATCGAGGCTCGCGCTGATCGCCACGGTCGGCAAGGTGGACGGAAGGATGTGACGCAGCACCAGCGAGATGCCCCTCGAACCCGACATCCGCGCCGCCTCGACGTGCATGCTGGTCGCTGTTCTGCGCACCTCACCGCGGGCAAGCCGTGCGTACAGGGGCCACCAGACGATGGCGATCCCGATGATGCTGCTGGAGAGGCTCGCGCCGAGCGCTGCCGAAATAGCCATCGCGACGATCGGGCCAGGGAAGGCCAGGAAGACGTCGGTGATGCGCATCAGGATGTTGTCGAGCCAGCCGCCGACCACCCCGGCGATCGTGCCGAGGATCAGCCCGAGGGTCGAGGTGCACGCGGTGGTGACGACGGCGGCGAAGAGACTCGTCCTCGCACCGACCATGACCCTGGTCAGTACGTCCAGGCCGAGGTTGTCCGTGCCGAAGAGGTGCCCGGGGGAACCCGGGGGCAGAAGCTGGGCGCCGCTCGGGATGATTGGGCTGTACGGACTCACGATCGGCCCGAGGATGGAGGCGATCACGACCAGGAGCAGGCAGACCAGGGCGATGGACTCCCCGAGCGAGAACGGCAACGCCCGTCGGCCGGTGCGGCGGATACGTCCCCGATCCAGGCGAAGGTCAGGAAAGGACAGCATCGAGGAGCCTCCGCCCATAGTCGCTCGAAACGGACTCGCCGACATCCTCGGACAGCACCGACTCGATGATCCGGCCATCGCTGATGACCAGGATGCGGTCGGAGATCACCCTGGCCGCAGCGAGATCGTGGGTGACGAAGAGCACCGAGATGCCGAGCGAATGACGGAGGAGGTTCAGTAGGTTCAGCACCGTGGACGCCGTCGAGACGTCGAGGGCGCTGGTCGGTTCGTCGCAGAGCAGGATCGCCGGCGGGATGACGATCGCGCGGGCGATGGCGACGCGTTGGCGCTGGCCACCGGAGAGCAGCCCCGGCTTCGAGCGCAGCAGCTCACGATCGAGGGAGACTCTGTCCATCGCGACCCCGACGAGTTCATCGATCTCGGCGCGCGACTTCGCCCCACCCCGCTTGCTGTTGCGCACCCGCTCGGTGAGCAGCTGTCCGACCGTCAGCCACGGTGTCAGCGACGCTCCGGCATCCTGGAAGATCACCTGGATGTCGTCGGCGTGCAACCGCGGACGCCGCACCGAGCCGCTGTCCGCGGTTTCGAGTCCGGCCGCGATCCGCAGGATCGTCGACTTGCCGGAGCCGCTTTCACCGACGAGGGCGACACTCTCCCGCTCCTCCACCCGCAATGAGACGGAGAAGAGCACCGGCTTTCGGCCGCGCCGGCCGCCGCCGGTGTGGAACGACTTGCTTACCCCCGCGAATTCGAGGATGGCCTCCGGCTCGCCATCGCGCACGGCGGGCTCAGGCCGGAACCGCGACCAGAGCAGGGCCTTGGCCTCCCACTCCGCTGTGACCGCAGGCGGCTCCGTCGCATCCGGCACCGCTACCTCTGACGCTGTCGCATCCGGCGCTGCGCTGTCCTCGTCCACAGCGCGGTTCTCGTTCAGAGCCTCGACCATCGCGCTGACGACGGTCGGCTCCGGCAGCCCGACCGGACGGTGACGATCGGTGGCCATGGTCAGCCGCGACTCCATCAGGTGGCGTGCGTAGTCGCTCTCCGGTGAGGCGAAGACCCTGGTCGCGCTTCCCCTCTCGACGATGCGGCCTTTCCGCATCACCACGATGTCGTCGCACATCGCCTTCGCGACACCGAGGTCGTGGGTCACAAAGACGATTCCGCAGCCGAGCGCGGCCTGTTCGCGGCGGAGCAGCTTCAGGATCTGGGCCTGCACACTGACATCGAGCGCCGTGGTCGGTTCGTCGGCGATGAGCAGCGCCGGCCTCCTGGCCAGGGCGAGCGCGATCATCACCCGCTGTCGCATCCCGCCGGAGAGTTGGTGAGGATACGAGCCGTACACGACGGCGGGGTTTCGAAGTTCGACCTCCTCCAACCAGCGCAGGCTCTCCGCCTTGCTGCCGGTGACGAAGGTCAACATCCGACCGACGGTCATCGTAGGGTCGAGCGAGCTCATCGGGTCCTGGAAGACGGTGGTGACCTTTCGGCCACGCACCTGTCGCCACCCCGTCTCCAGTACCGGATCCAGCTCGGTTCCCGCGATCGTGATGGAGCCGGTCGAGGTTACCGAGGAGTCGCGAGTGAGCAGTCCCTGGATGGCGAGACCGGTCGTGCTCTTGCCTGAACCGGATTCCCCGACGACGCCGAGACACTGTCCGCTGTCGACCGTGAACGACACATCCGATACGGCGAGGAGTGCCGGGGTTCTGCTCCCGTAGGAGATCGACATCTCGCTGACGTCGAGAACCGGAGTCATCCGTTTGCCAGCTCTCCCGGCACGACCAGCCCCATCATCAGGCCTTCGGTGCCAGCAGTTTGAGGTCGAGAAGGTCTGGCACGACCAGGTTCCAGGCCTTGTCCGCACCGGTCACCGACTTGTTCAGCACCGCGGAGCCGAGCACCGTGGCCATCGAGTAGAAGTAGCCGGATGCGCTCACTGCCTTCGCGACGTCAGAATAGCCGGCCGGGTCACCCGAGATCAGTGCCGCGTCGAGGGTCTGCTCGACGCCGTTGATCTCGGTGCCGTAGACATCCAACCCGCCCTTCGGCGTGTAGAAGATGCGGGCCCAGGAGTCCGGATGCGCCGTGTCCGGGTACCCGGCCATGAGCGTCAGGTCCGGTGCCGTCTTCGGATCCGACATCGTCGAGTAATAGGTTCCGCTCGGATAGCCGACCGTCTTGGCCGAGATCTTCGCGGTGTTGAGTTCGACCGCCACATTCTCGGCGAGCGCCTGCCCGGCAGGACTGGAGGCGAGGTAGCCGATCCGCAGCGATGCACCGGCCAACGATCCGGATGCCAGGCTCGCCAGCGCGGACGAGTCGTGCTTGATCACCTGCTGGTCGCCAGCCGCCGCGATCATGGTCGGCGGAAACACCTCGGTGGTCGACTTGCCAGTCGCGCCGAGCGCATTCTTCGCGATCGAGGGGAAGTCGAGCCCTGACAACAACGCGACCCTGGTCTTCTGCTCGGCGAGCACCGGACTCTGCGGATTGACGATCAGCATCGGGGTCTGCAGGCTCGGGAATTCGTAGGTGTTCAGCGTGCTGTTCTTCTGGTAGCTCGCGATCGTCTGCTTGTCGCCGAATCCGATGATCCCGTCCAGCTGGCCGCTCTCGATTTCGAGCTGGACCGTTGAGATGTTCGACACCACGGTGAAGTCGACCGCCTTGTATGCGGGCTTCGTTCCCCAGTAATTCGCGTATTCCGTCAGGTCGTACGACGTTCCCTTCTTGAAGGCGCCGTATTCGTATGCACCGGTACCGGCATCGTGGGTGTCGAAGTAGTCAGTCCCGTTGTTGGCGGCGTGCGCCTTCAGCGCCGTCGGGCTCATCATCTTCGGGCCGAACGGCGAAGCGAGATAGGCGAGGAACGCGTTGTTCGGCGCATTGAGGGTGATGATCACCTCGTGATCGGTCGGCGCATCCACCGTCTTCACGCCCGCCACCATGTAGGCGGGACCCTGGTTGACCGCGGTCCTCCGATCGAAGGACGCCTTCACCGCGGAGGCGTCGAACGGTGTGCCATCGTGGAAGGTGACGCCGGAGCGAAGGGTGAAGGTGAACACGGTGTTCGTCGGGTCCACGGTCCATTTCGTGGCCAGGACCGGCTCGAGCTTCGCCGTCGGGACTCCGGACTGGTACGCGATCAGTCCTTCGTATGCGCTGTTGACCAGGGTCAGTTCGGGCGAGGCGTACGCCGTGTCCGGATCGGGAGCGGGGATGTCGCCGAGGTAAGCCAGACGCAGGGTGGTCGATTTGCCTGCCGCCGGTGCGCTTCCGGCACAACCAACGAGGGCCACTGCCACGACAGCGGCGATTCCGATCAATGTCACTAAGCGCTTCGAGCGGGACATATGCCTTACTTTCTCTCGTGGAACACGACCGGAAACGTGAGGCGACTGGTCGAAATGGCCACAGTGCCGCTCGCATTCGGAAGACAGGAACTCGAGAAAGAGCAATTTCTATCAGCCGCTAGGTAATTTCTAACGGAGACGTGTTGCCGTCCCTTTGCTGGCGCAATAACAGCGTGTTACGGAAAACCTCCGGACGATGGCCCGGGGGCCCGGCTCAGGACTCCGAGACGATCATCCGCACCGGCGTCGGGTCGAAACCGTTGCACGGGTTGTTGACCTGAGGGCAGTTGGAGACCAGCACCAGCACGTCGCGGTCGGCCTGCAGGGTGAGCGAGAGGCCCGGTGCCGAGATCCCGTCGACGATTCCGAGGACGCCATCCGGTTCAACCGGCACGTTCATGTACCAGTTGATATTGCTCACCAGGTCTCGCTTGCCGAGACCCCAACGCGCGCCCTCCGCCAGGAAGTTCTCGACGCAGGCATGCTGGTGAACGGTGTGGTGGCCGTAGCGAAGGGAGTTCGATTCCTTGCTGCAGGCACCGCCGATGGTGTCGTGCCGACCGACCTGGTCATTGCGAAGGGTCATCAGGGCGTCGCCGGTGTTCGCCAACAGGACCGACCCGGTGGTGAGATAGATGTTGCCCTGGGCGGCGATCGTGTCCTGGGCGCTGTAGCGGATGTCGGTGTCGGCCGCGTCATAGACGATGCAGTCGACGGCCTGGTTGCCGAAGAGGTCGACGATGGTGAGGAACTGGCCCGCTTTTACGATCCCGGACCATGGCCCGCGGCGCTCCGCAACGGCATCACTGACAATGCGATGGGCGGCGATGAACTCGGGGAGTGCGGTTTCGGTGCTCATCGCTTCGGTGCTCATCGCTTCGGTGCTCATCAGAGTCCTCTCAATCGGGCGTATGCGACGGTGTTTGCTGTGGCCCGTGCGGCCTCGGGCGAGGCTCCGCTCGAGTCCGCCGTTGAGCCCGTCGTCGCCGATCCGGCCCAGGCGCGCACCCGCAAGGGAGTCGACAGGTAGGCCTCCCGCGGATCGAGCGGGTGAGGGACGTTGGCGATCAGCAGCGTCAGCGGCAACTCGGCACGAAGGCGGACGGATGCGCCGGGGCCGGCCGATCCGGTGAAGGTGAGTGCGCCATCCGGCTCGGCGAATACCCCCTGGAACAAGCTCACCGTCGGTGGGATGTCGCGCGGGGTGAGCCCGACCTTGGCCGCGGCGAGGATGAGCAGTTCTCGGCCGGACGGGGTGCCACCGTGCGGAGAGCCGTCGCCGTAGCGCTCGGTGTTTCGCCGGAGGCTGGAGGTTCCCGCGAGGGCGTCGTGTCGAGCCGAACTGTCGGCGATGATCGTCGCGAGGACGCGTCCGCGATCGGAGAGCAGCTGGTGGCCGGTGGTGAGGTAGGCCTGCCACTGCACTTTGATCGTGTCGGCGACATTCAGGCGCTCGTCGGTCTGCGCGGCGTTGAACAGGGCGAGGTGGGCGCACGCGTCGCCATCGACATCCGTGAGTTCTATGGTCGTGCCGCGCGCAACGGTCATCGACGTGTAGCCGCCTCCGCCGACCGTCTCGGCCCAAAGTTTGTCTTCGTCGGCGACCGGCTCCGGCCACTGGTCGGCGGCGCTCGGAGGAAGGGTCGGCATAGTGTCGATCAGCACGCCGCCCTGCGCCCTGGCATGAGCGCGCGCTCCCTCTGGATTGTTCGTCGCTATCTGGGTCATGACGCGGTTCTCCCGTCCGGGCATCGAGTATCTATCGATTGATAGGTGCTCGGTCCATGAAACAACATCCAGGTTTCGCCGAGGTAACACGACTCCCTCTGCCCCTCGCGATTCATGGGAGCATTGCCAGGTGACCGAAGCGCAGAAGAAGGGCGAGCGGGGCCGCCCCCGCTCTGGCACGAATCCTCGCCCAGACCTCAGCGCCCCCGAGCAGATTCTGGATGCGGCAGCCCACCTGTTCGTGGAACGCGGCTACTCCGCAACATCCACCAGGGCTATTGCGGATGAAGTCGGCATCCGCCAGGCCTCGCTGTACTACCACTTTCCGCGCAAGGAGCAGATCCTCGAACTCCTGCTGATGCGCACGGTCGAACCGTCCATGATCGTCGCCGACTACCTCGAGACATCCGGGTCCCCGGCGGCGGTGCGACTCACCGCTCTCGTGACATTCGACAGTCGGCAACTGTTCACCGCGCCGCACAATGTCGGAAGCCTGTACCTTCTGCCCGAGGTGCGCAACGGGCCGTTCGAGCCATTTCGGATCGAACGGTCGAGCCTTCGCGCACTCTACGCACGCCTCATCTCGGAGAGCGTCGACGGCCGGATGGATGCGGAACTCGCGGGACCGTCCGACGGGGCACCACGGCCATCCATCGACTACCTCGTGGACGTCGTCTTCGGCATGGTGGAGAGCGTGATCACCATCCGGGCGGATCGCTCCGAGGACGACGCGACGGTACTCACCACCACCATCGCCGAGAGCTGCCTGCGGGTGCTCGGCCACGATGGAGCCGAGATTCGCGGCGTGGTCGCCGACGCCGAGACTCTGCTCGCCGAGATGTCCGGCACCCTCGGGCTCAGCGCCGGCTAAACCCCAATCCGGATGCTCGGGCGCGAGCGGGCAGAATCCGCCCTAAACCGCGCCGGGAAGGGCGAATTTTGCCCTCTCGCGAGCAAGATGGGCCGGATCAAGATCCAGATCCGCGACGACGACAGCGAGCGTCTGTCCTCCCCGCACCCGCTGGCCGAGCTCAGCGCGCAGGATCGTCACGATCCCGTCGACCGGACTGGTGACGCTGGCCTCCATCTTCATGGCCTCGAGCGACAGCAACTGCTCACCGACGGCAACCCGCTGGCCCTCGCTGACCGCGACCTTCCAGACGTGGGCGACGAACGGCGCATCGACCCGGACCGCGCCATCCGGCAGGCCGTGCAGCTCGTCCGCGGCGGCCATCGGCACCTCGACGGCCTCGGCCCGGCTGAACTCGCCGGAGAGCTCCCAGGCCTCGCGTTCCCGATCGAACGCGACGGCCTGGCCGGCACGGAAGTCGGCGATCGATTCGGCGTTCTCGGCCAGGAACGCCTCGTGTTCCGCCAGCGAGAAGGTGCCGTCGGTGATGTCGAACTGCCCACGGCCGGCCGCGACATCCGCCCTCAGTTCGAGCAGTTCGTCCGGTTCGACCGGATACCAGGAGATCCGATCAAAGAAGTTCAGCAACCATGGTCGCGGTTTCTCGGCATCGAATGACCCGTGACGACTCCAGACCTGGGTGGTTCGTCCGACGAACTGGTAGCCGCCAGGGCCCTCCATCCCGTAGATGCACAGGTATGCCCCGCCGATGCCGACGGCGTTCTCCGGAGTCCAGGTCCTCGCCGGGTTGTACTTCGTCGTGACCAGGCGATGCCGGGGGTCGAGCGGAGTGGCCACTGGCGCTCCGAGGTACACGTCGCCGAGGCCGAGCACGAGGTACTCGGCGTCGAAGACCGTGCGGTACACGTCATCCGGCGTCCCGAGCCCATTGATTCTGCGGATGAACTCGATGTTCCACGGCGTCCACGGCGCATCGTCGCGAACGCCGTTCATGTAGCGCTCGATCGCCTCGCGGGTCGCCGGGTCGTCCCACGACAGCGGCAGCCGGACCGAACGGCTCGGAACGACGAGGGACGCGGCACCGGGGATCTGCGCCTCGAACTCCCTCAGCACACCGAGCAGGCGCGACGACGGGAGCCGATCCGGGTCGAAATGCACCTGTAGCGACCGGATGCCGGGAGTCAGGTCGAGCACACCGTCGATCGCGGCATCCTGCAGCAGGAGGTACAGCGCGTGCACCCGCGCTCGCAGCCCGAGGTCGAGCACGATGTCCCCGTATTCGACCAGGATGTTGTCGTCGCCGCTGCGACGGTAGGTCGCGGATGGATCGCCGTCCACCCTCAGGATGACGCCGTCGTCCCCGTCGCGCCCGCGCCTCGCGACGGTCGGGTCGCCCGCGGCGCGCCTCGCGTCGAGCAGGGCGAGCGACGGGGCAGTCGCGGCCGGGATCGGCACGAAACGCACAGTGTCCCCCGGCGCGAGTTGGCCGAGTTTCCAGCGATCGGCCGAGACCACCGTGACCGGGCAGACGAAGCCGCCGAGACTCGGGCCGTCCGGACCGAGCAGGATCGGCGTGTCTCCGGTGAAGTCCACTGCACCGATCGCGTAGGCGTTGTCGTGGATGTTGGACGGATGCAGCCCGGCCTCGCCGCCGTCCGCGCGCGCCCAGCTCGGCTTCGGCCCAACCAGCCTCACTCCCGTGCGCGCCGAATTGAAGTGGACCTCGTAGTCCGCGGAGAGAATCTCGTCCATGTCGGCGCGGGTGAAGAAGTCGGGGGCCGCGTGCGGTCCCTCGGTGACCGCGAGCTCCCAGTGATGGACCAGGGTCGGGCGAACGCCCGGATCGACGGGCGCGGCGTCGGTCGGGGCGACGTCGGTCGGGGCGATGTCGGTGGGGGCGATGGAAAGTGGCCGATCGACGACCCGCAGGACATCCGTACTCGCCAGCGCGCGCCCGGCGTGACCGCCGAACTGGCCGAGGGTGAAGGTGGATGCGCTGCCGAGGTAGAGCGGAACATCGAGGCCGCCGGCGAACAGGATGTAGCTGCGGAGGCCGGCGCCGGTCACGCTTCCGACATCGAGCACCCCTCCCGCCGGGACGACCAGCGGCTCCCACATGGCGACGGCCGCACCGTCGACGGTGACCGGGGCCTCCGCACCGGTCACGCAGACGACCGTCTCGGCGCTGAACAGCAGTTGCGGCCCCGAGACGGTGCACTCGAGGCCGGCAGCGCCCTCCGGGTTGCCGAGCGCCGCGTTGCCGAGGCGGAAGGAGAGGTCGTCCATCGGTCCACTCGGCGGAACGCCGACCTGCCAGTAGCCGACCCGGCCCGGCCAGTCCTGCACCGTCGTCATCAGTCCGGCACGCTGAACCGAGACGCGAGGCTCGGCATCCACGATCGTCGAGAGGGTCGACGTCGAGTGCCGACCTGCCGCCACCACATCGTCTGTGGCGATCGCCCGCAGGAAACCGAGGTTGGTTTCGATTCCGTCGATCCTGGTCGAGCCAAGCGCGGCGGCCAGTCCTCCCCAGGCCTCCGCGCGCGACCGTCCCGACGTGATGATCTTGGCAAGCATCGGATCGTAGGAGCTCGGCACCTCGGTTCCCGTCTCGATCCAGGCATCCACCCTCGCGGTTTCGTGCGGAAGCACCGCCTGGCTGATCACTCCGGATGACGGTTGATAACCCCTGGTCGGATCCTCGGCGTAGACCCGCGCTTCGACAGCGAACCCGCTGGTCGGCACCACGGCAGTGGAACGGAAGTCGTCGAGGAAGCCGGTCTGGCCACCGGCGAGGCGCAGCATCCATTCGACCAGCT
>JAODMG010000034.1 GCA_025464895.1 Microbacteriaceae bacterium | reverse complement strand
CGAAGGGATTCCCGGCCGAGACGGTCGCGGCGAGCGGATCACCGATCTGAACTTCCTGCTCCTGTTCAACGCCCACGACGCGACGGTTGATTTCACCATTCCCACCGCCGAGTACTCGCCGGCCTGGGAGATCGTGATCGACACGGCGGGAGCGGGCGCTGATTCCGCCCCACGACACGCCGGCGAGACACTGCCGGTCGAATCGAAGTCGCTCGTAGTCCTGCGGGCATACGTCGAGGCCGAGGCGGAACCAGACCACTCGGTGGCGGCATCCCTCGTCGCGCTGGCCGGTTCACAGATGCAGACCCAACCACAGCCAACCGGGACCATAGGAGACGGCGCATGAGAGTGCCGCGCTCGACCTATCGGCTGCAGATCCGCGAGGACTTCAGCCTGTTCAAGGTCGCGGATGTCGCGGGCTACCTGCGCGACCTCGGCGCGGACTGGCTATACCTCTCCCCCCTCCTCATGGCGGAGAGCGGGTCGGACCACGGCTACGACGTCGTCGATCACTCGGTGATCGATCCGGCCAGGGGCGGCGAGGCCGGCCTCGCCGCTGCATCCGCCGCGGCACGCGCCATCGGGCTCGGCGTTCTCATCGACATCGTGCCGAACCACATGGGCGTCGCAACGCCGGCCGCCAACGCTTGGTGGTGGGACGTTCTTGCGGGCGGCCCGGCGTCGCGGTTCGCCGAGGCCTTCGACATCGACTGGGACTTCGGGGGCGGGAGACTGCGGATCCCTGTGCTTGCCGACGACTCTCTCGACGACCTTGCCGTGGTCGACGGCGAGCTGCGCTACTTCGACAACCGTTATCCGATCGCACCGGGAACGGCGGACGATGGGGCGTCCGCTGTCGAGGTGCACGCACGCCAGAATTACGAGCTGATCAGCTGGCGCCGAGCGGATGCCGAGCTGAACTATCGCCGCTTCTTCGCGGTCAACGGCCTCGCCGGCATCCGGGTGGAGGTTCCGTGGGTGTTCGACGAATCCCACGTCGAAATCGTCCGCTGGTTTACCGAGGGACTCGCGGATGGCCTTCGGGTCGATCATCCGGACGGGCTGGCGGCCCCCGGCGCCTACCTCGATTCGCTCGCGACCGCGACGGACGGCAGCTATCTGCTGGTCGAGAAGATTCTCGAGGGAGACGAGCAGCTCCCTGCCTCGTGGGCCACCTCCGGCACGACCGGCTACGAGGCCCTCGCCACCATCGACCGGGTCCTGGTCGACCCCGCGGGACAGGACCCGCTCGACGCGCTCGACTCCCGCCTGCGGAACAGCACGGAGCCGGTGTCCTGGTTCGAGCTGATCCACGACACCAAACGGGCCATTGCCGACGGGATCCTGCGAAGCGAGGTTCTGCGGCTCGAACGCGATCTCGGCAGGTCGGTCGCGGAGGTGGAGTCCGACGAAGGCGCCATGATCTCGCCGACCGCCGATGCGATCGCCGAGTTGCTGGCCTGCTTCCCGGTCTATCGCTCCTATCTCCCGCTCGGCGCCGACCGGTTGATGGCAGCGGCCGAGCTCGCACGACAGCACAGGCCGGAGCTGGCTGGCGAGGTCGATGCGCTCCTGCCCGCGCTCAGCGACCCGGGGCATCCTGCGGCCATCCGGTTCCAGCAGACCTCGGGCATGGTGATGGCCAAAGGGGTCGAAGACACGGCGTTCTATCGCTACACCCGCCTCGGATCGCTCACCGAGGTCGGTGCAGACCCGGCCGAATTCTCCATCGACGTTGCGGAGTTCCACCACAGGCAGCAGCTTCGGCACGCCACGCTGCCCGATGCGATCACCTCCCTGTCGACCCACGACACCAAGCGAGGGGAGGATGCCAGGGCCAGGATCAGCGTGCTCGCCGAGATTCCGCTCGAATGGGAGACCGCACTGGACGCGCTCCGCGACGCGGCACCGCTCTCCGACGGGCCGCTCGAGACCCTGCTCTGGCAGGCGATTCTCGGGGCGTGGCCGGCGAGCCGGGAGCGCCTGCACGCCTACGCGGAGAAGGCTGCCCGTGAAGCAGGCGACTCCACCAGCTGGAACGCACCCCAACCGGACTTCGAGAAGCGGATGCACGCGCTGGTCGATTCCGCATTCGACGACCCGCGCGTGATCGAACTCCTCGACGGGCTGCTCGACAGGGTCACCGCGGCCGGGTGGAGCAATTCTCTGACCGCGAAGATAATCCAGATCACCGCACCCGGCGTGCCGGACATCTATCAGGGCAGCGAGCTCTGGGAGCTGTCGCTGGTGGACCCTGACAACCGGCGTGAGGTCGACTTCGACATTCGACGGCTCTATCTGGCAGCTATCGACTCCGGAGAATATCCGCCGGTCGATGACACGGGAGCGGCGAAGTTGCTTGTCGTCTCTCGCGCCCTGCGGGTGCGACGCGACCTGCCGGAACTTTTCAACCGGTACCTCGCGGTGCCGTCCATCGGTCCTGCGGCGGATCACGTCATCGCCTTCGACCGCGGGGGTGCGATCACCATCGGGACCAGGCTGCCGATCGGCCTGGAGTCCAACGGCGGCTGGGGCGACACCATCGTCGTGCTCCCGGCGCGTCCGATGCGGGATGTGGTCACCGGCCGCGACTACGACGGAGGCCAGCTGAGACTGGCCGAGCTGCTCGACCGCTATCCGGTGGCGCTCCTCGTTCCGATCGCGGCACCACTACCCAACGAATCACGCATCGAATCACGCATCGAGGAACGCGAGAAGGACGACCAGCAGGACGGGCACGAAGAAGCTGGGAACGACGACGACGATAATCCGACTATTGGAGGTCTCGCATGAGCGGCATCACAGTATGGGCGCCGAACGCGCAGAAGGTTACCCTGCTCGCCGATGGCGAGCGGCATCAGATGTCCGCCACCGAGGACGGCTGGTGGGCAACGGAGGCGACGGGTCGTGACTACGGTTTTCTGATCGATGACGATGAGACGCCGCTTCCCGATCCGCGTTCCCGCAGGCAGCCAGAGTCGGTCCATGGCCTCTCCAGGCACTTCGATCCGTCCGGCTTCGACTGGACCGACTCGGCCTGGACCGGTCGCCAACTGCCCGGGCGGGTCATCTACGAGCTGCATCTCGGCACATTCACCCCGGACGGCACGCTCGATTCCGCGATCGACAGGCTCGACCACCTGGTCTCGCTCGGAGTGGATTTCGTCGAGCTCCTGCCGGTGAATGCCTTCAACGGCATACATAACTGGGGGTACGACGGTGTGCTCTGGTATGCGGTCCAGGAGAGCTACGGCGGCCCTGAGGCGTACCAGCGATTCGTTGATGCCTGCCACGCCCGCGGGCTGGCGGTGATCCAGGACGTCGTGTACAACCATCTCGGTCCGAGCGGAAACTACCTGCCGCGGTTCGGACCGTACCTGCACGAAGAGAGCTCGAACACCTGGGGCGCGACGGTCAATCTCGACTCTCCCGAAGTCAGGCGGTATGTGATCGACAATGCGCTCATGTGGTTGCGGGACTATCACGTGGATGGCCTCCGGCTCGATGCCGTGCACGCCCTGGTCGACGAGAGCCCGAAGCACATCCTGCGGGAACTCGCGGAGGAGACCGACGCGCTCTCCGCTTTTCTCGGCCGCCCATTGACCCTCATCGCCGAGTCAGACCTGAACGATCCGACCCTGGTGACGCCGAGGGAGGCGGATGGCTACGGCCTGGCCGCACAGTGGAGCGACGACTTCCACCACGCCCTGCACGTCGCACTCACCGGCGAGACGACCGGCTACTACGCCGATTTCGAGCCGCTCGGCGCGCTCGAGAAGGTGCTCACCCGCGGATTCTTCCACGATGGCACATACTCGTCTTTCCGGGAAAAGGACCACGGCGGTCCGATCGACACCGGCACCATGCCAACCTGGCGGCTCGTGGTCGCCAACCAGAATCACGACCAGGTTGGCAACCGCGCGGCCGGGGACCGACTGGCGGCATCCCTCGACTATGGGCAGCTCGCGATCGCGGCGGTGATGACTCTCGCCGGACCGTTCACACCGATGCTGTTCATGGGCGAGGAGTGGGGAGCCTCGACGCCGTGGCAGTTCTTCACCTCGCATCCTGAGACGGAGCTCGGGAAGACGACGGCAGAGGGGCGATTCGCGGAGTTCGAGCGGATGGGCTGGGATCGATCCACGGTGCCTGACCCGCAGGAGCCGTCCACCTTCACCGATTCGAAGCTCGACTGGTCGGAGACCGCGAGCGACGATCACGCCAGGCTGCTCGAGATCTACCGGGCACTGGCCCAGCTGCGCAAAGAGAGGCCGTCGCTGACCGATCCCCGATTCGATCGTGTGCTGGTCACCATCGACGAAGACGAGAAGTGGCTGATCCTCGGCCGAGGCGAGCTCTCGATCCTGGTGAACTTCTCCGAGGAGTCGCGGCTCGTCCCGCACCTCACCGGCGGAGTCCTGCTGCTCGTGTCCACGGCCGGTGTCGACCTGTCAGACTCCGGCGTCACGATGCCGGGTCACTCCGTGGCGATCCTCTCGCGCTAGCTGTACTCCCGCCGGCAGGGGAACTACTCCCGCCATGCGTGGCCCGTCGCTCAAATGCAGGATCGCAGCCGGTCTTGCGCGCACCGGTTGCCGGAATCCCGGGGGTGGCCGGAACTTCCAAGGGCTGCGATCCTGCATTTGAGCTGAAAAGCGGCGCGGGCGATCAACGGGACGCACGAACAGGACGGATGTCGGTGGTGCGTGCGGCGGAAAACCCAGCGATCGACCGTCACCAACGTCGTGGCCGAGCGCCGCTAGCTAGCGCTCCGGGCGAGAGGGACGCGGGGTGCGCGGGTCGCCGCGCAACTCGCCCTGGTGGAGGAGGGAGGCCGGCTTCAGCACTCCGCGACCGAAGCGCGCGCTCACGGCATCCATGGTGTCCTCTGCATCGCGCCAGCCCTCGTCGGCGTCCCACAACGCGAGCGGTTGTCCGCCGCCGGGCGCCAGTTGCTCCGCCCGCACGCCGATCAGCCGCACCGCGTCGCGCTGTCCAGGAGCATCTTCTCCCAGTGCGTCGTAGATGGAGCGGACCTCTTCGAAGATGCGCCGACCGAGGTCGGTTGATTCGGCGAGCGTGCGTGAGCGGGTGATGGTGGTGAAATCCGCGTAGCGCAGCTTCAGCACCACCGTGCGAGCGACGAGCCCCGCGGTTCGCAGCCGCACGGCGACGGCATTCGCCTGTCGCAGGAGTTCGCGTCGCAGCACCTCGGGATCCGTGACATCCGTCTCGAATGTCACCTCGTGCCCGACGCTCTTCTCCTCGCTGCCCGGTGTCACCGCGCGCGGATCGATTCCGTTCGCCAATTCGTGCAGCTTCAGCCCGGATGCCTCCCCCACCGCTCGTCGCAGTTGTGCAATGGGCGTCGCGGCTATGTCACCAATCGTCTTCAGGCCACGGCGACGCAGGGCGTCCTCGGTTGCGGCGCCGACCCCCCAGAGCGCGCTGACCGGGAGAGGGTGAAGGAAAGACAGGGTCTCGTCGAGCGGAACGACGAGCAAGCCGTCAGGTTTCGCCCGCCCCGAGGCGAGCTTTGCCACGAACTTGGTTGCTGCTGCTCCCACAGAACAGGTGAGCCGAGTCTCGGCCTGCACTCTTCGGCGCAACAGTTCGCCGATCTCGGCCGGAGACCCGAGCAGTCCGCGCGCACCGGCGACGTCGAGAAAGGCCTCGTCGATGCCGAGCCGCTCGACGGTCGGGGTCACATCGTCGAAGATCGCCATCACGAGCTGCGAGTAGTGGCGGTACTTCTCGAAATGCGGTTCGAGCACCACGGCGTGCGGGCACAGTCGAAGGGCCTGGCCGAGCGGAATCGCCGAGCGGACGCCGAATTTGCGGGCGGGATAGTTTGCCGCGGTCACCACCGATCGCGCCGAGTTTCCCGCGACGACGACCGGCACATCGGCGAGCTCCGGCCGGTCAAGCAGCTCCACCGAGGCGAAGAACGCGTCAAGGTCGACGTGCAGGATCGTCGCAGAACTGCTGTCGACGGATACGGCGCTTACCTGCCGCGTACTGCCGTCTTGTCTGCCCATCCATTGAGGTTAAGCCCGGCCGCCGACTTCGGCGCGCGGGAATTGCGCGCGACTTGGTGCCGGATGAGGACCGCCCCATCCAAGAAATAGGCCACGATAGCTTCGTGCAGAATCTCCCCATCAGCCAGCGAAAGATCGATGTGTTCTTCATCGTCATCTTCTCGCTGTTCACCGTGACGTCACTCATCAGCGATCTGCTGCCGACCATCGGCGTCGATTTCAGCCACCCGTCAAGCAACTTCTTCGCGAATTCGAACTGGTGGTACGCACACGACACTGATCCGCTGTTCATGCACCCGCCGACCTGGATGCGGATCGTCACCGGACTTTCGGCATTCGCCTACATGCCGTTCTACATCGTGCTCGTTGTATCCATCGTGCGAGGCTGGAACTGGATCCAGCTGCCGAGCGTGATCTACGCAACCTCGATCTCCGTGCTCACTGGAGTGGTCGTGTTCGGGGTCGAATTCTTCGGCGAGCCGCAGTTCCATACCCAGAACCCGCTGAAGTTTCTCGCGTTCAATCTGCCGTACGTGCTGGTCCCGATCCTGCTGCTGGTGCGGATGCGCAAACCGCTTCCGTTCACCAGGAGGTTCTAGCCGGGCACGAGGTCCGAGCGACGCAGGTCAGGCCAAGCGGGCTCAGCCGAGATGGGCGTGCATCCAGACCAGCGGATCGACCGGGGTCGTGCCGCCAGCGCGGATCTCGAAGTGCAGGTGGGGACCGGTGCTCGCTCCCGTGCTCCCGACGAGACCGATGACCTGGCCGACCGTGACATGATCGCCGACCTTCAGGTGCATCGAACCGGTCTGCATGTGCCCGTAAGCACTGACGACGGTCTTTCCGTCGATCAGGTGCTGGATGGCCACGTGCACTCCGAGCGCGCTGTAGCCGGGACTGTTGGTCTCGACGACGACGCCAGCCGCGATCGCGTGGATCGGTGCCCCGTTGCCCGGATCGAAATCGACCCCTTCGTGGAAGCTCGAGCATCCGGCGCAGGGCGAGACTCGCGGTCCGAAGCCGGACGAGACCCGGGTTCCGGCCGGCACCGGCCACTCAAGTGCAGGAGGGGGAGGCGGAAGGGTCACCCCATAGTGGTCACGGGCGGTGACTGGCGGAACGGCGGCGACCGCCGAGACGTTGAGCCCCTGGGACGGCAGCGAAGCCGGTTGTGCGTGCACCGGTTGTGCGTGCACGCTGGCGGCGGCGGCGGCCGCTTCCGCCTCCGTATAGGTGGGAATCACGGTCTGTGCGTAGGCCGGGACCACACAGCCGATCCCGAGAACTGCCCCGAACAGCGCGGAGACGATGGCGACGGTGCGTTTAGCGCCGCGAATCGTGTTTATCCTCCGCAGATTCCTGACCGATCGACCGTTGAGCGCAGGCAGCGCCGGCGGCTTCTCGACGATGGCGGCATGGCGACCGTGGGTCGTCGAAGGATGGTGGGCAGGCGAGATGGAAATGGACGTAGAGGGCATCGGGAGCGTCTCCGGTGTTTGTTGCGCGCCGGAGGCGTCACAAATTTAGAACCAACGCACCCGGATCGAGTATGAGTGCGGCACCCCAGCTTCGGTGAGGTACTGAGCACGAGCGGCAGTGCATGTGGCGGAAGTGTCGCACCACGAAAATGCCGTCGCCTTGTTTTCTGACCCCCATTCGACCATGCACATCCTCCACGTTCCCTGGGTGGGAATGGAGGATAACTCGATCGAGGTCAGTCGAGCAGCACCACGAGCTTCCCGACGGTATTCCAGTTGCGCGTCGTGACCGGCGAATCGAACTGTTTCCAGAACGATCGTGGCACCTTGGTCTGCTGGCTTCCGGCCGGTATCCATTGGTAAAGCGCCCGATCGCCGACCACAAGGATCTCCGGGGCTATCGCCGCGGCATCCGGCAGCTCGAGCGTGTCGGGAACGGAGCCGAGGAAGGTCACGAACGACTTGGAACCGTCGGTTGCAACATTTCGTAATGGGCTTGCATCCGCTATCGCAATGAACCCTGCGGCGTCGATCACCAGGACGCTGGAGCGGACTCCGATCGCCTCGACGATGGCGGCCTCGATCGTCTCGGCGAGCTGCACCGTGTCGATCGGTGCGCTGTCGCCCTGTCCAGCATCGAACACGATATTGCCGCTCCGGAGCACGGTTTTCACCCCGACGAATCCGAGCCTTTCGAACACCCGTGCCAGCTCGGCCATCGGTACCGCCTTCGCGGTACCGACGTTGATCCCGCGCATCAGCGCCACGTATTTTGCCACCAGTGCAGGCTACCGCGGCAGGTCGCCTCGCAGGCTGGCGGTGGTCCAGGGACCCTTCATCCGGGCGTAATCTGGCCCAATGGAATTCAGGTATCTCGGTAATAGTGGTCTCAAAGTTTCGGCACTGACCTATGGCAATTGGTTGACTCACGCGTCGCAGGTCGAGAACGACGCGGCGATCGCCTGCGTCAGGGCGGCGCTCGATGTCGGCATCACCAGCTTCGACACGGCGGACGCGTACGCGAATACCGGAGCAGAGAAGGTTCTCGGCAAAGCGTTGAAGGGCGAGCGTCGCGCGTCGCTCGAGATATTCACCAAGGTCTACTGGCCGACCGGTCCGAAGGGTCCGAACGACTCCGGCCTGTCCCGCAAGCACATCTTCGAATCGATCAACGGATCTTTGACGCGGTTGAAGACCGACTACGTCGACCTCTATCAGGCCCACCGTTACGACGTCGAGACCCCGCTGGAAGAGACCATGCAGGCATTCGCGGATGTCGTGCGCCAGGGCAAGGCCCTCTACATCGGCGTCTCGGAGTGGAACGCAGAGCAGCTGCGGGCCGGGCATGCGCTCGCCACCGAGCTCGGCGTGCAGCTGATCTCGAACCAGCCCCAGTACTCGATGCTGTGGCGCGCAATCGAGCCGGAGGTTATTCCGGCATCGATCGATCTCGGGATCTCGCAGATCGTCTGGTCACCGGTTGCGCAGGGTGCCCTCACCGGCAAGTACCTGCCTGGCGGGGAACTGCCGACGGGCAGCCGCGCCACCGACAAGAAGGGCGGCGAAAACACGATCAAGCGTTTCCTCACCGACGAGGTGCTGACCGCTGTTCAGAACCTCCGGCCGATCGCCAATTCCGTCGGTCTCGATCTCGCCCAGCTCGCCATCGCCTGGGTGCTGCAGAACCCGAACGTCGCCTCGGCGATCATCGGAGCGTCGCGCCCGGAGCAGGTCACCTCGAACGTCGCCGCTGCTGGCGTTGTGCTCGAGCCGGCTGTGCTCGCCCAGATCGACGCGGTGATCGGCGAGATTGCCGACCGCGACCCCGCCAAGACGGTATCGCCGGATTCCCGACCGTCCTGATCGTTACGCATGCCGGTCGCGCAGCGTCGCTTGAATGCGGCGCGGCCGGCATCGTAACAATGTGACACGTCTGCTGCGGTGGGAATAGATGCCGTTTATATGCGCTTGCATGCACCATGACCAATATCATCGACACCCATCCTGACTACACCGCCGGAACCTGGAAGCTCGACCCCAATCACTCCGAGGTCTCGTTCAGTGTTAAGCACCTGAAGATCAGCAAGGTTCGCGGAGTCTTCGAGACGGTGGATGTGACGATCGTCACGACCCCGGACCCGAAGGACAGCACGATCAGCGCCGTCATCGACGTCGCCTCGGTGAACACCGGCCAGAAGGATCGGGACAACCACCTTCGCACGAGCGACTTCTTCCTCGCGGAGGAGCACCCACAGCTGACCTTCGTCTCCACCGGCATCAACACGGATGGCGGCGACGACTTCAGCGTCGACGGCAACCTCACGCTGCGCGGAGTCACCCAGCCGGTCACGCTCACTGGCGAATTCGGCGGAGTCGCCACCGACGGCTACGGCCAGGTCAAGGCCGGCGCGACCGCGTCCACCAAGATCAACCGCCACGACTTCGGCGTGAGCTGGAACGCGGCCCTCGAGGCCGGCGGCTTCACCCTCGGCGACGACGTGACCATCAACCTCGAACTCCAGGTGGTCCTGCAGAAGTAACGACCCGCGGCGGGTCCGCGATAGCGGGCTCGCCGCGTCACCGCCCGTTCACTCGACGCCGCAACGGCGGTCAGCGATGCTGTTCGACCTCGTGCTTCGCATGTTCGGCCGGTTCGAGCTGGAACGTGCTGTGCTCCACGTCGAAATGCTCGGCCAGGCACGAGCTGAGGGCATCAAGAAGATCGTCGGCCCTCCCCTCGCTGAAAACGCGAGGCTCGACCACGACATGAGCCGAGAACACGTTGGAGCCTGGCGCGATCGACCACACGTGGACGTCGTGGACGGAGACCACGCCGGCCGTGCCGAGGACGTGTTCACGGATGAGCGCTACATCCGTGCCCTTCGGCGCCCCCTGGCTGAGAACCCTGATCACATCGCGGAGCAGGCTCGCCGCCCTCGGCAGGATGAGCACGGCGATCGCGAGCGATGCGATCGCGTCGGCGCGCTCGAATCCGGTCAGCAGGATGATGACGGCGGCGATGGCCACCGCCATCGAGCCGACCAGGTCGCCGAGTACCTCGAGGTAGGCACCTCGCATGTTTATCGAGTCCTTGGCTCCTCCGCGCAGCACCAGCAGCGCAGCGGTGTTCGCGACCGCGCCGATGACGGCGACGACGAGCATCAGGGTCGCCTGCACGCCAGGAGCAGGTTCGACGAGTCGCCGCACCGCTTCGACGGTGACGACGATCACGACCGTCAACAGGATCGCGCCGTTGATGAAAGCGGCGAACACCTCGGCGCGGCGAGATCCGAAGGTGTGACGGTCGGTCGCCGGCCGCGCGGCCATCACCGTGGCGACCAGGGCGACGACCAGGCCGGTGAGATCGGACAGCATGTGTCCTGCATCGGCGACGAGCGCGAGCGAGCCGGAGAGCACGGCGCCGACGACCTCGACGATCAGCACGACCGAGACGATCGCTATGGCGACGAGGAGCCGCGAGCGATTGGCGAGGTTCGCGGCGTGCTCGTGCCCGTGTCCCCTGTCGTGCTCGTGTGTCGTGCTCATCGGTACCACTCTAGGAACAGCTCGGGCAGCATGCCAGCGATCCCGCTAGTCGGGAATGACCACCATTCTCAGCTCGCCGGCAACCGCCAGCCCACCGTGCGGTGGAATGAATCACGGCCACCGCGGTTTGCTCTTTCATGGAGAACGGGAACAGGATGCCGGACAATGGAACA
>JAODMG010000030.1 GCA_025464895.1 Microbacteriaceae bacterium | reverse complement strand
CTGAAGAGATCGGATCGGGCCTTGCGGTGTTCCACCCGAAGGGCGGAATCATCCGTCGCGAGATGGAGGACTACTCCAGGGTGAAGCACGAGGAGGCCGGCTACGACTTCGTCTACACCCCGCACATCACCAAGGCGAGCCTGTTCGAAGTGTCAGGTCACCTCAGCTGGTACAAGGACGGCATGTTCCCCGCGATGCACCTGGATGAGGCGCGCAACGAGGAAGGCGAGATCACCCGGCAGGGGGCGGACTACTACCTCAAGCCGATGAACTGCCCGTTCCACATCCTGATCTACCGTTCCAGCGGACGCTCATACCGCGACCTGCCCCTGCGGTTGTTCGAGTTCGGAACGGTGTACCGCAACGAGAAGTCCGGCGTCATCCACGGCCTCACCAGGGTGCGCGGCCTGACAATGGATGATGCGCACATCTTCACCGCCCGCGAGGACATGAAGGCCGAGCTCACCAAGACGCTCAATTTCACCCTCGACCTGCTACGCGACTACGGGCTGACCGACTTCTATCTCGAGTTGTCGACCAAGGATCCCGAGAAGTACGTCGGATCCGACGAGGTCTGGGAGGAAGCCACCGCGACGCTCGCCGAGGTTGCAGCCGAATCCGGACTGGAGCTCGTGCCCGACCCGGGCGGAGCCGCGTTCTACGGACCCAAGATCTCCGTCCAGGCGCGCGACGCGATCGGACGCACCTGGCAGATGTCGACCGTGCAGCTCGACTTCAACCTGCCGGAGCGATTCGAGCTCGAGTACACCGCATCCGATGGAACCCGCCAGCGTCCGGTGATGATCCACCGTGCCCTGTTCGGATCGATCGAGCGGTTCTTCGGCGTGCTGACCGAGCACTACGCGGGGGCATTCCCGGTCTGGCTCGCGCCGGTGCAGGTCGTCGGTATCCCGGTCGCCGAGGAGTACGGTCCCTACCTCGACGGGGTGATCGCCGAGCTGCGGGCGGCAGGAGTCCGCGCCGAGGTCGACCATTCGAACGACCGGATGCCGAAGAAGATCCGCACCCACACCAAGGCGAAGGTGCCGTTCCAGCTGATCGCGGGAGAGGAAGACCGCGCGGCCGGGGCAGTCAGTTTCCGCTTCCGCGACGGCACCCAGGAGAACGGCATTCCGATCGCGGACGCCATCGAAAGGATCAGAACGGCCATCGCGACGAAGGCGCAGGTGTAGCCGTGGGCCTCTATCAGGCCGACGAGTTCGGCGACCTTCCGATCGAGCAGTCGACAGAGTTCGCGGCGGTGCCAGACTCCTTCCAGCGCCTCTGGACCCCGCACCGCCTCGCCTACATCCAGGATGGGCAGCAGCCAGAGGAGCATGCCTGCCCCTTCTGCCTCGCGCCGGCGATGGACGACGAGAAGGCGCTCATCGTGGCCAGGGGCGAGCACTGCTACGTGCTGCTGAACCTGTTCCCGTACAACTCAGGGCACCTGCTGGTCTGTCCGTACCGCCACGTCGCCACCTACGACCAGACAACGCCGGAGGAGGTCGCCGAAATGGGCAGCCTCACCCAAACCGCCATGCGGGTGCTGAGCGAGGTGGCCCACTGCGACGGCTTCAACATCGGCATGAACCAGGGCAGGATCGCCGGGGCCGGCATCGCCGACCACCTGCACCAGCACATCGTGCCGCGCTGGGCGCTCGACTCCAACTTCTTCCCGATCATCGCGAAGACGAAGGCGCTTCCGCAGCTTCTCGGCGAGGTATGGGCGGATGTCGCGGGCGCGTGGCCGAAGCAGCCGCAGGAATAGAATGGTTCGGCAGCGCAACACAGAAGAACCGGCGCGCCAGAGAGGCAAAAGTGACCGATAGCACCAACGCACAAGAGCTGGGCACCAACCGCGTCAAGCGAGGACTCGCCGAGATGCTGAAGGGCGGCGTCATCATGGACGTCGTGAACGCCGAGCAGGCGAAGATCGCAGAAGACGCCGGTGCGGTCGCGGTCATGGCTCTCGAACGGGTTCCTGCCGACATCCGTTCCCAGGGTGGCGTTGCGCGGATGAGCGATCCAGACCTGATCGACGGCATCATTGCCGCCGTGTCGATCCCGGTCATGGCGAAGGCTCGGATCGGCCACTTCGTCGAGGCGCAGGTACTCGAGGCGCTCAAGGTCGACTACATCGACGAGTCCGAGGTACTGAGCCCGGCCGACTACGTGAACCACATCGACAAGTGGAAGTTCACCGTTCCGTTCGTCTGTGGTGCGACCAACCTCGGTGAGGCGCTTCGCCGCATCAACGAGGGTGCCGCGATGATCCGCTCGAAGGGCGAGGCGGGCACCGGGGATGTCTCGGAGGCGACCAAGCACATCCGCACCATCAAGGCGGAGATCGCCGCGCTCACCGCGAAGAGCCACGACGAGCTCTATGTTGCGGCCAAGGAACTGCAGGCACCATACGAGCTCGTGCTCGAGATCGCCAGAACCGGCAAGCTTCCGGTCGTCCTGTTCACCGCCGGAGGTGTCGCCACCCCGGCCGACGCCGCGCTGATGATGCAGCTCGGCGCTGACGGTGTCTTCGTCGGTTCCGGGATCTTCAAGTCCGGCGACCCGGCCAAGCGCGCGGCCGCGATCGTGAA
>JAODMG010000010.1 GCA_025464895.1 Microbacteriaceae bacterium | reverse complement strand
GCTTGTCCCCCGACGGCGCCTCACTTGCCGCTCACGACGACGATTTCCCCATCGGTCAGCCCGCTGCCTTGCGCGACCGCGGTCCACCCGCCCTGCTGCCACAGCGGGGTCACCGGTACCAGATGGTACTTCTTGCCGTTCTTCACCATGACCTTCGCCGACCCGATGGTCTGCCGCACGGCGATTGTCGGCACGGCCAACGCCCGATCGGACAGTTTGGGGAACTGGATGGTCACCTGATCGCCACCCTGCACCGGAGTGGCGCCCGCCGACGGTGGGGTGAAGGAAATCGTGATCGGGTACCCGTTTAGCTGGTCGACCCCGGCTTTGGTCGTGTCTCCGGCGGAAAAGCTGCCAATGGCGGTGATCGTACCCTGGCCGAGGTCGGCCCCGGCGACCGCCTGAAGGCTCACCACTGTGCCGACCTTGGTTTTCTGCTGATGCAGAATGTCGATCCTGGTCGCAATCATGTTGACCTGACCTGCCGCCGTCACCACCGGTTGCGTCGCCGCGACGACGGTGCCCACCGCATCCGCCTGGGTGACTATCAGCGAGCCGGATGACACGGTCGCCACGGTCGACATGGGCAAGAAGTCCCCCGGCACCGGGGTTGGAGGGGTGGCCGCCGCTGGCACCGCACCGGCAGTTCCGACCGCGGTGCCGCTGGAATCCGGTGCGGCGGACGGGGCGACAAATCCGGCATTCTTGAACAGTTTCGCCACCGCGGCCGCCGTCGACGCCGAATACACGTTAGTCACCCGCACCCGCAGAAGGCCAAGACCAGACAGGGCGGTGTTCAGCGCGAAAACGTCGGTGCCGGTGTCTTTCAGCGCCAGGTCACGCCACAGACTCACCCGCAATGGCAATCCGAAGACCGGAACGTCATCGATGCCGGCGATCAGCTTCCCGGGGAGCAGCGTCTGTCCGACGACGGCACCCTGCTGCGTCACCACCACCGGCCCAGGAAACCCGGCGGCCGGCGGCACGTACTGATAGCTCGCCACCGAACCCACTGTGCCGGTGACCGGGTCAAGCTGCTGAGTCTGATACCCGACTCGGCCTGTCGCCACGACCGGCGCAGCAGCCAACCTAATCTGCTGCTCCGTGGAGGAACGCAACGCATACCCCACCCACAACCCGGAGGCACCAATGGCCGCAACCAGCACCAATGACACGATCAACAGAACCGGCCTCGGCCAGCGTGGCAACCGCACCCCGCCCTCGGTGGAGTCGCGGGGAACTCCCGGGTCAACCATTCGCGGCAATGTACTTCTTCGCAGCGCTCTCCGCCGCGTTCGCCTTCCTGAGCTGCGCATTCAGCACCGCCTGATACTTCCGAATCGACACCACCTGGTAGCTCGCGTCAATGTCGAGCAACTGCTGGATGATACTGGGTGCTGCTGTCTTGCACTCGACCTCCTGTACTGCGATCTTGATCTGCTGCTCAAGGGGAGTCACATTCGGGTCGAAATCCGCCATCAGCGACCCGGAGTCCTGGCTATTGACCTTGATGCCCTTGTCCGTCATACATTTCTGCCACGCGGCGACGAGCTTCTTCCCCGTGGCGTCTTTCATGGTGCTCCGGTAAGCAGCGCTGGCCAGGGCCGAGGCGGTAGGGGGACCCACAGGTTTGCTCATGCCATCGTCAGCGCTTCGAGGATCCTTGAATTGCGATTGCCCTGCAGTACTGCAGCTCGAATCTGCCGACTGCGCGGCCGCCGACTTGGGGCCGTTTGGCCCCTGACCGCCCAAGGCCCCGGCAGGGTCTGGCGCGAGGCCGTATCCGTACTGCTCGGCGTCCTTCATGTTCCACAGCCCGAACTGCCGGAAATTTTGCGGAACAGTGTCTCCCTGGAAGTTCGGGATTTTGTAGTCAAACCCTTTTTGGGTCATGCACTTCTGCTCCACCAGAAGCTGTGCGTGAAGAATCACGGAGTCCATGGGTCCGATGTACTTGTCCAGCGGAAGCACCACCGAATTCGTCGCCTCATCGAGGCGGGCCTGACCAGCCACCACCACCCGAGCGTCGGGATTGGCTGCTCCCGACGAACAGCCAGAAGCCATCACGGCGATGCCGACTATCACCAACGCCGAGACAACTATCCGCGATCGACCAGCCCGGCCTTTGGCGAAGGGCCGCCTCGAGGTCAAGCCCGACACGTCACCGGGAATCATCGCGGCGTCTGATGACGATTTCGAACCCGGAACGTTTCAGTACGGCGATACTCACCGCGACAAAGCCCGCAATGAGCAATGCGGCGCCACCTATGGTCGACACTCCAGTTCGGTCGTTGACCACGACGCCGACCAACCATGCGGCCGCCCAGGGCAGGGTCGAGATCGCAATGACGGCCGCCGTAACCCCTCGTCCAGCGAGGCCGAAGCCGATCGCCACGAGGAATCCGGCCACGAGCAGCTGGCCCAGATTCGTGCTGCCAGCGATCTGCCACCAGAAGTAACGATCTCCCATGTAGAAGCGACCGAAGACCCCGTTTTGCGCGTATATGGCGACCAGAGCCGCCAGCGCGATCCCGGTACCAACGACGAGCCGAATGCGGCTTGGCGGCGTGCCGACGAGGCTGAGCGCAGCGAGCAACCCGAGAAACCCGAGGTTTGTCGATGACGGCGAAACCCATCCGGCGAACGGTAATTGGCTGACGACGGGGATCGCCAACGAGGCAAGGATCGCCATGACCATGAAGATGCGCGTGATCCGGTACCGGCCAAGGACGGCCAGCAAGAATCCCAGCACCCAGAGCGCGCAGAGGACGACGCCCGGGTTGACGAACGGACCGAAATCGTGACTCGATGGCAGGAAAGTCGCCCGGTTGGTCGCCCGCCAGGCTGCCGTCCAGGGCGCCCAGTCCATGAAGACGAAATAGACCGTCGCGAACGCGGCCCCGGTGGCGAGCGCCACGGCGGCGACCCCATCGCGAACCCCGGCAGGCAGGAAGATCCCGATACGCGTGAGCAGTCCATTGGCGGCGAGGTTCAGCTGCTCGCCGAGCCTAGGCCGCGACCGATTCTCGCCCTCCGCGACATCGAGCAGAGTGCCGATGACCGCGTCCTCGTGCTCGGCCCGCCAGCTCGACGGATACCAACGAAGCGTGCGCCGGTACTGGTGTTCAAGAATCGTGCTCACGCCCATCCCCCTGCCACCTGCATCGACACCGGGCGTAGCCGAAGCCGCGCGCGCGCCTGTCCGGCATTGCTCTCCAACCGCGTTACCTCGCGTTCGAGCAGCTCTGCCCCATCATCGGTGAGCTTGTAGTACCGCCGAAGCCGGCCGTCGACGACCTCTTCGCCTGCCTCCGCGACGAGGCCTTGCTGCCCGAGGCGATCCAACGCCGCGTACAGGGTGCCGACCTTGAGAGTGACTCGGCCCTCTGAGAGTTCATCCGCCTCCCTGATGAGGGCGTAGCCATGCTTCCTGCCATTTGCTAGCGCGGTCAGGACCAGGAAGGTCGGTTCGCGCATTTCGGTGTCTGCCATAGCGACACCATACTCAATTGATCGAGATATTGCGACGACATGAAATACGGCGTGTCGAGACAGAGCCTCGCGTAACCGGCGCTCACGGCGCTGGCACGGCGGACCTGCTCTCACCCGCGAAGATCACCTCACTCTCATCCACGCAATACTGGGTCTGTGATTGACCCCATACGACCTAGCGCAGCGGTCTGCTTCCGCATCGCGCTTATCTCCTTCATCCCGTTCTTCCCAGCTGTCATCCTCGTTGGGATCCTGGGCAGGAATTCGATCCAACCTGGAGGATGGATATTCCTTGGTCTACTCTTTGGCTCCATTGTTGTTAGCAGTGTGTTCAGCACCATGGGGCGGGTACAGCTGACTCGAGAACTCAATTCTGGGTACTCGTCATTACGGCGATTTTCTGGCGTCGCGCAGGCGCCGTCGAGGTCGGGTCCGAGCAGCACGCCCATCTCCACCTATGTGGCCCTGGATGACCCGAATCTTGGACAGGTGCAGCGGTCAGGCGGCGGCAACAATTGGACTCTTGCCGTGACGATCATGTCTGTCGGTATCGCTGTTGGCGTCGTCGAGCTCCTCAACTCCCCCACCATCGGTGAGATGCCGACGCTCGATGCTGGGCTCGTTCTGGTTCTGATCGTTGGGTCTGTGGTCGCGCTGCTGTCCTTTGTCGGCTGGGTGGTCGGGTTAGCAGCAGGGAGGCGTCTTTCGATCGTCGCCGCGATGCATCCGTCAGGCCTCTTGATCGACGCCGTGCGAAGTTCGGAGTTCGTCGGCGCGCTCAGCCGTGTGTCCCCGAACGCGGAGAGCACATTCAATGTCGTCGTTGCCGTCGACCGGGCCGGGATCACCTTCTGGACGGGACGTCGATCGTCGACGGCGCCTTACCTGGCAGTGCCGTGGTCACGGATCGAGCAACTGACGCCGCTCACTGCGAACAACGAGCAGGCGACCCGCGGAAGCCTGACCTTCACGGCGATCGGCATCATCGCCCGACTCGCCGAAGACCGCGTCACGCTTCCGGTCATTCCACGGCGCGCCGGACTCGCCGTGTTCCGCCCGGCAAATCCGGCATACGTTCAGCACCAGATCTCACAAATCGAAGCATCACGCCGGTAACAGTGCGGGAGAGTGCAGGGACTGTGCGTCAGCTCGTCGCGAGCGCCGCGTCGATGTCGCCGAGCAGGTCGTTGATCCCCTCGATGCCGACGGACAGTCGAACCACGTTCTCCGGCACCTCGAGTTCGGTGCCCCGCACCGAGAAGTGGGTCATCTCCGACGGGTATCCGATCAGCGACTCGACACCGCCGAGCGATTCAGCCAGCTGGAAGATCTTGGTCGACTCCGCGAACTTGCGCGCGGCGGCTTCACCACCGCGAACGGCGACGGACAGCATTCCGCCGAAGCCGCGCATCTGGCTGGCGGCGAGCTCGTGGCCGGGATGGTCGGGAAGGCCGGGGTAATAGACGTGCTCGATCGACGGATGCGCCACCAGCGCCTCGGCGATCGCCTGCGCGTTCGAGGAGTGCCGCTCCATCCGCACTGCGAGCGTCTTAATGCCGCGAATGGTGAGCCAGGCATCCATCGGTCCGGACACCGGACCGGTCGCGAACTGGAGGAAGCCGAGCTTGTCGGCGAGCGCGTCGTCGTTCAGCGCGAGTGCTCCGCCGAGAACGTCGGAGTGGCCGCCAAGGTATTTGGTGGTCGAATGCACGACGACATCCGCGCCGAGCGCGAGCGGGTTCTGCAGGTAGGGAGAGGCGAAGGTGTTGTCGACGACCACGATCGCTCCACCGGCACGCCCGATCTCGGCGAGTGCGGCGATGTCGCTGATCTTGAGCAGCGGATTGCTCGGTGTCTCGACCCAGAGGACCTTGGTGTCCGGCCTCATCGCGGCGCGAACGGCATCCAGGTCGGCCATCTCGACGGTGTCGATCGTCACGCCCCACGGCACGAACACCCGGCTCACCAGCCGGTGCGTTCCGCCATAGACGTCGTTGCCCATGACGACATGGTCGCCCGGCTTCAACACGGCGCGGAGGAGGGTGTCCTCCGCGGCGAGACCCGAGGCGAAGCTCAGGCCGTGCTCGGCGCCCTCGAGGCTCGCGATCTGCACCTCGAGCGAACTGCGGGTGGGGTTTCCGCTGCGCGAATACTCGAACCCGTTGCGGAGGCCGCCGATTCCATCCTGCACGTAAGTCGACGTCTGGTAGATCGGACGAATTACCGCGCCGGTCGTCGGATCGAACGATTGGCCGGAGTGGATGGCGCGGGTGGAGAAGTCCTGGGGGTTCGTCATTGGGGCTTTCTGTTGGAGCGGGTTGCTACTCGGAGAGGAAGGCGAGCAGATCGTGCCTGGTGACTACGGCGATCGGCTTGCCGTCTTCGGTGACCAGCAGGGCATCCGAAGAGGCGAGAGCAGTCCTCGCGGCGCCGATCGACTCGTGTATACCGATCAAACCGAGGGGTGCGCCCACAAAATTCCCGACCGGGTCGGTCATCCGGGCTTCTCCGGTGAAGACCTGGTCGAGCAACGAGCGCTCTTCGATCGCGCCGAGCACCTCGCCGATGACGACCGGCGGCTCCGCCGTGAGTACGGGAAGCTGCGACACCCCGTATTTGGTCATGATCTGGATGGCGTCGCGCACCGTGTCGGACGGATGTGCGTGCACCAGTTCCGGCAGAACGCCGGGCTTGTGGTTCACCAGGTCCGCGACGGTACGCTCCTCCGACACCTGGCTGAACCCGTAGGACTGCATCCACTTGTCGCTGAACACCTTGGCGAGGTAGCCGCGGCCGCCGTCCGGCAGCAGGACGACTACGACGGCATCGGCCGGCAGGTCCTTCGCCGCCTTCAGCGCCGAGGCCACGGCGAGCCCGCTGGAACCGCCGACCAGGAGGCCCTCCTCCCGAGCCAGCCTGCGGGTGAACTCGAAGGATTCTGCGTCGGATGACGCGATGATCTGGTCGACGACGGTGGGGTCGTACGCCTCGGGCCAGAAGTCCTCGCCGACGCCCTCCACCAGGTACGGGCGACCGGTGCCGCCGGAATACACGGAGCCCTCCGGGTCCGCGCCGATGATCGTCACCTTTCCATCGGACACCTCCTTGAGGTACTTGCCGACGCCGCTGATCGTGCCGCCGGTGCCGACGCCGGCGACGAAGTGGGTGACCTTGCCGTCCGTGTCCCGCCAGATCTCCGGCCCGGTGGATTCGTAGTGGCTGAGCGGACCGTTCGGGTTGGAGTACTGGTTCGGCTTGAACGCTCCCGGGATCTCCCGCGCCAGGCGGTCGCTCACCGAGTAGTAGGACTCAGGGCTGTCAGGAGCAACGGCGGTCGGCGTCACGACGATCTCGGCGCCATAGGCCAGCAGAACGTTGCGCTTCTCCTCGCCGACCTTGTCGGGAAGCACGAAGACACAGCGATACCCGCGTTGCTGGGCGACCAGTGCGAGACCGATTCCGGTGTTGCCGGAGGTCGGCTCGACGATGGTGCCGCCCGGCTTCAGCAGGCCGCCCCGTTCGGCCGCATCGATGATCCTGGTGGCGATCCGATCCTTCGACGAGCCGCCGGGGTTCAGATACTCCACCTTGACCAGCACGGTCGCCGCAATGCCGTCCGTCACCTTGTTCAGCTTCACCAGGGGCGTGTTGCCGACAAGGTCGATCACCGAATTCGCATACTTCATCTGGCCAATCTACCAAGCGCGCTGCATCATTACGTGGGGTCTTCGCAACGGCCGGGACTAGTGCTGGCTGACCTGCTCGGTGTACAGGCGCGCGTACTCGCCGTTCGCGGTGATCAGCTCTGCGTGGGTGCCCTGCTCGACGATTTCACCGGCGGAGACGACGAAGATCACGTCGGCGCCGACGATGGTGGAGAGGCGATGGGCGATGGCGATCGTGGTGCGTCCGTGCGACGCGGCATCCAGTGCATCCTGCACCACCCGTTCCGAAATGGAGTCGAGGGCGCTCGTCGCCTCGTCCAGAATGAGCACTCGCGGATCCTTGAGCAGAACGCGCGCGATCGCGATGCGCTGCTTCTCGCCGCCGCTGAAGCGGTACCCGCGCTCGCCGACGATCGTGTCGTAGCCCTCCGGCAGCCCGGCGATGTGATCGTGGATACGCGCGGCTCGCGCCGCGGCCACCAGCTCCTCGTCCGTCGCCGTCGGCTTCGCGAACCGCAGGTTCTCCGCGATCGACGCGTGGAACAGGTAGGTCTCCTGGGACACGAGCCCGACGGTTGCCGCCAGCGACG
>JAODMG010000223.1 GCA_025464895.1 Microbacteriaceae bacterium | reverse complement strand
GTTAGCCTTACCAACAGAAGCCTTGCCTTACCAGCCCGCCCATCGAAGAGAAGTCCGTGCTCGCAAACTTACTGATCGGCCTCCGCGAAGGTCTCGAAGCGTCCCTCGTCGTCGGCATCCTGATTGCCTACCTGATCAAGATCGACCGCCGCGATGTTCTCCCGCGGATCTGGCTCGGCGTCGGCCTCGCGGTCCTCGTCTCCCTCGGCCTCGGTGCGCTGCTGACCTTCGGCTCGTACGGACTCAGCTTCGAGGCCCAGGAGCTCATCGGTGGAAGCCTGTCAATCGTCGCGGCCGGATTCGTCACCTGGATGATCTTCTGGATGCTGAAGACGTCGCGAACACTGAGCGCGCACCTGCGTGGCGACATCGACAAACACCTCAGCACCGCGGGATGGGGACTGGTGTTCGTCGCCTTCCTCGCCGTCGGCCGCGAGGGCATCGAGACGGCCCTGTTCATCTGGGCCGCGGTGCAGGCGACCGGCGCCAGCACTCTTCCACTTCTCGGCGCCGCCATCGGCATTGTGTTCGCGGTCGGCCTCGCCTGGCTCAGCTTCCGCGGAATCGTCCGCATCGACCTGGCGAAGTTCTTCGCCTACACCGGGGCGTTCCTGATCATCCTCGCCGGAGGTGTACTCGCCTACGGGGTGCACGACCTCCAGGAGGGTGGGGCGCTGCCAGGGCTCAACTCGCTCGCCTTCGATGTGAGTGCCGCCATTCCGCCGGACAGCTGGTACGGCACCCTCCTGAAGGGCACCATCAACTTCTCGCCGGCGACGACCTGGCTGCAGGCCATTGCCTGGTGCGCCTACGTCATCCCGGTCATCGTGATATTCGTCCGGATCGTCCTCAAGCAGAGTCCGCGCCCGCCCGCGGTAGCTCGCGTACCAACGCCGGAGTCCGGTCTGGCCGCTAACGGAACCCGGTGATCTCGCGCAACGCGCGCGCCGGCCTCGCGATCGCCGCCGGTGCCACCGCACTGCTCGCCCTCACCGCCTGCGTCCCCAACACGTCGGCGTCCGGCAACGGCGAGTCGACGTCAGTCGCCGTCTCCAGTACCGCCGACGCCTGCGCGGTCTCGAAGTCGACCGCCCCGAGCGGCACCGTCGTCTTCACGGTGAAGAACAACACCGACCAGGTCACCGAGTTCTACCTTCTCGCGGACGACGGGCTGCGCGTCGTGGGCGAGGTCGAGAACGTGTCTCCGGGCGTCCCCCGCACCCTCACCGTGCATCTGGCGGCCGGAAAGTACTTCACCGTGTGCAAGCCGGGAATGGCGGGAGAGGGGGTCGGCAAGGCGGAGTTCACCGTCACAGGCTCCGGCAAAGCGATCGAGCTGACCGGCACCAGGTCCCGATTGACTGCCGCGGCGAAGAACTATGTCGCCTACCTGCGCGACCAGGTTTCGCAGTTGGTGCCGGCGACCCAGGGATTCCTCGCGGCATACCTCGCCGGCGACACCGCGACCGCGATGGCGTTGTATCCGACCGCGCGGGCGTACTACGAACGCATCGAACCGGTCGCGGAGTCGTTCGGCGACCTCGACCCCGAGCTCGACAACCGTGAGGCGGACGTGGCATCCGGCGACGAATGGACCGGATGGCATCGGATCGAGAAGGACCTGTGGCCGCCGGCGAATGCGGGCTATCTCCCGCTCACCCCCGATCAGCGCATCGCCTACGCCGCCAAGCTGACCACGAACACACAGCAACTCTCGGATGCCGTCCACGCCTCCGACTACTCCGTGTCGATCGACGCGATCAGCAACGGCGCGATCGGACTCCTCGACGAAGTCGCCTCTGGCAAGATCACCGGCGAGGAGGAGATCTGGTCGCACACCGATCTCTGGGACTTCCAAGCGAACCTCGAAGGAGCCAAGGTCGCCTACGACGTGGTCCGCGATATCGTCGCACCGAAGAACCCGGCACTGGTGAAGACGCTCGACTCGCGCTTCGGATCGCTCGAGACGCAATTGGCCGGCCACGGCAGCCTCGCCACTGGGTTCCGCTTCTACGACCAGCTGACGACATCCGAGATCAAGGCGCTCGCCGACGGCGTGAACGCGCTCGGTGAACCGCTCAGCCGCCTCACCGCGGCCGTCGTCGACTAGCACCGGCGATGTCGAGGCTCCGACCATGACTGCGAACGATGCGCCATCCGGCATCTCTCGCCGCGGACTGCTCGGATTGGCCGGGGCGGGCGTCGTCGGTGCTGGCGTCGGCATCGGAGTGGATCGCTTCGTGCTGCCGCGCGAGTCCGCGTCGAGCTCGGGAGCGTCGGCCAGCTATCCGTTCTACGGCGAGCACCAGTCCGGGATCACCACCGCCGCACAGGACCGCCTGCACTTCGCCAGCTTCGACGTCGCCGATATCTCCAGGTCCGACCTCATCGGCCTTCTCACGGACTGGACGGCCGCCTCCGCCCGGATGACGCAGGGACTCGGAGTCGGTCCGGATGGCGCCGTCGGCGGCCGGCTGGATGCACCACCGGATGACACCGGCGAAGCGCTCGACCTGCCGGCATCCGGCCTCACCATCACCTTCGGCTTCGGTCCCACCCTGTTCACCTCCGCGGACGGAACGGACCGTTTCGGCCTGGCGAACCGACGCCCGGCCGCACTGATCGATCTCCCCCACTTCGCCGGCGATGCGCTCCTGGCCGACTTCGTCGGGGGCGACCTGTGCATCCAGGCCTGCAGCGACGACCCCCAGGTCGCCGTGCACGCGATCCGCAACCTCTCCAGGATCGCCTTCGGCCGGGCATCCATCCGCTGGTCCCAGCTCGGCTTCGGACGCACCTCATCCACCACCAGGGAGCAGGTGACCCCGCGCAACCTGTTCGGGTTCAAAGACGGAACGGCCAACGTCAAGGCCGAAGACACCGACCAGGTGAACGGGCACGTCTGGGTTCCGGATGGGGACTCCGCGGCCTGGATGACCGGAGGCTCCTACCTGGTCGCCCGCAAGATCCGGATGACCATCGAGACCTGGGATCGCACCGCCCTGCGGGAACAGCAGCGCGTCGTCGGCCGGGACAAGGGAGCCGGTGCGCCGCTGTCCGGCGGAACCGAATTCAGCGACCCAGACTTCGGCAAGAAGGATGCGACCGGCGCGCAGTTGATCGACACGGATGCACACTTGCGCCTCGCCCATCCGAAGCAGAACAACGGGGCGGTGCTGCTGCGTCGCGGCTACAACTTCGTCGACGGGAACGACGACCTCGGCCGCCTCAACGCCGGGCTGTTCTTCCTCGCGTTCCAACGCGACCCTCGCACCCAGTTCGTGCCGATCCAGCTGAGCCTCGCCGGCCACGACGCGATGAACGAGTACATCCGGCACGTCGGTTCTGCCATCTTCGCGGTGCCTCCCGGCGCGACGAAGGGCAGCTACATCGGATCGACCCTGTTCGAGGCCTGACCGATCGGCGCCCGCATCCAACCCTCGTGGCGGGAGAAACGAGCTCGCGGAGGGAGTTAGGACTCCCTCCGCGAGTCACTTTCTCCCGCCACCACGGGCAATAACTCCCGCCACGAGACTGCATCTCCCGCCACGACGGGGTATCCCCCGCCACAAACACGGCAGGCCCTTCCCCGTGCGGGAAAGGGCCTGCCGAACAGCCTGAGGCTACTCGTTCTGCTTCTTCAGGCGCGAGGTCTTGCGGGCGCGGGCGTTGGCGTCCAACTCGACCTTGCGGATGCGCACGAACTCCGGCGTCACCTCGACACACTCGTCTTCGCGAGCGAACTCGAGGCACTCCTCGAGGGTGAGCTTGCGCGACGGAGTCATCCGTTCGAAGGTGTCGGATGTCGACTGACGCATGTTGGTCAGCTGCTTTTCCTTGGTGATGTTGACGTCCATGTCATCCGCGCGCGAGTTCTCGCCGACGACCATGCCTTAGTAGACCTCCTGGGTCGGCTCGACGAAGAACGACATGCGCTCCTGCAGGGCGACCATGGCGAACGGCGTCGCGACACCGGCGCGATCGGCGACGATGGAGCCGTTGGTGCGGGTCGTGATCTCGCCCGCCCAGGCCTCGTAGCCGTGGGACACGGCGTTGGCGATGCCTGCACCCCTGGTGATGGTCAGGAACTCGGTGCGGAAGCCGATCAGGCCGCGCGACGGGACGATGAACTCCATCCGCACCCATCCGGTGCCGTGGTTGCTCATGCCCTCCATGCGGCCCTTGCGAGCGGCGAGAAGCTGGGTGATCGCGCCGAGGTACTCTTCCGGCGCATCGGTGGTGAGGTGTTCGAATGGCTCGTGCACCTTGCCGTTCACCTGCTTGACGACCACCTGCGGCTTGCCGACGGTGAGCTCGAATCCTTCGCGGCGCATCTGCTCGACCAGGATGGCGAGCGCGAGCTCTCCGCGGCCCTGGATCTCCCAGGCATCCGGGCGTCCGATGTCGACCAGCTTGATCGAGACGTTACCGACCAGTTCGCGGTCCAGGCGATCCTTCACCATGCGAGCGGTGAGCTTGTGGCCCTTGACCTTGCCGATCATGGGTGAGGTGTTCGTGCCGATCGTCATCGAGATCGCCGGGTCGTCGACCGTGATGGTCGGCAGCGGGCGCACGTCGTTCGGGTCGGCGAGGGTCTCACCGATGGTGATGTCTTCGAAGCCGGCGACGGCGACGATGTCACCCGGGCCAGCCGACTCTGTGGGGAAACGGTCGAGCGCCCGGGTGATCAGGAGCTCGGTCACGCGCACGTTGTGCACGCTGCCGTCGTGCTTCACCCAGGCCACCGTCTGGCCCTTCTTGATGGTGCCGTTGAAGACGCGAAGGAGGGCGAGGCGACCGAGGAAGGGGGACGCGTCGAGGTTGGTGACGTGCGCCTGCAGCGGGTGCTCGTCATCGAAGGTCGGCGCCGGGATGTGCTTGAGGATCGCGTCGAACAGCGGCTCGAGGTCTTCGTTGTCCGGAAGCGTGCCGTTCTCGGGCTTGTTCCAGCTCGCGGCGCCGTTGCGGCCGGAGGCGTAGACGACGGGGACGTCGAGGATCGCATCGAGGTCGAGGTCGGGGTAGTCGTCGGACATGTCGCTGGCGAGACCGAGGAGCAGGTCCTGGCTCTCCGCGACAACCTCGTCGATGCGGGCATCCGGACGGTCTGTCTTGTTGACCAGCAGGATGACCGGAAGCTTCGCCTCGAGCGCCTTGCGCAGAACGAAACGGGTCTGCGGCAGCGGGCCCTCGCTCGCGTCGACGAGCAGCACGACACCGTCGACCATGGACAGGCCGCGCTCGACCTCTCCGCCGAAGTCGGCGTGGCCGGGGGTGTCGATCACGTTGATCGTGATCGGTCCGTCTGTGGCGTGGAGCCCGGCGTAGGACACTGCCGTGTTCTTGGCCAGGATGGTGATGCCCTTTTCGCGCTCGAGGTCGTTCGAGTCCATCGCGCGCTCCTCGAGATGGGCGTGAGCGGCGAAGGAGTTGGTCTGGCGAAGCATGGCGTCGACGAGCGTCGTCTTGCCATGGTCAACGTGCGCGACAATCGCCACATTGCGCAGGTCGTTACGAGTGGCAATAGCCATAGCTGTACATCCTTGAAAGAGGGTCTGGTGAAAGAGAGTGGGTGGGCAGGGTCACGATCATGGTGCCTGCACCGGCAAGTCTACCGCGATACCACGGTTTCGCCTTTTCTACCCGGGGTGAACCGGTTTCCATGCCCAGATATTCCACAGCACGTTCGGCGAGAGCGGGGAGGATGTGACGTTCGTCACTCTCGTGCTGAAGGCGGTGAGCGAGGGGAATTGGTAGAGCGGAACCCCGTAGGCATCCGACCAGAGCAGGGTGTCGACCTGGGCCAGGAGTTGGCGTTGCGCGGACGGGTCGCCCGTCGACTCGAGCCGGTCGAACAGCGCATCGACCTTCGGATTGGAGTAGTGGCTGACATTCGTCGCCGACTCGGTGGAGGGGATTCCGGTGGAGCCGATTTCGGCGGAGCGGAAGGATGCCTCGGCCGATGTCACCGCGAGGTTCGACGGCCGCAGGGCATAGAGCGACGCATCGTATGCGCCAGGGGTGCCGAGCAGCGCGCGCCAGTCCGGGCTCGAGCAGTCGGTGACGGTGAAGCCGGCCTGGGCGGCGGACTTCGTGATCAGCCCGAACTCCGACACCCGTCGCGGGTTCGACGGGTCGAAGAGGATGCACACCTGGGGACCCGAGACCCCCGCCTTGGCGAGGAGTGCCCGCGCGGCGGCGACATCCACCTTCGCGTACTGCTCGGATCCATTCGCCTTGACCGCCTCGGCGTATCCGTCCGACCCCGGCAGGAACACCTGGGACGAGCGCAATCGCGCGTCCTCCTGCAGCGGCAGGACCAGCGAGTCGAGGATCTGCTGGCGCGGCACCACCTTGAGGAACGCCTGCCTCACCAACGGATTCGAGAACGTGCCGTTCCTGCTGTTCGCGAACTGCAGGTCGAGATGCTCGTATGCTCCGTCGAATCCGCCGAGCACCGTCACGTCGCCGGCCGAGACCAGTGCCTTCGCCACGTCGACCGTCGACTGCGGCGAGATCACGTCGACGTCACCGTCCTTGAGTGCCATGACCGCGGCCAGTGGGTCGGAGATGAAGCGGATGGTGACGGTCTCGAACTGCGGATGATGGTCGCCGACGTAATTGGGGTTGGCCGTCAAGGTGACGTACTTGTTCGCAACAAGCTTGCTGATCACATACGGCCCCGATCCGACCACCAGGGCGCGATCCTTCGGCATCGAGGTGAAGTTGAAACCCGAGTTCCAGAAGCGTGAGATCTTCTGGAGCGGGCCCGGCGCCCTGCCGTCGATCGCTTTGATCATTGCGGCCTTCGCGGCCTGGTGATCCGTGATGCCGAGCGCCTCGCCCGCGACGACGTGGGCGGGTAGACCGACGCCGAAAACGAGTTCCCAGTCGACGAAATACTTGTCGTAGCTGAGGGTGATGGAGCGCCCGCTGTCACCGATCACCGGCGTCTTGGTGACGAGCTGAAGGCCGTTGCCGCTGAATCCGTCGAAATGGACGACATCGCGCGGGAACGTCGCGGTGTACTGGCCGGTCTCCGGATCGACGTAGCGGCTCGCGTCGAAGCCGCGGGTGTTCAGGTTGCCGGAATTCGCGGCCCAGGCAAGCAGCAGGTCCGCGCCGTCGACCGGGGTCCCATCTGACCACTTGACCCCGTCCCGGACGGTGTACTTCACCCGGAACGGGTCGCGGGACACCACCTGGTAGCTGCCGAAGGAGTCGTCCCTCACCAGTTTCGGCGTGTTGTCGTAGTAGTTGAACTGCGAGTTGGTTGCCGAGACGATGCTGCTGTTCGCCGTCGAGTTGCCGTAGGACGTCTTCGGGTTATAGGAGAAGAACGCCTGGCTTGCGGCGACGGAAACCGAGGCACCATGCACCAGGACGGGAGAGGTGCATCCGGCCAGAAGCAGCGCCGCGGCCACGAAAGCCGCGAGCAACGTTACGGTCCTTCTGGCTCTCACGACGCACCTCCCCTGGGCGAACGAGCCTCCATGCTATCGAGCACGACGACTGCGTCGACAGGTGACGCCTTTCGTCTAGTCCGCTCCCGCCGCCAGCAGCTCACGACGAAGCTCGCGACGCTCCCGCTGGGCGGCGGGATCCGGGAGCGGGACGGCGGCGAGCAACCGCTGGGTGTATGCCTGCTGCGGGTTCCGCAGGATCTGGTCGCGCGTCCCCATCTCGACCAGGGCGCCCTGGTGCATCACGGCGATCCGGTCGGCGAGAACGTCGATGACGGCGAGGTCGTGGGTGATGAAGAGGCAGGCGAAGTGCATCTCCTTCTGCAGCGCCTGCATCAGTTCGAGGACGCGAGCCTGTACGGAGACGTCGAGGGCGCTCGTCGGTTCGTCGGCGATCAGCACCTGCGGTTTCAGCGACAGAGCACGGGCGATGCCGACCCGCTGCTTCTGACCGCCGGAGAGTTCGTGCGGGTAGCGGGTGCGGTATGACCGTGGAAGCTGCACGGCATCCAGCAGCCTCTCGACCTCGGTATTGAGCGCGGCGCCCTTCAGCCCCCTCGCCAGGAGGAGTGGCTCCCCGATGCTGTCGCCGATCGGGATGCGCGGGTTCAGCGAGGAGGACGGGTCCTGGAACACGATCCCGACGCTCCGATGCAACGTACGGATGTCATCCCGCGACGCGTGCGAGATGTCCTGGCCCGCAACCGTGAGTTTTCCGGCCGCGATGGGGATCAGCCCGATCGCCGACCGCCCGAGCGTTGTCTTTCCGGAGCCGGATTCGCCGACCAGTCCGACGACCTCACCCTCGCGGATCTGCAGGTCGATGTGCTCTGCGGCCCTGAACGCGGGAACCCTCCCGTGCTTCGGGTATTCGATCGCGACATCCTCGAATTTCACGATCACCGGCCGGGTGTCGCTCTCCGCGGCGACCCTCGCCACCTCCGCGAGCCGCTCGTTGACCGTGATGCGCTCGCGGAGGGCGTCATCCACCCCACCCTCGCTCGCCGCAGCGAGCGCGGCAGACGTGTCGATGTCTTCGTCACCCCGCTGGCCGAGGTGGGGCACCGCCTCGAGAAGTGCGATCGTGTACGGATGCCGCGGAGCGGAGAATACCTCTTCGACCGTTCCGGTCTCGACGATCAGCCCCCTGCGCATGACGGCGATGTCGTCGGCGATGTCCGCGACGACTCCCATGTCGTGGGTGATGAGCAGGATGGCACTGTCGAGTCGATCGCGCAGGCTGCGGAGCAGGTCGAGGATCTCGGCCTGGACGGTGACGTCGAGCGCCGTCGTCGGCTCGTCGGCGATCAGCAGCTTCGGGTCGCAGGAGATCGACTGGGCGATCATGGCGCGCTGACGCTGTCCGCCGGAGAGCTGGTGGGGGTAGGAGTTGAACGCCTTGACCGGGTCGGGCAGTTCCACCATCGCCAGCAGTTCGAGCGCTCGGATTTTCGCATCGTGCGGAGACGTGCCGAAATGCGCTCGCAGGGTCTCGATAATCTGGAACCCGATCGTGTACACCGGGTTGAGGGCGGTCATCGGCTCCTGGAAGATCACCGCGACCTGGCGGCCGCGCACCCGGCGAAGTTCTTGCGGCTTCAGGCCGGTCAGCTCGCGACCGTCGAGTTTCACGCTGCCGCCGATGCGGCTGTTCTGCGGGAGAAGATCGAGGATCGCCATCGAACTCGCGCTCTTGCCTGAACCGGACTCACCGACGATGGCCAGCACCTTTCCCGGCTGGATCGAGTAGTTCAGCTTCTTCGCGGCGGGAATCCACACACCATCGACGCCGAAGTCGACGCTGAGATCGGTGACCTCGAGAACGGGGGTCTGGTTGTTCATGCGATGGTGTTCCTTTCGAAGTCGCGGCCCGTCCGGGCGAGCGACGTCATGCGTTGCAGGCTGTGCTCGGAAGCTGACAGCATTGGGTCATGCCCCACACTTTCCCCCAGGGTCGCGACGTGATCCATTCGCGGTTCAATCGCATCCTGGCCGTCGTGATCTGGGTGATTTCGGCGCTGCTGGCCGCCGCCACCCTGGTCAACGGGACCACGGTCCGACTGTCCGACCTGGCGCCGGCGGTCCTCGTGGCCCTTCTCGCCTGGGAGGCTCTGTGGCGACCGTTCGTCCAGGTCGACGATGACGGCGTGACCCTCGGCAATGTGCTCAGGACCATCACCGTGCCATGGGCTGCGCTCGTGCATGTGGATACCAAGTTCGCGCTCACCCTGTACACGCCGGGACGGCACTACGCCGCATGGGCCGCGCCTGCCCCGGGCCGCGGAGCAAGCAATCGGGCCGCGCGGGCGCAGGGCATTTCCCGACCCCGTGCCCCGATGGTCGGACAACCGATGGTCGACCTGGAGGCCGGATCGTCGAGCGTCCTCGGCGACCAGGGTTCGAGGCCAGGAGACCTCCCTGGAACCGAATCCGGGGATGCCGCCTACCTGGTTCGCAGCCGCTGGACCGCGTTGCGCGACGCCGGTCGGCTCGAGGTCGGGGCGGCCGATACGACCAAGGTGACGGTCGAGTGGCACCTGCCGACCGCGATTGCGCTCGTGCTGCTGCTCGCCGCGACGATCATCGCGATCGCGATCGCCTGACATCCGAACCGCTGACATCCGAACCGCTGACGCCTGATCGGCTGCTACCGCCGCCGTCACGTCTGGTCCTCGTCCGGCTCTGGCAGTGATTCACGCATCTTGCGGATGCTGAACCTCTGGTGGCGAGGATCGAACGCGTCGCGCAGGCCGTCCCCGACGAAGTTGACCAGCAGCGCGAGCGCGACGATGAACGCACCGGGCCACCAGAACAACCACGGCCGGGTCTGGAACGCGGACTCATTCGAGCTGATCAGCAGGCCGAGGGACACATCAGGGGACCGGATGCCGTATCCGAGGAAGCTCAGCGCCGTCTCGAGCAGGATCGCCGAGGCCATGATGAGCGTTGAGCTCACGATCACGACGCCGATGGCATTCGGCAGGATGTGCTTGAAGATGATGCGAGAGTCCGACGCTCCGGCCACTCGGGCGGCCTCGACGAATTCCCTCTCCCGCAGTGACAGGAATTCCCCGCGGACCAGACGGGCGATCCCCATCCAGGAAAAGAATCCGAGCATGATCGCGAGCACGAGCGCGCCGAGTCCTCCGAACCAGTGACCGACGACCGAGCCGATGACGAGTGCCGGGATGACAATGAACACGTCGGTGATCCGCATCAGGATCGCGTCCACCGTGCCGCGGTAGTACCCGGCGACCGCGCCGACCACGACGCCGACGACGCTGGCGATGACGCCGAGGACGATCATCACGAGGAACGAGTTCTGAATCCCCCTCATCGTCATGGCGAAGTAGTCCTTGCCGATGCGGTCCTGGCCGAACGGATGTTCGCCGAAGCTGAAGCCTTTCCCGCCGAGCCAGGTCGGCCAGAGGGACAGGGTCGGAGCGCCCTGGTTCAACTGGGGATTGAGGTCTTTGTAGCCGTACTTCCACCAGCCGGGAATCGGACCGAGACCGATGGCCGACGTCGCGAAGATGATGATTCCGAGGACCAGGATGACCGACACGACGGCGAGCTTGTTGGAGAGGAACCGGCGGAAGATGAGCCGCCCCTGGCTTTCCGGCGCCTTCGTCTCAGGCATGGTCGGGTTGTCTGCAAGAACTGGTGTCGTCATTACCTGACCCTCACTCTCGGGTCGAGACCCGCATAGGCGAGGTCAGCGAGAAAGTTGAAAATGATGGCCATGGCCGCGATGATCACGAAATAGCCCATTACCGGGTTCAGGTCGCCGCGCGACAGCCCGGAGTTGAACAGGTTTCCCATCCCCGGGATCGCGAACACTTTCTCCGTGATCACCGCGCCACCGAGCAGCGCCCCGACATCGAATGCCACCAGCGTGGTGATCGGGATCAACACGTTGCGGAATGCGTGCCGCACGATGACGGTGCGCTCCGGCATGCCCTTGGCGCGAGCCGTGCGGATGTAGTCCTGGTTGAGCACCTCGAGCATCCCGGCGCGTGAATAACGGGTGTAGCTGGCGAACGAGATGAGGAGAAGCGCTGCGGTCGGCAGGACCAGGTGGGTGAAGGTATCGAGCGTGGACACCCAGACATCGCCGCTGAGCCCGGGTGTGGAGGATCCGACCGTCGCAATCGGGCGCCCGGTTGTGTCGTTGAGATAGGTCGGCCAGGACTGCATTATCCGGTCGAGAAGGATGAAGGCGCCGGTCGCCACTGCGGTAATGGCGCCGACCTTCACGTTCTGGGCGCGGTCGTATCCGCCGACCAGGTATCCGCTCAGCATTCCGACTCCGAGGGTGACCAGGGACAGGATGAACAGGGTGCCGGCGGATGAGATGTTGAAGAGGGGCTGGAGAGCAAAGTAGGCCACGATGGCGATGGCACCGTTGATGCCTGCTGTCAACAGCGTTCGTCTGTTTTGAAGGCCACCGATAAGAGCCGTCGTCCCGACGACGATGCCGACAACTATGATCACCACAACCACCGGTCCGAGGCCAGGGTGCAGGAACCAGTCGGTCATGGACATCAGCCACAGGACCACTCCGGTGGCGACACCGGAGATGCCGAACACGGTCAGTCGTCTTCGGCCGTCACCGCCGATGAGCGATTGCCAGATCGCGCCGGCGACCACGGCGATTGCGACGATGACCCACCAGGGAATGATCGGGTTCCGAAGGAAGTCGTTGAAGTCGATCGCGATGAACTCCTTGAGCAGCACCGCGATCAGGAACGAGGGAAGCGAGTAGAGGAAGAAGCTCACGAAGGTGACGGTGTTGTCGAGTCCGCTGTACTGGCGAAGGGCGGTGACGATACCGATGGTGACACCCAGGAAGATCGCGACTACGAGCGCGATCGTCACGAGCTGCAGGGTCGACGCGAGCGCGGTAGGCAGGATGTCGACGACCTGCGCATTCGAGACGGTGGAACCGAGGTCACAGGCGTTGGCGAAAGGAATGACGCACTTTGCAACACCGCCGAGCCACATCGCCCATCGGAGCGGCGGCGGCACGTCGAGCTGGAGACGCCGGGAGAGGTCGGCGATCAACTGCAGCTTGTTCGGCGAGTTGCTGCCCAGGAGTGCCTGGAGGGGGTCGCTCGAATACGCCACCATCATGTACATCACAAATGATGCGGCAATGAGAATGAGTACCGAGACAAGCAGGCGCCTCAGAATAAAACTCGCCATTTGGATTGTTACCTCACTCGTGGATGCGATGTGCGGAGTGCATCGCAAACCATCCCACGTCATGGGTTGATCGTTGGAACCTTACATGAACAACTCGCGGAAATCGCGAGAGTGCGGGGCACCGGAAGCCGTGCTCCCGACACCCCGCAGCGGAGGGTTCCCCGGGCTTCTGCCCGAGGAACCCGACCGGCGAGAGCGTACTAGCTGCTCTTCTTGACCGACCACTCCCAGAAGTTCCAGAACGGACCAGTCTGGTTGCCCATGTACTTGATGCCATTGACGCGAGTCGACGTGCCGAATACACCCGGGAGCTGGAACAGCGGCAGGCCATACGCGTCAGTGAACGTCTGCTTGTCGATAGCCTGCTCGAGCGTGATCAGCTTCTTCGGGTCCAGTGTCGTCTGCGTTGCGAGTGCATCCTTGTTGGCGCCCGTGTACTTGTTGTAGTTACCGCCACCCTGGCTGGAGAACAACTGCGGAAGCGCAGAGGTTCCGGCACCCGGGCTGATCCAACCGAAGAGCGAGGCGTCGTAGTCTCCACCCGGGAGCAGCGAGCTCCATTGCGGGGATCCGGCATCCACGATCTTGAAGCCCGCCTTGGCGGCGGACGCCTGGATCGCCTGGAACTCGTCGACCCGGTTCGGGTTCGCCGTGTTGTACAGGATGCGGATGGTCGGCGTTGCGCCCTTCAGCAGCGCCTTCGCGCCTTCGATGTCGACCTTGTCGTACGCGGACGATCCGTTCATCTTGACTGTCGCGTCATACGGCGGGTTGGCCGGCAGGAAGATCTGCGAGTCCAGGACCTTTGCCTTCGGGTTCACCGGGGTGACGATCGAGTCCAGGATCTGCTGGCGCGGGATCGTCTTCAGGAACGCCTCACGGATCGTCTTGTCCTTGAACACCGGGGAACCGAAGTTCAGGTCGAGATGGTCGTACGACACCTGGTCGCCGGTCAGGACCTTGGCACCGGCCTGCTTGAGCGCCGTCAACGTATCCGCAGATGCCTGCGGGTTGATGACATCGACCTCGCCGTTCTGGAGAGCCGTTACCTGCGCACTCGCGTCACCGATGAACCGGAAGACGATCGAATCGATCTTCGGCACGAGACCGCCCGCGTAGTACTTGTTGCGGGTCATCGTGAGCGACTGGCCCGGCGTCCATGAAGAAACGACGAACGGACCACTCGACACCGTCAGGGTCTTGTCGGTGGGGAACGCGGTCACGTCGTAACCGGTGTTGACGAACTTCGCTGCCTTGTCGAGAGTCGGGTCCGGGGCGGCCGGATTGCTCGGGTCACCCTTCGGGAGGCCCTTCAGCAACTTCGTCAGGTCGGCGGCCGACTTGAGGCCCGCCTTCTCGGCGACGATGTGAGCCGGCTGCGCGATCGGGTTGACGAGCTCCCAGTCCACGTATGGGGTGGAGTACGTCAGCGTGATCGAGAGGTTGTCACTGCTCACCTTCGGGAACGACGTCGCGTCGAGACCCGCGGTGCTTGCCGCGATCTGGAAGTACTGCGTGCCCTTGGTCACGTCTCCGGATGTCGGGTCGAAGGTTGCGCTGTCGTAGTAGCCGGAGCCGATGGCCCAGGCGAGTACCATGTCGTCAGCGGTGATCGGCTGTCCATCAGACCACTTGAGGCCTTTGTTCAGCGTGTACTTCACCGTCTGCGGGCTGTCCGAGGTCTTCTCGAAGGTGCCGAACTTGGTGTCGTGAACGATCTTGAAGTCGCTGTCGATGTACTGGAATCCGGTGCCGTATGAACCGTCGAGGTAACCGACCTGACCGTTCGTGTCCAGGTTTCCCTGCGGCGTTGACGAGTTGAACGACGTGAAGTCGTTGACGACGGCGACGGAAACGGTGCCACCCGTACCCGCGGACGGGGTCGTTGTCCCCGATGTCGTGCAGGCCGCCAATGCGAGTGCTGCGGTGCCGGCAATGGCAATCGCGGCAATCGCGTGCCGGGCCCTTCGTCTTGTGATTTTCAATTTTCCTCCTGTGCAAGATGAGCTGACGGCAGGACGAGTCCTAGCGTTCTGCCGCACGCTGGATAGGAAAACCATAAGCATGTTGGCCTCCCTGACAAAACTGTAGGGGGAAACGTTACACAGTGGTAACAGTCGAACGGAATTGTTGCGCTAGGCGATCATTCATTGCGTCAAACTACGTGATTTCAGAATAATCGAGCGTTCTCGGCTGGGGTCACACCCTATTTAAGCGCGAGTTAGAGCGTACGATCGTGCAAGTGCAGTCTGGCCAAACGTCGAAAGCTACCGAGATCCGATCGGGCTCTCCCAGCGAAAATCCTGCTTTCGCCGAGAGCGGTGTGCTTACCCGTGGTCGAATCGGCGCGGAGATACTCCTGGTTCTCGGCCTCTCGCTCGGGGCATCCGCGATCTATTCAATCGTCAACATCGTCGATCTGGCAACCCGGGCTAAGCCGCTGTCCAGCCAAACCGCGACCATCAACGCCCCACTGAGCAGCCGGCCCGCGTTCGACCTGGTCTATCAATTCCTTGCACTGTTCTTCGACCTGGTTCCTGTTGCCCTCGTCGGATTCCTCCTGTGGCAGGCCGCATCGCCTCACCTCGGTCGCCTCGGCCTCGATTTTCGACGGCCATGGCGGGATGCCGGGTGGGGGCTCGGCCTTGCCTTCCTGATCGGTATCCCCGGAATCGCCCTCTATGTGGTCGGCAAGGCCGTCGGCATCAGCGTCACCGTTGTGCCGACAGCGCTGGGCACCTACTGGTGGACCGTGCCGATCCTGGTCCTCTCCGCCCTCCGGGCCGGGCTGCAGGAAGAGGTCATCGTCATCGGATACCTGTTCACGCGCCTGCGTCAGCTCGGGTGGGGCACGTGGCAGATCATCGTCGCCAGCGCGGTGCTGCGGGGCAGCTACCACCTCTACCAGGGCTACGGCGCGTTCGTCGGGAACCTGATCATGGGGCTGTTGTTCGGCTGGCTGTACACCCGGTACAAGCGGGTGCTCCCTCTCGTGATCGCGCACTTCATTATCGACACGGCGGTCTTTGTCGGGTACCCGTGGGCGGCATCCGCGTTCCCCGCACTGTTCGGGCTACCAGCGCACTGAGGCCCCTGCATCCGCGTGCCAGCCTCGCGGCGGTAGCACGGTGCTCGCGGCGGGAGTCATGGCTCCCGCCGCGAGAACGAACGCGCGTTACTCGAACGCCTCGGGCGGCGGGCAGGCGCAGAACAGGTTGCGGTCTCCCCAGGCCTGGTCGATGCGGCGCACCGGCGGCCAGTACTTGTTGCGGATGAGGCTCTGCACCGGGTAGACGGCGGTCTCGCGCGAGTACGAGTGCTGCCACTCCCCCTCGATCACAGACTGCGCGGTGTGCGGCGCGTGCACCAACGGATTGTCGTTTGCGGGCCATTCGCCGGCGGCGACCGCATCCGCCTCTGCCTTGATCGCGATCATGGCCGCGACGAACCGGTCGATCTCCGGCAGGTCTTCGCTCTCGGTCGGCTCGACCATGAGTGTGCCAGCCACCGGGAAGCTCATCGTCGGCGAGTGGAACCCGTAGTCGATCAGGCGCTTCGCGACATCGTCCACCGTCACTCCGGTCGCCTCGGTGAGCGGGCGAAGGTCGATGATGCACTCGTGCGCGACCAGGCCGTTGTCTCCGGAATAGAGCACCGGATAGTGGTCGCGGAGCCTGGCTGCGACGTAGTTGGCCGCGAGCACCGCGGCACCCGTCGCGCGCTTGAGGCCGTCGGCGCCCATCATCCGGACATACGCCCAACTGATCGGCAGGATGCTGGGTGAACCGTACGGCGCCGCACTGACCGGAGCGCCGACATGGAGGTCGCGCTGCGCGAGCGGATGCCCTGGCAGGTATGGAGCAAGGTGCGCCTTGGCCGCGACCGGGCCGACACCCGGGCCACCGCCGCCGTGAGGGATGCAGAACGTCTTGTGCAGGTTGAGGTGCGAGACGTCGCCGCCGAAGTCCCCGAAACGGGCGAAGCCGAGCAGCGCGTTCAGGTTGGCACCATCGACGTAGACCTGCCCGCCCGCATCGTGAACGGCCTTGCAGATCGCACCGACCTCGTGCTCGTAGACACCGTGCGTCGACGGGTAGGTGATCATCAGTGCCGCGAGTTCGTCGCGGTGGTCCGCGATCTTGGCACGGAGATCGTCCAGGTCGACGTTGCCGAGCTCGTCGCAGGCGACGACGACGACCTTCATGCCGGCGAGCACGGCGGAGGCGGCGTTCGTGCCGTGGGCGCTCGACGGGATGAGGCAGACGGTGCGCTGGGTATTGCCGGCAGCGAGGTGGTAGCCGCGGATCGCGAGCAATCCTGCGAGCTCTCCCTGGCTGCCCGCGTTCGGCTGCAGCGAGACGGTGTCGTACCCGGTGACCTCGGCCAGCCAGCCCTGGAGTTGCTCGATCAGGGTCAGGTACCCGTCGACATCCGCCTCGGGAGCGAACGGATGGATGTTGGCGAACTCTGGCCAGCTCACCGCTTCCATCTCGGTCGCGGCGTTCAGCTTCATCGTGCAGGAGCCGAGCGGGATCATCCCGCGGTCGAGCGCGTAGTCCTTGTCAGCGAGGTATTTGAGGTAGCGCATCATGCTCGTCTCCGAGCGATGGGTGTTGAACACCGGATGCGTCAGGAACTCGCTGGTGCGAAGGAGCTCGGCCGGAATCCATCCCTCGATCTCGGTGCGCGCTTCGGCCCTGCCGGTGAGCAGCTCGTCCTCTGCGCCGAGAACGGCCGCGATGGCGAGGAGTTCCTCGTCGCTCGTCGTTTCGTCGACGGAGAGCTGGACGTGGTCCTCGTCCACCTTGTGGATCAGGAATCCCGCGTCGTATGCCGCCTTCACCAGGCGATCCGCCGCGCGGTCGGTCGAGAGCGTCAGCGTGTCGAAGTAGTTGCCGGAGACGACGGTGTGGCCGCCATCCGTTGCGGCATCGGCAAGGAATCGTGCCCGGTGGGTGATCGTCTCGGCGATGTGCTTGAGCCCGGCCGGCCCGTGGTAGACGGCGTACATCGATGCCATCACGGCGAGCAGCACCTGCGCTGTGCAGATGTTGCTGGTCGCTTTTTCACGACGGATGTGCTGCTCCCGCGCCTGCAGCGACAGCCGGTAGGCGGGATGGCCGGTTGCGTCCTGCGACACACCGACGAGGCGTCCGGGGAGCTGGCGTTCCAAGCCCTTGCGCACGGCCATGTAACCGGCGTGGGGACCACCGAAGCCCATCGGAACACCGAAGCGCTGGCTGGTGCCGACCGCGACATCCGCACCGAGTTCTCCAGGGCTGGCGATCAGGGTGATCGCGAGAAGGTCGGCGGCAACGACGGCGACGGCGCCTGCCGCCTTGGCCGCGGCGATGACGGCGGCCGGATCCCAGATGCGGCCTGACGAGCCGGGGTACTGGATGAAGATGCCGAAGCCGTCCGGCAGATCGGTCGGCTCGGTGTCCGCGAGCGGCAGTTCCACAAGCGAGATGCCGACGGCTGCTGCGCGATTCTGGAGCAGCGCCTTCGTCTGCGGAAGCGTGTCTGCGTCGACGATGAAAACGGTCGATGACGACTTCGACGCCCGGCGCGCGAGGAGCATCCCCTCGACAACGGCGGTGCCCTCGTCGAGCATCGAGGCGTTTGCCGTGTCGAGCCCGGTGAGCTCACTGACCATGGTCTGGAAATTGATGAGCGCTTCGAGGCGCCCCTGCGAGATCTCCGGCTGGTACGGCGTATACGCGGTGTACCAGCTGGGGTTCTCGAACACATTGCGCTTGATCACGGTCGGGGTGATCGTGTCGTAGTAGCCGAGGCCGATCATCGATCGGTTGACCCGGTTGCGATTGGCGAGCCCGCGAAGCTCGGCGAGAGTCTCACGCTCGGTCGCGGCGGGAGGCAGGACGGATGCCGCGGCGGAACGGAACGCATCGACCGAGATCGACGAAGGAACGGCGGCATTGACCAGCGCATCAACCGAGCGGTAGCCGAGCGCATCGAGCATGACCCGCTGGGTTTTCGCATCCGTACCGATGTGCCGTTCGGCGAACGTTCCGAACTTCGAGGTTGTGAAACTCTTCTGCATGTCCTTCGGCACTACTCCCCTACCAGCGCGGTGTACTCGTCGAAGCTGAGCAGCTCCGGCAGTTCTGTGAAGGCGACCTTGATCATCCAGCCGTCCCCGAGAGGATCGCTGTTCACGAGCTCTGGTGAGGCGACGACCGCGTCGTTCACCTCGGTGACCGTGCCGTTGACCGGGGCGAACAGCTCGCCGACGGATTTCGTGGACTCGATCTCACCGACCACCTTTCCGATCGCGACGGTGTCGCCGACCGACGGTAGGTCGACGAAGACGACGTCACCGAGCTTGTCAGCCGCGTACGCGGTGATGCCGATGGTCGCCGTGTCGCCGTCGACGAGGATCCACTCGTGCTCGGCCGTGTACTTGAGCGTGGTCTGCTCTGCCATTAGTTTGTCTCTTTCGCTCGTGTGTAAAACGGGAGTGCTGCGACGGATGCCGGGATGCGGGTTCCGCGCACGTCGATGAACAGTTCGGTGCCCTGCTCGGACTTCTCGGGATCCACGTACGCCATCGCGATCGGATATCCGAGCGTCGGCGACAGTGCCCCACTCGTCACGATGCCGATCTCGCGGTCGTCCGCGTCGTAGACCGGATAGTCGGCTCGCCCCGCGCGCTTTCCTTCCGCGACCAGCCCGACCAGCACCCTGGCTCCGTCCGGCGGACCGGCTTCGACCGCCGCGCGTCCGACGAAGTCTCCCTCCTTCTTGAGGTTGACGACGCGGCCGAGACCGGCCTGCGCCGGGAACGTGTCGATGCCGAGTTCGTGACCGTAGAGCGGCATCCCGGCTTCGAGTCGAAGGGTATCGCGACTGGCGAGACCGGCCGGAACCAGGCCGTGCGCCGCGCCGACCGCGGCCAACTCGTTCCAGAGATCCGTCGCCACCGAGTTCGTGACGTACAGCTCGTAACCGTCTTCGCCGGTGTACCCGGTTCGCCCGATCATGATCTCGGTGCCGCGGTAGGTGCCGAGTGTGCTCCAGTAGTACCCGAGGTCTCGCGCGCTCTTCTCGGTGACCAGGTCGGCCAGGCCCTCGAGAATCGCGAGGGACGCCGGGCCCTGCACGGCGATCAGGGCGACGTCGTCGCTCTCATCCACTACCGTCGCATCGAATTCGGCTGCTCGGGCGGCGATGGCCCCGGCGGCCTGGAAGCGATTCGAGGCGTTGGCGACGACGCCGAACCGGTCAGGATGGGTGCGGTAGACGACCAGGTCGTCGATCACGCCGCCATCCGGGGAAAGGAGGAGGGAGTACTTCGCCTGGCCGACGGCGATCGCGGAGAGCTTTCCCGCCAGCGCGAAATCGAGCGCGGCCGCCGCTTCTGGACCTTCGACCACGATCTCGGCCATGTGCGAGAGGTCGAACAGTCCGGCCGCCGTGCGCACCGCGTGGTGTTCTGCAAGGTCGCTCGAGTAGCGCACCGGCATCTGGTAGCCGGCGAAATCGGTGAAGCTGGCGCCGGCATCCAGGTGAACCTGGTGCAGTGGTGAATAACGGACGTCTGGCAAAGAGTTCTCCTGGCACGCGTGGGCTGGTCAAGAACTCCCCCTCTGTCATAGGCCTGAGAGCTTCGCCGACTGTCGTCAGCTTTCACCGTGGGCGGGTCCCATTACGGGACCACTTTTCAGAGTGGCCAGTTCGATGCGGTACGGATACCTGAGAGATTGGCGGGGAGGCTTGCTCCTTCGGTGTCCACCCGCTTCGGTGGACTCTCCCGCATCGTGTTGCGGCCGATGTTCTGTTGTCGACACAGCTTAGCAACGGGGTGTTACGAGCGTTTAACGGCGCGCACGCTGTGCTGCGCGATCGTGCTGGTGACCCGGGTTGGCGTACGCGCCACGCGAGAGAGCAATTGCCTCCGGCGGAGGCTAGGAGAGGATGTCCTTGGTCACGAAGCGGCTATAGGCCAACGCCCCAAAGACGACCGCGTATCCCAGCTGCAGCAGTGCGTTGTCGCCGAACGACGCCCAGGAGATGGGCTGCCTGAGCAGGTCGGCGAACCCGAGCCAGTAGTGGCTGAAGAGCCACGGATGCAGCCAGTCCAACTGAGGGAGCGCATCCAGGACCTGGACTGTGACGGAGAGGACGATGGTCGCCGCCATCGCGCCGACCGGTACATCGGTCAGCGTCGAGATGAACAGGCCGATCGCCGACAGGCCGAGCAGTGATACAACGACATACGCCGAAATAAGCGCCAGTCGTGCCAGTCCTTCGCCAGCCGAAACGGTGTCGCCGGAGAGCAGGGTGACGGGGCCAACCGGGAAGAGGGCGAGTCCGATCACGATGCCGGCGAGCGCAACGACCAGGACCGCGGCGACACAGAAGACTGCGGCGGCGACATATTTGACCACAAGCGTGCGGATGCGTCCCGCCGGC
>JAODMG010000221.1 GCA_025464895.1 Microbacteriaceae bacterium | reverse complement strand
GACATCTTGCGCTTCGGTACTGCCATGGCTATCTCTTCTCTTCGGTGGCACCAGTACTGGTACCAGCTACATCGTTCGGTTCGTCGTTGCCCAGTCCTTCAAGTCCAGCAAGGGCGGCCCAGCGTGGATCGACGGGCGCTTCGTGCTCATGACCCGGGTTATCGAGCAGCCGCACCCCACACTGCGGGCACAGGCCGAGACAATCTTCTTGACAGACCGGTTGGAACGGCAGTGACAAAACCACCGCATCCCTGATGACTGGTTCGAGGTCAATCGTGTCGGTTTGAACCTCGTACTCAAAAGCTTCGTCTTGAGAATACGCGAAAAGCTCCTGAATTTCGACTTCGACCCCCTGTTCGATGTCGATGAGGCAGCGACCGCACTCGCCGGATGCCACACCCTCGACGTCCGCGGTAACCAGGATGCCGTCGTGCAGGGACTCCATCCGCAGGTCGACGTCGAGCACGCTTGCCGCTTTGACGCCGATCACCGCGTTGCCGAACGGCTCAGGGACGACGATCTCGAGCGAACGCTCTCGCATCTCGCCCGGGCGATGCAGCAGGTCGAACACGTCGATTGCGTAGGGAGATTTAGTGGGATGTGACACCGCACAAGTTTAGCCGGAGTGGCCGGGCGGCGCTGCGGCGCTGCCCCTACTCCTTCTCAACCGCGCTGAATGCCTCGTCGTAGATGGCGAGCGCGCGAGCGACCTCGTCCGGGGTGACGACGCACGGCGGGACGACGTGGAGGCGGTTGTCCGCGAAGAACGGAAGGAGTCCTCGCGCCATCAGTTCGCCCTTGAGCGCGCCGACCACCGCGCTCGACACCGGCTGGCAACTCGTCCGATCCTCGACCAGGTCGAGTGCCCAGAACACTCCGAGTCCACGCACTTCCCCGATCACCGAATGCTTTTCGGCGAGAGCGCGAAGACCCGGGCCGAGGTGATCGGCACCGATGGTCCTGGCATTGTCGATGATGCCTTCGGAGGTCATCGCGTCGAGGGCTGCGACGATCGACGCCATCGCGAGCGGATGCCCGGAGTAGGTCAGCCCGCCGGGGAACACGTCGTCGTCGAACTTGTTCGCGATCGACTCCGAGATGACCACGCCTCCGGCCGGGACATAGCCGGAGTTGACGCCCTTGGCGAAGGTGATCAGGTCGGGGACGACGTCGAATGCCTGGAAGGCGAACCACTCGCCGGCCCGGCCGAACCCGCACATGACCTCGTCGAGGATCAACAGGATGTCGTACTTGTCTGCCAGCGCCCGCACCCCGGCCAGATAGTCCGGCGGCGGAACGAGGACTCCGGCGGTGCCCGGGATGGTCTCCAGCAGGATTGCGGCGATCGAATCCTTCCCCTCTGATTGGATGACCCGTTCCAGGTGCCGAAGCGCGCGCTCCGACTCCTGCTCAACCGAGTCAGACCAGAATTCCGAGCGGTAGGCGAACGGTCCGAAGAAGTGCACGTGGCCTCGAGCGAACTCGTTCGGAACCCGGCGCCAGTCCCCGGTCGCCACTATCGCCGCTCCGGTGTTGCCGTGGTACGAGCGGTAGTGGGACAGTATCTTGTCCCGCCCGGTCACGAGCCGCGCCATCCGAATCGCGTTCTCGTTGGCATCCGCACCGCCGTTGGTGAAGAAGACTTTGTTGAACGGTCGTCCCGCCTTGTCGAGGATGCGCTTGGCGGCCTGCCCCCTGGTCAGGTTCGCGTGGGCAGGGGCGACCATGGTCATGGTGTCGGCCTGCTCCTTGATCGCGGCGATGACCGCGGGATGCTGGTGCCCGATGTTCGAGTTGACGAGCTGGCTCGAAAAGTCGAGATACTCCTTGCCGTCGTAGTCCCACACCGTGCTCGCGAGCCCGCCGGCGATCACGAAGGGTTTGAGCGATCCCTGTGCAGACCACGAATGGAACACGTGTGCCCGGTCGAGGTCGTAGGCGAGCTTGCCGTCTGCCGGATTGGGAGTGTGACTCATTGCTTATCCGTCCTGAAAGCCGTTCTGAAAGGCGTTCTGATTGGGGTTCTGCAGATCGATTGTTTCAGGCTTTGGCGACAATATGCTCTCGAAGAGCTGGGATCACAGTCTCGCCGTACACCCGGAGGGTCTCCTCTTTGTTGTCGTGTTGAAGGTAACCGGCGAACTGGTCGACGCCGAGCTCCTTCAGCGCCTTCAGCTTGCGGATGTGATCATCCGCGGTACCGAGCAGGCAGAAGCGGTCGACGATGTCGTCCGGCACGAAGGCGGTGTGGGTGTTGCCCGCGAGTCCGTGCTCGTTGTAGTCGTAACCCTCCCGCGCCTTGATGTAGTCGGTGAGGGCCTTCGGCACCGCGGAGTTCTCGCCGTACTTCGCGACGATGTCGGCGACGTGGTTTCCGACCATCCCTCCGAACCAGCGGCACTGGTCGCGCATGTGCTCGAGGTCGTCGCCGATGTACATCGGAGCGGCGACGCAGAACTTGACGGCGAGCGGGTCGCGCCCGGCGGCCTCAGCGGCCTTCCGCACCGTGGCGATCATCCATTCGGCGATGTCGAGGTCCGCGAGCTGCAGGATGAAGCCGTCGCCGACCTCGCCCGCCAGCTTGAGCGCGAGCGGGCCGTATGCCGCGACCCAGATGTCGAGTTCTGAGCCGATACTCCACGGAAACCGCAGCTGGGCACCGTTGTATTCGACGCTTCTGCTGTTCGCGAGTTCCCGGATGACGTGGATCGATTCGCGCAGTGTCTTTAGGCTGGTCGGCGCGCCATTGGTCACCCGCACGGCGGAGTCTCCCCTGCCGATGCCGCAGATGGTGCGGTTGCCGTACATCTCGTTGAGGGTGGCGTAGATGGATGCCGTGACGGTCCAGTCCCTGGTCGCCGGATTGGTGACCATCGGCCCGACTTTCACCCGGTGCGTCTCGGCCAGGATCTGGCTGTAGATCACATAGGGCTCCTCCCAGAGAAGGTGGGAGTCGAAGGTCCAGACGTAGCCGAAGCCGTGCTGCTCAGCGAGCTTGGCCAGCGCGACGGTGCGGGAGGCCGGCGGGTTGGTCTGCAGTACTGCACCGAATTCCATGCATCGCTCCTAAATCAGGTACTGCGAGAGGCCGCGAGCGAAGTATTTGCCGTCACCCTTGGTGCCGAGATATTTGTTGTCGTCCACGACGACCTTGCCGCGGGAGATCACGGTGTCAACGTGCCCGTCGATCTCGAAGCCCTCATATGCCGAATAGTCCATATTCATGTGGTGGGTCTTTCCGAGACCGATGGAGGTGTGCCCGTTCGGGTCGTAGACGACGACATCCCCGTCGGCACCTGGCTGGATGACGCCCTTCTTGCCGTACATCCCGAACATCCGCGCGGGCGTGGTCGACGTGACCTCCACCCAGCGCTCGAGTGAGATCCTGCCGTCGACGACCCCCTGGTAGAGCAGGTCCATCCGGTGTTCCACCGAACCGATGCCGTTCGGGATCTTGGAGAAATCGTTCAGCCCCATGTCCTTCTGGCCCTTCATGCAGAACGGGCAGTGATCGGTCGAGACCATCTGGATGTCGTTGGTGCGCAGGCTCTGCCACATGTGGTGCTGATGCCCCTCCTCCCGGGAACGCAGCGGGGTAGAGCAGACCCACTTCGCCCCCTCGAACCCAGGCGCGCCGAGCTGCTCCTCGAGCGAGAGGTAGTGGTATTGCGGGCAGGTCTCGCCGAACACGTTCTGGCCGTTGTCGCGGGCGGCGGCGATCTGCTGGACCGCCTGCTTCGCGCTCACGTGCACGACGTACAGCGGCGCTCCGGTGAGGTTGGCGAGCATGATTGCCCTGTGGGTCGCCTCCTCCTCCGCCTGCCACGGCCGGGTGAGCCCGTGGTAGATCGGCGAGGTGTTCCCTGCGGCGATGGCCTGCTTCACGAGCAGGTCGATCACGCTTCCGTTCTCGGCGTGCATCATGATCATCGACCCGTTGCTCGCGGCCCGCTGCATCGCCTTCACGATCTGGCCGTCATCCGAGAGGAAGACGCCCTTGTACGCCATGAACAGCTTGAAGCTCGAGACGCCCTCTTTCAGCAACTCGTCCATCGCCGTCAGGGATGAGTCCTGCACGTCGCTCAGGATCTGATGGAAGCCATAGTCGATCGCACAGTTTCCACGCGCCTTCTCGTGCCAGAGCTGGAATTGGTCGATCACGTTCTCGCCGGCGTACTGCACGACGAAGTCGACGATGCTGGTCGTTCCGCCGTGGGCCGCAGCGCGCGTTCCGGTCTCGAATGTGTCGCTGGCGAATGTACCGCCGAACGGCATCTCCATGTGGGTGTGCGCGTCGATGCCGCCGGGAATGACGTACTTGCCCGTCGCGTCGATCACGCTGTCGACGTTCGACTCCAGGTCGAACCCGAGCAGGGTCGATCCCGGCGCGAGCACCGCCGCGATTGCTTCGCCGTCGATGAGGACGTCCGCGGATGCCGTGCCGGTCGAATTGACTACAGTGCCGTTCTTGATGAGGGTCTTCATTCCCGTTCCTCCCCGGTCACGGTGCGACTGTTGATCACGGTGCGACCGTCGCGGTGTACGAGTCCGGCCGACGATCGCGGTAGAACTGCCAGGCGTTCCGGACCTCGCGCAGCACATCGAGGTCGAGGTCGCGCACGACCACCTCGCTCTTGTCCTCGCTAGCGACATCGCCGACGTAGTTGCCGCGCGGGTCGACGAAATACGAACTGCCGTAGAAGGTGACCGCGTCGTCGCCGAACTCGTCCGACTCTGTGCCGATACGGTTGTTCGCGCCGATGAAGTACTGGTTCGCCGCGGCGGCAGCGGGCTGCTCCAGTTCCCACAGCCGGTTCGAGAGCCCGGGTTTGGTGGCGGACGGGTTGAAGACCAGTTGGGCTCCGTTCAGGCCGAGCTCGCGCCATCCTTCCGGAAAATGCCGGTCGTAACAGATGTAGACGCCGACCTTGCCGACCGCGGTGTCGAAGACCGGGTAGCCGAGGTTGCCAGGGCGAAAGTAGAACTTCTCCCAGAACTGCGGAAGATTCGGGATGTGGTGCTTTCGGTATTTGCCGAGGTAGCTGCCGTCCGCGTCGATCACCGCGGCCGTGTTGTAGTACACGCCGGGCATTTCTTCCTCGTAGACGGGAAGCACGATCACGATGCCGAGCTCCTTCGCGAGCGCCTGGAATCGCTCGACCGTCGGCCCCGGAACGGATTCGGCGTAGTCGTAGTACTTGGCATCCTCGATGATGCCGAAGTACGGCCCGTAGAACAGCTCCTGGAAGCAGATGATCTGGGCGCCCTGCGCGGCGGCATCCCTGGCGAACTGCTCGTGCTTCGCGATCATCGATTCCTTGTCGCCGGTCCAGGTGGTCTGGGTCAGCGCTGCACGTACGACTGTCATCTGGGCCTCCAGTGGGATACTCGTTTTGTTATCGTTCACCGTAAACATTTCGAGACAGTTCTATTTGCGGCGTTGGCGTAAACATAGATGCGAATCGAGAGCAGATCAATGGTTGAGATCGGACCGACGCCATGAAGCCGGTCGCGGCACAAATCGAGGAGTCGACACCCCAGGGGATCGCGGCGGCCATTGCGCGGATGATCAGCTCGGGCGACCTCGCCCCCGGCGATCGTCTTCCGACCGTCCGTGCGCTGGCCGCCGACCTGCGGATCAGCCCGGCGACGGTCAGTCACGCCTGGCAGGCCCTTTCCGGTGTCGGGCTGATCGTCTCGCGTGGTCGAAGCGGGAGCTTCGTGCGCGCGACATCCAGGCGCTGGCTTCCTCCCCGATTCCAGGGGCTCGCCGGTCAGTTGGAGGCGACCAGGCTCGACCTGTCCACAGGAACGCCTGACCCGGAACTCCTGCCCGCGATCGGCCCGGCGCTGTCGCGGGTGTCGACCAGGGCCGGAACCACCAGTTACCTCACCGAACCGGTCATCCCGGAGCTCGAGACAGTCCTGCGCGACACCTGGCCGTACGAGGTCGAGGCAGTCACGGTCGTCGACGGAGCGCTCGATGCGATCTCCCGCGCCCTCGAACTGGTGGTGCGGTTCGGCGATCGGGTGATCGTCGAGAGTCCGGGTTTTCCACCGTTCTTCGACTTGCTCGATCATTTCGGGGCCGTTCGGGTTCCGGTCGAACTCGACGCGGATGGGATGCTCCCCGAGTCGCTCGCCGCGGCGCTGAAGCTGCGTCCGACCGCCGTCCTCCTGCAGCCTCGCGCGCAGAACCCCACCGGGCGTTCGCTTACCCGAGCCAGAGCGGAGGAACTGGCCAGGGTCATCCGGAGCAACCGTGGCGCGGGTGAGACGATCGTAATCGAGGACGACCACTCCGGCGAGATCTCGGCAACGAGGGATGTGAGCCTCGGCTCCTGGCTGCCGGACCAGGTGCTGCACGTTCGCAGCTTCTCGAAATCGCACGGGCCGGACCTGCGCATCGCCGCTATCGGCGGCCCGACCGAACTCATCGACCAACTGGTGTCGAGGCGCATCCTCGGCCCGGGGTGGACGTCGCGGATGCTGCAGACCATCCTGCACGACCTGCTCACCGATCCGAGCTCGGTGTCTGAGGTGAACGACGCCAGGCGGGTCTACCGGGCCAGGCAGCGCAAGCTCGCAGAGGCACTCTCCGCACACGGCGTGCCTACCGTCGCCGCCGACGGTGTCAACACCTGGATCGGGGTGTCGGATGAGCGTTCCGCGGTTGTCCGGCTCGCCGCCGCCGGCATCCGGGTGGCCGCCGGAACGCCATTTCTCGCGATCAGCGGCGGCAACTTCATCCGGGTGACGGCCGGCCAGGTGCGCGGGGAGTTCGACTCGGTGGCAGCGGAGATCGCCTCGGCCGCTCGCGCGTAGGGCCCCGGCCGGAGCATCAGCTGTCAAAACGCTTAGAATCGTACGAAGGACCCCTGCGCCGGATGTGGCGCGGTGCGTCGACTCGGATCTGGGGCGGCAGGTCTCCCGCAAGCCGGTAGCGCTCGCGGATGACCGTGCCAGCGCCCAGCAGCCGCACCCAGCAGCAGGAGTCACCTTGTCCGTCCGATCTCGCGTCATCGTCATCGCCGTCGTTGCAACGCTCGCCCTCGCCGGCTGCGCCCCGACGGCGTCGACCAGCACACCGCATCCGTCAGCTTCTGCCCCCGTTTCGCTCAGTCTCGACAACTGCGGCACCACGGTCGACTTCTCAGGTCCCGCTCCGAAACGGGTGATCACCATCAAGTCCACCTCGACCGAAATGCTGCTCGCGCTCGGCCTCGGGGCGAAGATCGTCGGCTCCGCGTTCGCCGACGGACCGGTTCCTCCGCAATGGTCGACGGCCGCGGCGTCGATTCCGACGCTCGCCTCGACCGTTCCATCGCAGGAGGTTGTGCTGGCCAAGCAGCCCGACATGATCTATGCAGGATGGGAGTCGAATTTCTCGGCGGACGGGGCCGGAACCCGCTCCGACCTGCAGGCGATGGGGATCAACACCTACGTTTCGCCGTCCGCCTGCCAGGAGCCCGCGTACCAGCCGAAGAAGCTCGGTTTCAGTGACATCTTCGGGGAGATCGGCCAGGTCGCGGCCATCTTCCACGTCAGCTCGACGAAGTTGATCGCCAGCCAGAAGAAGCAACTCGCA
>JAODMG010000198.1 GCA_025464895.1 Microbacteriaceae bacterium | reverse complement strand
CCTCGGCTACATCCGTCCCATCGTCCTCCACCCCATCGGTGGTCGCCATCACCGGCGGGTATGTCGTGCCGGTGGTCGGTGCGCCGATCAAGGGTGGAACGATCATCGTCGAGAACGGGATCATCACCCAGGTCGGCAGCGGAGTGCGGGTGCCGAAGGGTGCGACCGTCATCGACGCCACCGGCAAGTGGGTGCTTCCCGGTTTCATCGAGGCGCACGGGCACGTCGGGATCCACGAGGAGGCCAACGGTCCTGCCGGCAACGACACCAACGAGATGACCAACCCGAACATGGCGGCGGGCCGGGCCATCGACGCGATCGACATCGAGGACGAGGGATTCCGGGATGCCCTCTCCGGTGGCATCACGAGCATCGTGGTCAAGCCGGGCAGCGGCAACCCGATCGGTGGACTGACCGTCGCCATCAAGACCTGGGGAGGGCGGACGATCGACGAGCAGTTGATCAGCAACTCGGTGAGCGTGAAGGCGGCGCTCGGCGAGAACCCGAAGCGGGTCTACGGCGGCAAGGACAAGACGCCGTCGACGCGGATGGGTGTGGCCGTCGTCATCCGCCAGGCGTTCGAGGATGCCCGCCACTATGCCGCCCAGCGAGCGTTCGCCGAAAGCAAGGGTGAACCGTTCCGCCGCGACCTGTGGCTCGACACTCTGTCCAGGGTGCTCGACGGGGAGCTGGCCTGGGACCAGCACGTGCACCGCCACGACGACATCGCCACCGCGATCCGGCTGGCCGACGAGTTCGGCTATCGCCTGGTGATCAACCACGGCACAGAGGGCTTCAAGCTCGCCGACATCCTCGCCGAGCGCGAGATCCCGGTGATCTTCGGCCCGATGATCACCTCCCGGTCGAAGGTGGAGCTGAAGGATCGCGCCATCGCCAACCTCGCGGCCATCGCCAGGGCCGGTGTGAAGGTCGCGATCACCACGGACGCCCCGGTCGTCCCGATCAACTTCCTCGTGCACCAGGCATCCTTCGCAGTCAAGGACGGCCTGCCGAGGGATGTCGCGATCGAGGCGCTCACGATCAACCCCGCGTCGATCCTCGGACTCGATGATCGGGTCGGTTCCATCACTCGCGGGCTCGATGGCGACATCGTCGTGTGGTCCGGAGACCCACTCGACGTCAACTCGCGTGCGGAGCGGGTACTGATCGCCGGCGTTCCCGTCTATGAGTGGGACGCCGCGACTCAGCGCGGGATCACGGTCGAACGCGGCGAGCGGTTCGCCTGACCTGCCGCGAGGTGCTCCGGCGCACGCAGGCGATAGCCTGAAGCGATGAGCCCCAAGCACACCGCACGCGCGCAGCCGCCTTCGCCGGACGGGGCGGCCGACGCCAGGATCGAGCGGGCGCAGAACGACTCGACCGTGCTGCCGATCGATGCAGAATCCGCCGACCGGTTGTCCGACCAGGGGCTCAGACTCGAGCTGGTCGACACGAGCGACGCTGCCGCATTCTCCGCCTGGCTCCAGGCGGAGAATCGCGGATTCCACCTGCCCCGCGCCGCGGCGCGCGCGATCGACGAGCAGTTGCAGACCGGTTACCGTCGCACGACCGGTGTGTGGGACGCGACCGCAGCGGACGCCGCTGGCCCGGTCGCGACGATCGCCTGCTGGCCGACACCGCTGACGGTACCGGGTGAGCGAACCGTCCCGTCCTGGGCGATCAGTGCCGTGACGGTCGCGCCGACCCATCGTCGCCGCGGAATCGCCAGGCAGCTGATCGAAGCCGAGTTGCGCACCGCGAAGGCACTCGGGATCCCGGTTGCGATTCTCACTGTGTCAGAGGCGACGATCTACAGTCGATACGGTTTCGCGCCGACCGCGACGGTGACCGACCTGACCATCGACACTCGTCGGGTGACCTGGACGGGACCGACAGCATCCGGTCGGCTGCACCTCGTGCCGATGGAGCAGCTGAAGACGGACGGTCGCGAGCTGCTCGAGCGGGTTCGGCTGCGTGCTCCCGGCGAGATCCAGCTCGACGAGTACCTGTGGCAGCGGCTTCTCGGTCTTGTCGCCGACGATGACGACGAGGCGAAGCACCTGCGTGCCGTCCGTTACGACGACGCGGAAGGGCAGCCGCAGGGTTTCGCCATCTATCGCATCAAGGATGGCGCAAACTTCTCCTCCCACGTCCTCGAGGTGAAATACCTGGTCGCCGTGACGGATGACGCTCATTCGGGAATCTGGCGCTATCTGCTCGAGATGGATTTGGTCGCAACCGTCACGGCACCGATGCAGCCGATCGACGACCCGATCTTCTGGCAGATTTCGGATGTCCGGGGACTGAGCACGACGGGCCATCGGGATCACCTGTGGGCGAGAATCCTCGACCCGAAAGCCGCGCTCGAGGGGCGGAGCTACGCGGCACCCGGGCGAATCGTGCTCGACGTGTCCGATCCGCTTGGCTATGCCGACGCGCTCATCCTGGTCGAGATCGACGCCGATGGCACGGCAGTGGTGTCGACGCTTGATGGGGAGGCCCCGGATGACGCGGCCGCCATCGCCATCACCGTGAACGAACTCGGCGCCCTCTTCCTCGGGGGCGTGTCCGCACGCACCCTGGTGAGGGCGGGCCGCATCACAGAACTCCGGCCGGGGTCGGCGGATGCGGTGGATCGATCGTTCCGCTCCCTCGTCGCGCCGTGGCTGAGCGTCTGGTTCTAGGATCGCTGAGGATCCAGGGCTCTAGGTAGCGCTTCCGGGCGGAAGCGACGCCTCGATCAGCTCGACGATTTCCGGCGCATCCGGTTCGGTGTTCGGGCGGAAGCGATGCACCTGGCCATCGGGCGTGACGAGGAACTTCTCGAAATTCCAGGTGATCCTGCCCGCCTTGCCCGCGGCATCCGGTGCCTTGGTCAACTCCGCGTAGAGCGGATGCTGCGACCGTCCGTTCACTCGTACCTTCTCGAACATCGGGAAGGTGACGCCCCAGGTCGTCGAGCAGTACTCCTTGATGGCGTCGGTTGCGCCGAGCTCTTGCAGGAACTGGTTGCTCGGGAATCCGAGCACCGTGAAACCGCGCTCGCCGTAGGTCTTCTGTAGTGCTTCGAGCTTCTCGTACTGCGGGGCGAGGCCGCAGCGGGAGGCCACATTGACAATCAGTTTCACCCTCCCGCCGTATTCGGCGAGGGTCGTTGGACCGCCATCGATGGTGGTCAGGGGGATATCGTCGAGGTTCATTCGGCTAGTGAACGCGTCGAACCTGAGGGTTCGCCGCATTCCCGCTCATCGGGTGCGAAACGGGCCGTCCGTCCGCTCTATTCCTGGATGGGAATGCTGGCGGTGACGTAGCGGATGTCCCGTCGCGGGATGAACAGCGCGAAGACGACGCCGATCACGACGACGCCGGTGCCGACGATGAACACGAGTCGGAACGCAGCGGCGGTCGGAATATCGATGCCGCCGGCGACGACGAAATTCGACGACAGGATGACGCCGACCACGGTGGCGGCAACGGTCGAGCCGAGCGTGCGCATGACCGAGTTCAGGCCGTTTGCGGCGGCGGTCTCACTGGGTGGCACGGCGCGCATGATCAGCGTCGGCATGGCGGCGTAGGCGAAACCGACGCCAACCCCGACCAGCGTCGAAATCAGGATGACGTGCCATACCTCGCTCATCAGGCCGATCGCGAGGCCGAACGACAGTGCGATCACCGCCCCGCCGAGGATGAGGCTGGTGCGGGGGCCCCGAGCGTTCGAGAGCCGAGCCGCGACCGGCGACAGCAGGAACATGACGAGACCGAGCGGCATCAGGCACAGGCTCGCGGCGAGCAGCGGCAGGCCGAGCCCCACCCCGGTGGTCGGAGGTGCCTCGAGCAGGACCGGGAGCGACGCAGTAGTGACGAAGAAGGCGAAGCCAACCGAGATGGAGGCCATGTTGGTGAGGAGCACGGGTCGCCGCGCCGCCACCCGCAGGTCGATCAGCGGGTCAACGGTGCGCAGTTCGAACAGGCCCCAGATCACGAGAACCACGACGCCGCCGATCAGGAGGGCGAGGGTGAGCGGGCTCGACCATCCCCACTCACCTCCCTTGGAGATTGCCAGCAGGATGCCGACCAGGGCGATAGCGAACCCGACAGAGCCCACGAAGTCGAAGCGGCCCGCGCTGCGTAGGGTGCTCACCGGGATGAGCGTCGCGACAAGCACGACGGCGGCCAGGCCGAGCAGGGCGGCGAGCCAGAATAGGTAGTGCCAGTCGATGTTCTGGGCGATGACCGCGGCGAGCGGGAGGCCGACCGCGCCGCCGACGCCGAGGGTCGCGCTGACCAGGGCGACCGCTGCGCCGAGGTTCTTCGGATGGATCACATCCCGGAGGATGCTGATGCCGAGCGCGATGACGCCGAGGCCGACGCCCTGCAGCGCCCGCCCGACGATCATCGGCACGAGGGTGTCGGACAGCGCCGAGACGATCGAGCCGACGACCATGACCGCGAGCAGGACCAGTGCGACCCGGCGCTTGCCGTACATGTCGCCGAGGCGTCCGCTGATCGGGGTGGTGATCGCCGCGGCCAGCAGGGTCGAGATGAGCACCCAGGACGCGTCGGCCGTGTTGGTCTGAAGCAGTTGTGGGAGTTCCGGGATGATCGGCGTCACCAGCGTCTGCATGAACGCGGCGATCAGTCCGCTGAACGCGAGGGTGCCGATCATCGCCCTGTCGCTAGGGCGACGGGTCAGGCGGCGGCGCTGTGCGGCGCTGAGCGAGCCTTCGTCGTTCGCATCGGCTGGATCGTCTGATGCTGTTTCGGCCATTACTTCACCCTAGCGACGAGCGGTGACCTCCGAAACGCGGGACCCGATTTGCCCGCACAGTCGGTTGATTGTGGTTTCCCAGCCCAGTCACGGCCACCGACATTATCGTAGGCCGATGACCAAAGCCGCACGCCGTACCGTCGCCGCGACCGGCGGAGGAAACGGGATGGTCCGCCGCGTCCCGGTCTGGACCTGGCGGATGCTGATGCGCATGATGAGCGCGGGGGAGCACGCACGATTCAACGCAGAACCGATCCTGGAGGTCGACTATCACAACGACATCGACTTCGTCGGGGACGGCATCCGGGCACATCGGCTCGACGTAATCGCTCCCCATCGCGAGGCGCTCGACAGCGCGCCGCTGCCGGTCTACGTGTATTTCCACGGCGGCGGCTGGACCTCGGGGGATAAGAGCGCACTTACCAAGTACTGCGCGAGCCAGGCGGTCGGCGGGATGATCGTAGTGAACGTCAACTACCGGATGGCGACCCGGTTCAAGATGAGCCACATGCTTCAGGATGCCAACGCCGCGCTGTCCTGGGTCGCCGAAACGATCTCGGTGTTCGGCGGCGATCCGGACCGGATCGTGCTCGGCGGCGACTCCGCGGGCGGCCAGATCGCGGCGCTGCTCGCGGCATCCTCGTTCCAGCCGGACCTGGCCGAGCACTATGGCATCCGGCCCGCGACGCCGAAGGGCCGGCTGAAGGGTGTCGTGCAGCACTGCAGCATCGTCGACTTCTCGGTGCTGTTCGACAAGGGATTCATCCTCAGTCTGAACTTCGTCCAGATGTTGCTTCCCGCGCGGATCACGCAACCGAAGGCGCCGAAAGGCGATCATCCGGCGTCGCAATTGACCAGGCTCCACCTGCTGCGTCGCGCCGCCCACTTCCTATCGCCGATCGAGTGGCTGGATGCGGGCTATCCACCGGTCTTCGTCACCACGTCGGAGCGGGACTACTTCTATCGCGCCAATCTCAACTTCGTCGCGAGCCTGCGTCGGTATTCGATCCCGGTCGAGACGCTCATCTACGAGAAGACGAACACCAACACCCTGCACACCTGGCAGCAGAACTATCGTTACCCGGAGTCGCAGGAGGTGTATCGCCGGCTTCAGGCGTTCGTGCGCCGGGTGGCCGGAGTGCCGCAGCTCGTCAGCTGAGTCCTCCCCTCCGAATAGGGCCGCGCTATATCGTTGATGCGTGGTCGGTCGAGGTTCGAAAGCGCACGGTTCCGACGGGCGCGCCGACGGCGCAAAGCGGGACAGGCGCGACATCCGGTCCCTGGCGCATCCGCGACCGGACGGTGCGACCGGCGCAGACGAGATCGGCACCGGGCTTTTCGGTGCAGAGCATTTCGGATCCGGGTTGTTCGACGAGGCGGCCCAGCGTGATGCGAACCTGCCCGATATCGACTGGTCGGTGCTTCCGGATGGCGCGTCCGGCACCCGTCTCGACGCTCCGAGCGGAAGCCTCGCCGTCGTCACCATGGGGGACCCGGCTCATCCGCGGGTGCTGCTCGCCCCCGGGGTCACCGGCTCGAAAGAGGACTTCTCGCTCATGATGCCCGAGCTGGCCGCGGCCGGGTACTACGTCGTCAGCTACGACCTCGCCGGGCAATACGAGTCAGCGGATGCCGGGCCCGAGCACCTGGTCCCCCCGCGCGCACACTACGACTACGACCTGTTCGTCGATGACATGATCGCCATGCTCGAGTGGTCCGGCGGCGTCGCCAACGTGCTTGGGTACTCCTACGCCGCGACCGTCGCGCAGATCGCCCTCGAGCGCAGGCCGGAGCTGTTCGCGAGCATCACCCTGCTGAGTGCCCCGCCGGAGCCGGGCCAGGGCTTTCGAGGGGTGAGCCGCATCGGCTGGTTCAGTGGGCTCGCGACGGGCCGGGTCGGCGCGGCGCTGATGATCTGGGGAGTGAAGCAGAACTTCACGAAGGTGACACCGGGTCGGCTGCGATTCGTCCACCATCGCTTCGAGTTCACCCGCAGGCAGGCGGTTCGCGAGGTCATCGAGCTCATGATGCGCGCGCCGGACTTGCGCCAGGTGTTGGCGGATTCCCCGATACCGAAACTCGTCGCCGTCGGGGAACACGACCTGTGGCCGCTGCGCCTCCACAGCGCTTTCGCCAGCGAGATCGGTGCTCGGCTGGCGGTCTACCGCGCTGGGCATAGTCCGTGTGAGACCTCGCCGCACCAGCTCAACCGCGACCTGCTCGAGCTGTTCGCGTCGGCCGCATAGCGGGTCCGCGGCGCAGGCGGGGAAGCGTCAGCTGCGGGCGGTGAGTGGGTCCTGGTCGCCCTGCGGGTGCTCCCGGCGCCAGCGTCGGCGTTCGCGCAGTCGGCGCAGCGGCGGTTCGTCCCGGAACTCGAGGCTGAAAGTGGTCCAGGTCCAGGCGAGTCGACGACCGATTCCACTCCACGAGTCGAACGGCCGCGCGGAGATCGCCACCCGCAGCGTCGGGTCGTAGACGACGGTCATGTCCGGTCGGATCTGGTAGCTGATGTCGAGGTCGTCGTGCACCTTCCGGTGGGTGCGATGCACCGAGTCGCGGATCCTCGCCCAGACTTCCGCCGTGATGGCGCAGTTCGAGCCGAAGAGGGGGGAGTGTCCGAGGAGCGGCGTCACCGCCCAGAAGTACCCACCGATATACACGGTTCTACCCAGCCAGGCGATGAACCGGTTCGAGTCGTAGAAGTCACCTGGCCCGGTCACCGCGGACAGCTCGCCGGATGCGGTGAGAATGGCCTCGACCCGCTCCAGCCAGTCGACCGGCGGAATCGAGTCGGCATCCAGCCTGGCGATGATCTCGCCCGTCGCCGCGTCGAAACCGGCCGAGGTGGCGGAGATGATCCCGAGGCGTGGTTCGAAGACGACCCTTGCTCCCGCTGCCACCGCGACAGCGGCCGAGTCGTCAGTGCTGTCGTTGTCGACCACGACGATCTCGTCGGCCCTGCGGGTTTGCCGGGACAGAGCGTCGAGGCACACGGCGAGCATTTCTGCGTCATTCCGGCATGGGATGACGACGGAGAGGGAAGTCATGGTGCCACGACTCTACGCGGCGGGCACGGCCGGACGCGGAGGCGGACCTTGCGGCTCAGCTGACGTGGACCGCGGGCCGCCGCTTGAGGTCCTTCTCGGATTCGCGGAGAACCTCGCGGGTCACCGGCGCGACCTCTCCGCCGCCGGTGACGAGAAACTTGAACATGTTGGAGATCGGGTTGCCCTCGGTCCACTCGAAGTAGATCGTCGGCACGACCCCGGTCGCATCCCTGATCGCGAGCAACACCGCGGCGAGCGTGTTCGGGATGTTCCCGCTTCGCACCTTGAGGACGCGATAGCCGTACTTCTCCACGCCTCGCACCACCAGGTCCTCCTCGAAGTCCGACGAGTCCGCTGGATGCACCTCGACGAAGATCGTGCGTG
>JAODMG010000140.1 GCA_025464895.1 Microbacteriaceae bacterium | reverse complement strand
CGGCGGCATCGACCTTCCCGCGACCGAGATGCAGGATACGCCGGTCGGCAGGGCGGCATCCGGGCTGGTCCTTCGCCAGTGGCAGCGAAATCGTGAACAGCTGATGACCGACTTCGTCGAGCATGGTGTGGATGTCCTGCCCCGCGGGTGGGCGGATGCCTCGTCGATGACCACCGCGAACCTGCGGCTCACCGTCGCCCAGCTGCAGGAGGTCACTGACGCGTTCGAGAAGTTCGCCGACGAGAATCTCGCCAAATATCGCGGCAAGAATCCGCCGGGATCCCGCCCCGTCCAGGTGCAGTTCAACGCCTTCCCGGTGCTGGACGGAGAGGAGACGCCCGAGTGAGCATCTGCTATCCCCTGACCCAATTCGAGACCCCTGAAATGACAGTGGTCCTGGCTAGATTCGACACGAATAGGGAGGTGAATCCATTGACTTCGGCACATACCCTCGCCGCACCGGCGGCGCGTAATATGACGCAACAACCTCGTGCTCAGGGCTTCGATCGTGCGATAATGCGTCTGGGACTTTTGCTTATCGTCTGGGCGCGCAAGCGCGCCGAGCGGCAAGCACGGCTCTACCCGGTGCTGACGCACGAACGACAGCAACTTCTTGTGAACCAGGCGCGAGCGCTCACCCGGCGCGAACGTGACCTGACAATGATCGACTACCGAATGATTCGATGATCCGAATCAGCGCACCGGTTCGTCGGCTTCTCTAGCCTCTCGGACGACTGCTATTCGACGATTGCGAGCCGATCGCTCGCATCCATGGTCAGCCCCGACGAAACCGCTTTACGGCGTGATGAATATTCAGCACCGGCGTCCTAGCGCCACCTCCTGTGCAGGATCATCCAGACTTCGAAGTGGTTTTGTCGGGGCTCTTTTTCCCGACCGGGGCTATCGGGCGGGCCGTGCGCCCCTAGCCTTCCGCCGGTTCGGTCCTGGCCGCATCTGACTGCGGGTCATAGCGGATGACGGTTCCGTCGTCGAGCTCGACGACGGGAAGGCCCTCAAGCCAGGTCAGGGTCCAACGCCACTGGCTGGTATCGATCCCGGCGACCTCTGCCTCGACCGCGCGGACCGCGAGACGCACGGCATCCGGCAATCGTTCCGGTGTTGCTTCGCCGACGGGCCATCTGGTGCCTAGCTGCATGCTGTGTCTCTTCTGTTACTGGCCGATGGGCTGTTACTGGCCGGTGGGCTGGCCGTTGGCGTCGAGATCGGCAGAGTAGAGGATCTGGAGACCCGCCGACTGGTAGGCATCGGCTGCGGCGCTTGTGGGGAGGCCGCATCCGTCCACCGGCGCGTAAACACTGAACACCTTGCCAGTGGAGTCTGTGAGCCAGACGATCAGCGGGTCCAGGGCCTGGTTGCTGCAGTTGCCTGTCACCGTCTGGTTGGGCTGCGCGTACGCGGACAGCAGTGCGTCGAGGCCGAAGTTGACCACGCTCGCGCTCTCGGTCGTTCCGCCGCTGGACGTCGGCACCGAGGTGCAGATGTCGGCTTTCGTGATCGTGTTCGCCTTGACGTCGAGGTGAATCGCCGGTGTGGCCGGGCAGTAGGTGAGGATGTCGGGGTCGACCAGTGGCACCAGTGGCGTGACACTGGCCGGCTTGGCCGCCACCGGTGCGGCGCTCGCCTTCGGCGTCGCGGAAGGAATGGGCTTCTGGCTATGGGTGGCGATAGCGCTCGTGGTCGGGCTGCCGCACGCCGAAAGCGTAAAGCTGAGCAGCACGATGGTCGCGATGACGAGCGTCTTGCGCATCAGTCCCCCTGTTCGATGAATATGACATCGGTCACGGCAATCTCGGGACCGTCGGCCAAGGTCAATTCTGCGATTCTACCGACAGCCCGCAGATCGTTTACCGCCTTCTCGAGCAGCGCGCGTTCTGTCGCCGGCGCGTGCAGCACTGCCGAGGCGACCTCGGTCTTCTGCGACGCCTTCGCGTCGGTTTTCGCGCGACGGATGCCGATCAAGGCCGCTCCGACCGCGGCCAGCAGTCCGGTCGGCTCCGCGTCGTTCGGTCGACTCGGCCAGGTCGCCTGGTGTACAGAGTCGTCATGGGTCCAGGACCAGACCTCTTCCGTCGCGAACGGCAGGAAGGGGGCGAAGAGCCGAAGCATGACGTCCACCGCGGTGCGCAGGGTGAGGACGGCGGAGGCCTGTCCCTCTGGCGACGACGCTCCGTATGCTCGTTCCTTCACGAGTTCGAGATAGTCGTCGCAGAAGGTCCAGAAGAAGTGTTCGGTCACTTCCAATGCGCGCGCGTGGTCGAATTCCTCGAGAGCCTGGGTTGCCGTGGTGACCACCGTCGAGAGCTCGGCGAGGAGGTCGATGTCGAGCGGCTCGATCACCGCGGAGACGGTGGATTCCGCGGCGGGAGGGAATGAGTACACGAACTTCGCCGCGTTCAGAACCTTGATGGCGAGCCGGCGACCGATCTTGATCTGGGTCGGATTCTGCGGATCGAAGGCCGCGTCCGTTCCGAGTCGAGACGACGCCGCCCAGTAGCGCACGGCATCCGACCCGTGGGTCTCGAGCATCGCCGCCGGGGTCACGACGTTGCCCTTCGATTTCGACATCTTCTTGCGGTCGGGGTCGACGATGAACCCACTGATGCCGGCGTTCTTCCACGGGATGGTGCTGTGCTCCAGCTGGGCCCTGAGCATCGTCGAGAACAGCCAGGTGCGGATGATGTCCTGCCCCTGCGGGCGGAGCGAGTACGGGAAGACCAGGTCGAACAGCTCCGGGTCGCGTTCCCAGCCGCCGGCGATCTGCGGGGTGAGGGACGATGTTGCCCAGGTGTCCATGATGTCCACCTCGCCGACGAAGCCGCCTGGCACCCCACGCTGGCTTTCGTCGTAGCCCGGTGCGGCATCCGAGGACGGATCGACCGGCAGGGAGTCCTCCGAGGCGACGATCGGCTCGCCACGCTCGCCGTCCTCGTCGAGCGTGTACCAGACCGGGAGAGGAACCCCGAAGAAGCGCTGCCGGGAGACGAGCCAGTCGCCGGTGAGGCCGCCGACCCAGTTCTCGTAGCGAACCCGCATGAACTCCGGGGTGAAGTTGACTTGGTGGCCGCGCTCGAGCATGGTGCCCCGAAGCTTCTCGTCGCGTGCACCGTTCGAGATGTACCACTGCAGGGTCGAGACGATCTCGAGAGGTTTGTCGCCCTTCTCGAAGAACTTCACCGCGTGGGTTATCGGGCGGGGATCCCCGAGCAACTCCCCGCTCTGCCTGAGCAGCTCGACGATGGTCTGCTTGGCAGAGAACACCGTCTTGCCGGCGAGCTCCGCGTACGCGGCCTTCGCGGCATCCGTCACGATCACATCTGGGGGGTCGCTGATGATTCGGCCGTCGCGCCCGATGACGGTGCGGTTCGGCAGATCGAATTCTCGCCACCAGACGACGTCGGTGACGTCACCGAATGTGCAGATCATGGCGATGCCGGAGCCTTTGTCCTGCTGCGCGAGGCGGTGGGCGACGACGGGGACCTCGACGTCGAATAGCGGGGTGCGGACAGTGGTTCCGAACAGGTGCTGGTAGCGCTCGTCATCCGGATGCGCCACCAGCGCGACGCAGGCCGGCAACAGCTCCGGGCGGGTCGTCTCGATCTCCACGCCCCCGTTTTTGCCGTGGAAGACCACGCGGTGGTAGGCCGCCGGAACCTCTTTGTCTTCGAGCTCGGCCTGGGCGACCGCCGTGCGGAAGGTCACGTCCCACAGGGTCGGCGCTTCGGCCTGGTAGGCCTCTCCGCGAGCGAGGTTGCGCAGGAAGGCGCGTTGCGCGGCGACCTGGGCATCGTCGCCGATCGTGCGGTAGCTGAGCGCGTAGTCGACCGACAGGCCGAGCATTTTCCAAACATCCTCGAACTGCTTCTCGTCTTCGACGGTGAGGCGCTCGCACAGCTCGATGAAGTTGCGGCGGGAGATCGGAAGCTGGTCGGCCGCCTTGCTGCTCGCACCCTCTCCACCCTCGAGGGGCGGCACGAAGTCCGCAACATACGGAAGGGTCGGGTCGCAGCGAACGCCGTAGTAGTTCTGCACCCGGCGTTCCGTCGGCAGGCCGTTGTCGTCCCAGCCCATCGGATAGAAGACGCTCTTGCCGCGCATCCGCTGGAAGCGGGCGACGAGGTCCATGTGCGTGTAGCTGAAGACATGCCCGATGTGCAGGCTTCCCGACGCCGTCGGCGGGGGAGTGTCGATGGAGAACACCGACTCCTTGCTTGCGGATGCACGATCGAACCGGTAGGTGCCATCCGTCTCCCAGGCGGTTCCCCACTTGCCCTCGAGGCCTTCGAGCGCTGGTTTGTCTGGGATGGCTGAAGCCACGATGTTCTCCGGTTCGATATATGCGGCACCGAGTCGATGATGAAGTGCCTGAGTGTGGGAATTGCTGTCCATCGTATCCGAGTGGATTGGGGCCCGCCGTGCGGCAGGGGTGCCGCACGGACGACCGGCAACAGCCAGCGGGACTATCTGGCCGTGGGCGACCTGGAGGTCGGCCCTCTGGAGGTCGGCTATCGGGCTGCGGCGAGCTGAACGGCCGGCCCCGCCTCCACGGCGATGATCTCGTCGAGGGCCAGCGGAGCGTCGTCGACCGGCGCCTTCCAGCGGCCGGCGATGACCGAGGCGATGAGGGTGATGATCGACAGCGCGGCAAGAATGATCCCGGGGTGCCACCAGGCCGAGTGGGTCGCGAGGGCGAGCGCGGAGGTGATCAACGGGATGAGTCCGGAAATCACCGCGGCGATGCTGTAGGCGATCGACAGCGCGCTGTAGCGGATGGGGCCGCCGAAGATGTCCGCCATCAGGCCGCCGAGCCCCGCCCAGGCGAGGGTGGGGAGGATGCCGCCGACGATCATGGTCCCGACGAGGATCGGGAAGGTCGCGAACTGAAGCAGGTAGTACATCGGGAAGGTGATCAGGAGGGTGCCGATCGCTCCGATCAGCACGACCCTGGCCGAGCCGATCCGATTCGCGAGCAGCCCGAATAGTGGGATCGTGACGAGCTGGAGAAGGCTCCCGATCGTGGTCGCCACGAGCAGATCCTGGTACTGGAAATGAAGGGTGACCACCCCGTAGGTGATCGTGTAGGTGTTCATCAACGAGTACGAGCCGATGCCGAGCAGAGCGGCGGCTGTCGCGACGGTCAGGGCGTATGGGTGCTTCCGGAACACCGCAAGCACCGGAATCCGCTCGCGCTTGTCGGTGGCGACCAGCGTCTTGAACAGCGGGGTCTCATCGATGGCGAGCCGCAGATACAGCGATACAGCGAGGAGCGGGAACGCGAGCAGGAACGGGAGGCGCCAGCCCCACGACAGCATCTCCGCGGGCGACAGGAAGAGGGGAAGGACAAGGAGGAGCACCGCGGTGAGGATCGTTCCGACCGGCGAACCCAGCTGCGGGAGCGCCGCGTAGAAGCCGCGCCTCTTCGGCTCGACCTGTTCGACGGCCACCAGGATCGAGCCGCCCCACTCGCCTCCGAGCGAGAGCCCCTGGATGACACGCAGCAGGGTCAGGAGCAGAGGTGCGCCGAGGCCGATCATGGCGTAGGTGGGCAGCAGCCCGATGGCACCGGTAGCAACTCCCATCACGGTGATAGTGATCAGGAGGGTCCTCCTGCGGCCGATCCGGTCGCCGAGATTGCCGAAGATCACCGCGCCGATCGGCCTGACGATGTAGGAGACCGCGAGGATCGAGAACGCACCGATGATCTTGGCTGCAGGGTCGAGTTCCGGGAAGAACAGCGATCCGCTGAAGATCGCGCTGAAATAGGCGAAGACGTAGAAGTCGTACGACTCGAGAGAGGTGCCGACGAACGATGCCCAGACGGCTTTTCTCGCCTTGGTCCTGGAGTATGCCGCGCCGGTTGGTGCGAGTTCTGTGGCAGTCACGATCGCCTTTCGAAGGGGTTGTCGGGGTGGCTAATATTGGACTCAGTCCAGTTATACAACACCAAGGGAGCGTCATCATTCCCGGACAGCGCACCGCAGGCCGACCGCGAACCTCCTCACGCACGACCCTCGAAGATGCGGCCCTCCAGCTGTTCCTGGAGAACGGCTACGCGGGAACGACAATCGACCTCATCGCGCAGCGTGCGGGGGTGAGTAGAAGCACATTCTTCAACTATTTCGAATCCAAGAGCGACCTGCTCTGGATCGAAGTCGACGCGGGAATAGACCGGCTCGCCACAGAGCTGCGGCGGGTGCGGTCCTGCGACGATCCGATCCAGGAGGTGCGCCAGGCGATGCTCCTGGTCGCCGCCGAATTCGGGTCGAGCCGAGTGCCACTGGCCCTGACCGAGGGCGAGGTGATGGGGACGAAAGAGGAGACCCGGTCATCCGGGCTGACCAGGCTGGCGCGGCGGGCGGAGGTCATCGCCGCATTCCTGGCCAGCCAGACCGGGCAGGAATCGACGGGGTTGACTGTGCGCGCCGCCGCGAACGCGCTCTCCGGTGCTGTGTCCGCGGCCTGGGAGGTGTGGGCGGCAGACGGGATCGGTCGCGGTCCGCTGACCGACTACATCGCGACGGCCTTCGACGTTGTCGCTACCGGGGTGAACTGGTCGGTTCGCTAGTCGAGCCGACGATCGCGACCCCTCGGGCGGTAAAGCCTATTCGGTTGGTGCGGAGCGAGGCGTCGAGCCGACTCCTGGTGTTGCGGATGTGTGCGACCAGTCGATCGGCCGCCAGCTCCGCGTCGCGCGTCGCGAGCGCCTCCAGGATTCCTTCGTGCTCGCTGTTGGCCTGTTCGCTCGCGGCGGGAGTTCGAACCTCCAGCCACCTCGTTCTGGCGAGCCTCGTCATCACCCCCTCGATCGCGGCGATGAAGAATGGGTTGTCGCTGAGTCGGGCAAGTTCGACATGGAAGTCCGCACCGATGAGGCTGCCGTCGTCCTGGATGACGCCCGGCCGGAAGGTTCGGAGGAGCTCGGTCGCGGCGCTGACATCCGCATCCGACGCCCGCAGGCAGGCGAGCCGGATCGCGGCGACCTCGATGGTCTCGCGGAACTCGGCCAGCGACGCGAGTTCGCCGAGGTCGATCGGGGAGACGATCCAGCCGCGACCGCTGCGCTGCACGAGCCCTTCTCCCTCGAGTTTGAATAGAGCGGCGCGGACCGGGGTGCGTGACGCGCGGAATTCGGCCTCGAGCCAGCGCTCGGTCAGGCGAAGACCAGGGGCGAGATCCAGATCGAGGATGGCCACTCGCAGCCGCTGGTAGATGATGCTGGTCTGGGAGGCGTCAGGCACAGCCCAAGGGTACAGCCAATAAAAGTATTGATCTAGTTAGACTAGAACAATATAATTAGGGCATGCTCATCCGAGTCGACCCATCCTCGACGGTTCCCCTGTTTGACCAGCTGGCCGCCAGCGTCAGGACGTCCGTCATCGCGGGATCGGTAGACGCCGGGGAGCGCCTGCCCTCCGCGAGGGAGTTGGCGACCTCCCTGGACATCAACATGCACACCGTGTTGCGCGCGTACCAGCTGTTGAGAGACGAAGGACTGATCGAGTTGCGCAGGGGGAGGGGTGCGATCGTCTCGGATAAGGCTCGGGACTACGCCGCGCTCAGCGATGCGATCGCGGTCGTCGTCGTCGAGGCGCGCAAACAGGACGTACCCGCGGCGGCACTGGCCGCATTGATCCGAGAGGCATACCAATGACCGAGGACGCACGGACGACCGAGGGCGAAATCACCGAGGCCGCCCGCATCACGCAAGTCCGCAAGACCCACCGCCGAGTAGTCCTGGTCGGGGCGGCGGGTCCGCTCGCTGTCGCGCTCGCCGCCGCGGGCGTGATGGCCAGCTGGATTCGGCGGTTGCCTGCCGTCGTCGCGGTGCACTGGGGGCCGAACGGCCCCGACGGCTACGGCAGTGTTGCGCCGTGGACGCTCTTTCCGATCATCGTCGTCATCCTGTACGGTGTCGTCGCGGTCGGTGCCTCCTGGAAGACGAAGCCGTCGGGACTCATCACCGTCAGCCAGAAGATCATCACATCGATGAGCGCATTCCTGGCGGGGATGATCGGTGCGGTCGGAGTGGGAAACCTCGCGATCCAGCTCGATGCGAGCGATCCGAGCCGGGTCGGCGGAATCGGGTATGTGGTGGCGGCCGCGTTCGTCGTCGGCATCGTGCTCGGGTCGGCCGGCTGGCTGATCCTGCCGAAGGCGGATGACTCGCTGTCGGCGGCAACAGATCCGATTCCGCTCGATGTCGCTGCGTCCGAGCGCGTCGTCTGGTCGTCCGCAGTCCGCGCCACGCCCGTCGTTACCGCGGTGATCGGAGCCGCGATCGTGCTGGTCATGGCAGCGGTCGTCGTCACCGTCGTGTACGCGGGCTCCCTGACCGTCCTACCTGCCGCGGTACTCGTACTGTTGGCGCTCCTGGCGGTCGGAACCTCGTATTGGCGGGTGACGGTCGATCGGCGTGGATTCATGGTCCGCAGTGTTCTCGGCTGGCCGGCCGTGCTCATCCCGATCGACGACATCCGCTCGGTCAACGTCGTCGAGGTGAATCCGACGGCGGACTTCGGCGGATGGGGATATCGCTGGGCCGGTCACGGACGCTCAGGCATCATCATGCGCTCCGGTGCGGCGATCGAAGTGACCAGAACCTCCGGGAAACGTTTCGTGGTCACGGCGGACGACTCTGCGACCGGTGCGGCAGTGCTCGCCGCATTTCTCGCACACAGGGCAGGGACGCACCCGCCTGCCGGGTGAGGTTCGTAGACTGCCATAGGTGGCGCGCATCCTGTCTACTGCTCGGCGCCGCTTCCGGAGGTGTCCGTCAGAGTGACCGTTCGCACCGCTGTGGGCCTGTCACGGCTCGTCACGGCTGCGCTCTGCGCGACGGCGCTTGTCGCCCGCTTTATCTGGGGCCTCGGCTCGGTCACCTTCACGGCGTCGAACTTTTTCGCCTACCTCACCATCCAGGGCAATATGGCCTTCGTCCTGGTGTCGATACTCGCCGGGGTGCTGGCCCTTCGCGGCCGACGAGACCCGCGGTGGCTCGACACCGCCCGCGCTGCCGTGCTGAGTTGCACCATCTCCGCCGGTGTCGTCTTCGGCTTCCTGATCCAGCAGGCGGGAGAACGCGGGCTGCCGCTGGATGTTCCGTGGTCAGACCAGGTGCTGCATTTCTGGTTGCCATCATTCGCCATTCTCGACTGGATATTCGGACCCGGCCGTGGACGGGCACAATGGCGGGCGATTCCGATCGTGCTCGGCTACACCGTGGTCTGGGGAATTCTCACCCTGCTGCGCGGCGCCGTCGTCGGCTGGTACCCGTACTTCTTCCTCGACCCCGCCCAAGTGGCGAATGCCGGCGAATTCGTCCTGCTCGCGGGCCTCGCGCTCGTGCTGTTCGCCGTCGTGTCGGTGTCGGTGGTCGCACTCACCAGGGCGCGGCCGTTGTTGGAGCGATGGGGTGTCGGCTCTGACTAAGCGGCGAACGGGCGAAGGCTCGTCAGCGCCGAGGCCACCAGCTGTGCCTCATCCAGCTTGGCGACCCGGAGGGCGGCGTCCCCTCCGACCAACCCGACCAGCACCGGGTCCCCGGTGATCTGCTCGAGGTTGTACCAGGTGGTGATGTCGTCCGCAGTGCCGACGAGGTTCCAGACCGCGGCATCCGTCGACCAGAACGGTTTGTCGAACTTGAGCCAGATGCTGTCGACCGTGCCGAAGCCCAGGGCCGCGATGGCGGTGCGGTGGGCGAACGGCAGAAGCGGATTGAACTTGAGCGTCTCCTTCTTGAGCACCCCGAGCGGAACGGTGACGATCACCCGGTCCGCGCGCAGCGACTCTCCCGTGCCGAGTCTCAGGCTCACTCCGGTCTTGCTGTACGAGACCTCAGCGACCGCCGTGGCGAGTGACGTCGTCGATCCGGTGAGCGAATCTTTCACGATGGTGCCGAAGTCCCCGCTGACGACGGTGTCGATGTTGCCGGGCTGGTCGAGGCCGTACCAGGCCGACAGATCGGATGCCTGGGCTCCATAGACGGTCGCGAGGGAGCTGAGGTATTGGCCGAGCAGTGGGCCGCCGTCGATACCGGCGACCTTGGTGTCGTTTGCGGTCTTTGCGGCACCGGATTGGTCGAGCGCAGCGCTGAGCGTCAGGTCGCTCGCCCCTTCTGCTGCCCAGGCCACGGCAGAGGCGACCGCGGTCGATCCGACCGGATTCGTGGTGACCGTCGCGGTCGGCGAACGGAAGATCGCGTCCGGAACGCTCACCGAATCGGTACCGAGGCTCCCGAGCCTGGTCAGCAGCACGTTGTCCTCGACGCTCCTGAGCCGCCAGGCTCCGAGTTCGACCGGGCCGGGCCAACCCTTCCCGGTAACGGTCTGGATCCTGCCGCCGACGCGGTTTCTGGCCTCGACGACGACGACGTCGTAGCCCTGTTGGCTGAGCACCCTGGCCGCCTCGGCCCCGGCGATTCCCGCGCCGATGATGGCGATCCGTTCGCCGGCTGCGGCGACGGTGGATAGGTCGTTCGCGGCGAGGGCGCCGGAGGCCTGGGCACCGAGGACGGTGCCGGGATTGTCGCTCGAGGTCGCCTCTCCGGCGAAGTACACCCGGTTCAGGATCGGTTGCCGAAGTGTGTCACGGTGTTCCGGAGCAGAACCGACTGCCATGAAACTGTGCGAACCGAGGGCATACGGGTCGGTCGACCATGAGCTCCGGAGAAATCCGGATGGGGTGGGGATCGTCGTGCCGGTCGGGGTCGGGCTCCTGGTGGGGGTCGGCGGCTCATCAACGCACGCCGACAACACGAGCAGGGACAACGATCCGGCGCCGATGAGGAAGGTGCGACGAGTGAAAGACATCTCAGCGCCACTGTACCCGGCTTGTCCTCCACGACGACAGGAACGGCGGGGTTCGAACCCAAGCTGCAACGTCGAAATGACCGCACGCGACTCGGGGTCATGGCATCCGCTAGAATCGGGGCAGAGACAGCGATCCGGCTATCACCGGGGAGTTCTTGGAAGAACGGCAGTGATCCCCATCGGAGAGCAGCCAACTAGAACCGAGCGGGTCTGGCCCGTCACAGCCAATGAACAAGCGGTCGTCCCGCTGGTCGAGAGAGTCGCGACCGAAGGTCGGCAAGCGGGGTGGTACCGCGGCAGGCACAAACAGCAACTGCCGTCCTCGTGAGGAGTCCAAACTCACCAGGAGTGACATGATCTACCCGCGCAGCTCAGATCCCGCTGGGACACCAGGCCAGCCGCTCAACCCTTCCCCGAGCTTTCCGGACATTGAGACGGGAATCCTGGCTTTCTGGAAGCAGGACGGCACGTTCGAGGCGTCGGTGGAGCAGCGAGATGGCTGCGAAGAGTGGGTCTTCTACGACGGTCCGCCGTTCGCCAATGGGCTGCCGCACTACGGCCACCTGCTGACCGGATACGCCAAGGACCTGTTCCCGCGATTCCAGACAATGCGGGGAAAGCAGGTGCACCGCCGGTTCGGCTGGGACACCCACGGTCTCCCGGCTGAACTCGAAGCGATGCGCCAGCTCGGGATCACCGAGAAGTCGCAGATCGAAGAGATGGGCATCGAGGCATTCAATGCCGCGGCCAGGGAGTCTGTCCTCAAATACACGAAGGAGTGGGAGCAGTACGTCACCAGGCAGGCGCGCTGGGTCGACTTCGAGAACGATTACAAGACCCTCGACACAACCTTCATGGAGTCGGTCATCTGGGCGTTCAAACGGCTCTACGAGAAGGGCCTCGCCTACGAGGGATTCCGGGTGTTGCCGTACTGCTGGCACGACGAGACCCCCTTGTCCAACCATGAATTGCGGATGGATGACGACGTCTACAAGCCCCGCCAGGACCAGACGGTCACGGTGACCTTCCCGCTCGTCGGGTCGAAGGCGGAAGTGCTCGGCCTCACTGCGGTGCGTGCGCTCGCCTGGACGACGACACCGTGGACGCTTCCGACGAACCTCGCGCTCGCCGTCGGGCCGGACATCCACTATTCCGTTCTGCCGTCCGGTCCGCTCGGCGCGGGTGACGGCGCGGAGGAAGGCGTCGCGAACTACCTGCTCGCGACCGACACGATCGCGGCCTACGCGAAGGAGCTCGGTTACGAGTCCGCGGCAGACGCCCGGGCTGCCGTGACCAGGAGCTATCTCGGCCGCGAACTCGACGGGATCCATTACGACCGGCTGTGGGACTACTACGCGGATGTCGACGCCTACGGCACCGGGAACGCCTGGCAGATCCTCGTCGCAGACTACGTCGCGACCGGCGAGGGAACCGGTATCGTGCACCAGGCGCCGGCCTATGGCGAAGACGACCAGGTGACCTGTGCGGCCGCGGACATCCCGGTCATCGTCTCGGTCGACGACGGCGGAAAGTTCCTTCCCGTCATCGCGGAGGTCGCGGGCCTCCAGGTCTTCGAGGCGAACAAGCCACTCACCAGGATGCTGCGCGACGCGGGTCGCCTCCTGCAGCAGAAGAGTTACGAGCACAGCTATCCGCACTGCTGGCGCTGTAAGAATCCGCTGATCTACAAGGCGGTGTCGAGCTGGTTCGTGCGGGTGACCGAAATCCGCGACCGCATGGTCGAGCTGAACCAAGAGATCAACTGGGTGCCGGACAACGTCAAGGACGGCCAGTTCGGCAAGTGGCTCAGCAACGCCCGCGACTGGTCGATCTCGCGCAACCGCTACTGGGGATCGCCGATCCCGATCTGGAAGAGCGACGACCCCGAATATCCGCGGATCGACGTCTACGGCTCTCTCGACGAGTTGGAGGCCGACTTCGGGGTTCGCCCGACCGACCTGCACCGTCCGTTCATCGATGAGCTGACTCGTCCGAATCCGGATGATCCGACCGGGCGCTCGACCATGCGCCGCATCGAGGACGTGCTCGACGTCTGGTTCGACTCCGGGTCGATGCCGTTCGCGCAGGTGCACTATCCGTTCGAGAACGAGGTGTTCTTCAACGATCACAACCCGGCCGACTTCATCGTCGAGTACATCGGGCAGACCCGCGGCTGGTTCTACATGCTGCACGTGCTCTCGACCGCGCACATCGATCGGCCGGCGTTCAAGAACGTGATCAGCCACGGCATCGTTCTCGGCAGCGACGGCCAGAAGATGTCCAAGTCGCTGCGCAACTACCCGAATGTCTCAGAGGTGTTCGATCGGGACGGCGCGGATGCGATGCGATGGTTCCTGATGGCGTCCTCGGTGATCCGCGGTGGCAACCTCATCGTCACGGAGGAGGGCATCCGCGAGGGGGTGCGCCAGCTGCTTCTCCCGCTCTGGAACACCTATTACTTCTTCACCCTGTATGCAAACGCGAGTGGACCGGACGGCTACGAAGCGGTCTGGCGGACGGATTCGCCGGACGTGCTCGATCGCTACCTCCTGGCCAAGACGAGGCGACTGGTCGAGGAGGTCGCCATCGACCTCGAGTCCCTGGATTCCCCGCTCGCCGCCGCGAAGCTGCGCGACTTCGCCGACGTGCTCACCAACTGGTACGTGCGGCGCAGCCGCGACCGGTTCTGGGGCGGAGACAACCGCGACGCATTCGACACCCTGTTCACCGTGCTCGAGACGGTCACCAGGGTCGCAGCTCCTCTCCTGCCGCTGGTGACGGAACAGATCTGGAAGGGGCTCACCGGTGGCCGCAGCGTCCACCTCACCGACTGGCCGGATGCCGCGTTGTTCCCCAAGGCGGGAGAACTGGTCGACTCGATGGACCGGGTTCGGGAGATCGCGTCATCCGGACTCGCGCTTCGAAAGAGCAGGGCGCTTCGGGTGCGACTCCCGCTGGCTGAACTGACCGTCGTGGCGCGCGACCCGGAGAGCCTCGAGAACTTCACCGACATCCTGAGGGACGAGCTGAATGTGAAGAATGTCATCCTGCTTCCGTTCACGCCGGAGAGCCTCGACGATTTCGGCATAACGCAGAAGCTCACGGTCAACTCGCGCGCCCTCGGCCCGCGGCTCGGCAAGGACGTTCAGAAGGTGATCCAGGCCGCGAAGGCCGGAGACTGGCTGGTCGAGGATCATGGGGTGATCGTCTGCGGCATCGAGCTTCTCGATGGCGAATACGAGCTCGAGCCGCACGCGGCGGATGACGCACGGGCGATCTCGTTCCTCGACGGTGGCGGTTTCGTGGTGCTGGACACCGCGACGACCCCCGACCTCGAGTCTGAGGGTCTTGCCCGGGATCTTGTTCGCGCGGTCCAGGACACCCGCAAGGCCGCGCAACTGGACGTCAGCGACCGGATCTCCCTCACCCTGTACTTCGGTTCGCGGGCCGAGGCGACGAGCATCGAGCCTTTCGTCGGGGTGATCGCCCAGGAGACCCTGGCGGAGAAGCTCCAGTTGCACTCGGCCGACTCCCTCGGCGAGACGGTGGGAAGTGTTGATGCGCTCGCCGCGCTGCACGGCACGGTGGACGCGTATCGTTCACTGGTGGCGGCCGGCCAATATGCGAACTCGGATGATGTGCTCGTCGAGCTCACGATCACTGGAGCGGGAACAGATGTCTAAGAATAGCGATTCTAGGAATCACGACGCGCACGACCCCGAATTGGGCGACGACGCGTTCTTCCAGCGCGATGCCGACCGGGTCTACCAGGAGTTGCTGTCACGGGTGGGGGAGTCCGCTCCCCAGCCTCGACTCGGCGCGACTCGGCGTGCGGTCGAATTACTCGGCGATCCCCAGCGCGCCTATCCGATCATCCACATCACCGGTACGAACGGCAAGACCAGTACGAGTCGGATGATCGAGAGCATCCTCCGCGCCTACGGCCTCAGGACCGGGCTGCTGACCAGCCCGCACCTGGTGCGCGTGAACGAGCGGATCGTGATCGACGGCGAGCCGATCTCGAACGAGGCCTTCGTGGCGAACTGGCGCGACATCCAGCCATACCTGACGATGGTCGACGCAGAACTCGAGGCCGCAGGCGAGCTGCCGCTGACCTTCTTCGAGGCGTTCACGGTGCTCGCGTTCGCCAGCTTCGCGGATGCACCGGTGGATGTCGCCGTGATCGAGGTCGGCATGGGCGGCGAGTGGGACTCCACCAATGTCGCCGACGGGCAGGTCGCCGTCTTCACGTCGATTTCGCTCGACCACACCGCTCGTCTCGGCAACACCGTCGCCGAGATCGCCAGGACCAAGTCCGGGATCATCAAGCCGACCTCCTCTGTGGTGACGTCGATCCAGACGGATGATGCGCTGGCCGAGTTGACGCGCGCGGCAGGTCTCAACGAGTCGACCTTCTCAGCCCAGGGTTCCGCATTCTCGCTGCTCAGCAACACGGTCGCGGTCGGCGGCCAGGTCATTTCGGTCAGGGGCATCGCGGGCAGATATCCGGACCTGTTCCTGCCGCTGTTCGGCGACCACCAGGCCCAGAACGCAACGGTCGCCATCGCGGCGGTCGAGTCGTTTCTCGGTGGGGGAGAGCAGGCGCTGTCGCAGGATGTCGTCGCGGAAGGCCTCGCCACCGCGACCTCGCCGGGACGACTCCAGATCGTCGGTGTCGAGCCGACGGTGCTGGTGGATGCCGCCCACAACCCCGCGGGAGCCGCGGCCCTGGCCAAGGCCCTCGGAACCTATTTCACCTTCGATGAGGTCGCCGTGGTCCTCGGTGTGCTCGCCGACAAGGATGCGGCGGGCATCATCGCGGCGCTGGCGCCGATCGCCACCCGGTTCCTGGTCACGCAGTCGAGTTCGGATCGCGCCGTGCCCGCCGACGAGCTGTCCGAGCTGGTTCGCGAGCTGACCGACAGCGGGATCAGCCACGAGTTCGACGATCTCGAGTCCGCCATCGAGGATGCCCGTTCCTGGGCGGATGCCGCCCCGCGTCGCGCGGTGCTCGTGACCGGCTCGATCACCCTGATCGGCGACACCCTCGAACTCGCGGACGAGCAGGGATGGAAGCGGTGACCGCTCCCGCGCCGGATCCCGCTCCCGATCCTGGCGGCCAGCAGCCCAGGCCACGCAGGGCGCGGTCGGCAACCGAATCCCTGCTGTCGATTGTTCTTGGGCTCGATGCGATCCTGATCTTCTTCGTGGCGCTGACGGTCTTCCGGTTCGGTTCCCTGCCTCCAGCACTCGCCTTCGGCGGAGGCGCCGTGCTCATCGTCGTGCTCGTGCTGGTGGGGCGGCTACTTCGATTCTCCTGGGGCCACTGGATCGGCTGGCTTCTGCAGGTTCTCATCGTCTCCATCGGAGTCCTGGTTCCGCTGATGTTCTACATCGGCGCCGGGTTCGCGGCCATCTGGATCTACTGCTTCATCGTCGGGCGACGACTCGACAGGCGAAACGCGGCGTTCCGGGCATCCACTTCTTCTACCGACTCGACAAATCACAAGGAGCAAGAATGACTACCGTTGAAGAGACCCTGGTGCTGGTGAAGCCGGATGGCGTCGCCCGAAACCTGACCGGCGAGATCCTGCGCCGCATCGAGGCCAAGGGATACCAACTCGTCGACGTGAAGCTGGTGCAGGCTGACCGCGACCTGCTCGGAGCGCACTACGCGGAACACGAGGGCAAGCCGTTCTACGAGCCGCTGGTCGAGTTCATGGAGAGCGGACCGATCGTCGCGCTCCGCATCGCAGGCGACCGAGTCATCGAGGGCTTCCGCTCGCTCGCGGGAACCACCGACCCGAGTACGGCGGCACCGGGCACCATTCGCGGGGACCTCGGACGCGATTGGGGCCTCAAGGTGCAGCAGAACCTCGTTCACGGCTCCGATTCGCCAGAGTCGGCCGAACGTGAACTGGCCCTCTGGTTCGACTAGCAGAGCAGCGCGCCGGCCCCGATCGGGGCCGACGCATCGCTTGGCGGTGCCGGGCTACTTGCCCTTGCCAGTGCCCGCCTGCTGCACGAAGGTGGCGAACGCCGCCGCGTCGGTGATCGACCCGGTGTACTCCTTACCCCCGACTACTACCGTCGGTGTGTGATCGAGCTTCGCGATCGAGCTGTTCGGCAGTGGACCGGCGAGCACCCGGTTCGTCGCGGCCGTCTCCCACGATACGAACTGTTGGGTGGTCACGCATTTCGTGATGTTGGCACTGCTCACCCCGGCACCCTTCAGCACCGCGAGAATCTGCTTGTCGGTTGCACCATTGGTGCCCTCAGCCGGCTGGTTGGCGTAGAAGGCCGTGTTGACCGCGTAGTAGTCCTTCGGGTCGTAGTTGGCGACACAGGCCGCCGCATTGCCCGCGCGGGTCGAGTACATGTTGCCCTGCGACGAGTTGTCGAGGATCGCGATCGGATGGATCTCCACCGTGGCCAGCCCAGATGAGACCCACTGCTGAATCTGGGCAGAGTTGGTCTGCTCGAACGCCTGGCAGGCGGGGCACTGGTAGTCCACGTAGGTGGTGATGTTGACGGTGCTCGGGTACTTGGACTGGTCGGTGGGAACCGGCTTTCCGTTCGCCGGGATTCCGGCGGTCGGAACGGCGTTCAGGTTCGCTCCGGTGAGCAGGATGCCATCGCTGATCATGTTCTGCGGGCCGGCAGTCGACTTGGAGAGCGCGGCCGGTTTCGGGGCGTTCACGACGACGAGAACCACGATCGCGGCAATCGCGATGACCGCCAGCCCGATGCCGCCCTGCCAGAAGTACCTGTTGCGACGCTGGCGCTTGCGCTCTGCTTCACGGTCCTGACGTGCCTTCTCCCGCGCCGCGTCGCGCCGGTCCTTCTTCGCAAGTCCATCGTTGTTGCCCGCTGATACCATCTGGCCTGGCCCATCGCCTTCTCGAGGTTCGTGGAAATTTTGGTAGGTGTAGCTAAGAAATAGTGCCAGAAAACATCTGGCGGATCCCCGTGAACAGCATTCCGCAGGATGGGTAGCTGGCCACGCCGTTGACCAGCTTAGAGGCGGTTGATTACGTCCAGCTGAAGCTGGGCCGCCACAGCGACCACGAGGTAGCAGACGAGCGTGATCAACGGAATCCAGCCGTATCCGGCCGCGAAGAATCGCCGTCCCGCGTCGGGGAGTGGAATGTTTCCGCTCTTGAGGTTGTGGAAGGTGACCACCCAGAAGACCGGAATCGTCACGAACCAGGTCGTCATGCACCACGGGCACAGGGTCCCGAGAACGAAGATGCTCTGGAAGATCAGCCAGATCACCAGGGCGAGGGCGCCCGCGACGCCGACGTTGAAAGCGATCCAGAACCAGCGGCGGAAGCGAAGACCGGCGAGCAGCATGATGCCGACCATGAGTACCGCGATCCAACCGCCGATTCCGAGTAGGGGATTGGGGAATCCGAACAGCGAGCCCTGCCAGGACTTCAGGTTGGTGCCGCACTCCACGAGCACGCTGAAGTTGCAGCTGGGGGCGATTGATGGATCGACGTAGGTACCCACCTTGTCCACGGTGAGCCGAAACGCCGAAAAGAAGCCGACGATCGCCGTGACGACCAGGAAGCTGCCGAGGGCGGAGTCCGCGACATCCCGCGACCTTCGAAGAACCGCGACGACAAGAACGATCGCCATCAGGAGCCCCTGGACGACCAGGAACCAGCTGAACGCGAGATAGGCGGCCCAGATCTCGAACGCGACCCCGAGAGCCGCCACCGGGGCGAGTGCCGTCCACCATCCGGGCGTGATGACAGCCCCGGCGAGTTCGGCCACTGCCACCGCCAAAATGATCGCGAAGAGCACCATGGAGAAGGCGGACGACGGATACCCGAGTTCGTTGTCGGCCCCCACCAGCGCCGCGGCCTTGCCAGCCGACGCGATGCCCTCGATGGATGCGACGGTGCTGATGAACGACGAGATCACCCCGAGCCCGGCGGCAACAACGAGAATCGCGGGGTGGAGGGTACGGGCCTTCACCGAGGGGATCAGAGTCACTCTCGGATTATCGCATGCGGCTAATGCCGTGATGCTGGGAATGCATGCGATAATCGAATGAGTTGTCCGGGCCGCGCCCGGGGAAACACCAAACAATGCTTACCGGGTACCAATCCGGGCCGCGACGGAGCGACACAAAGTAGCGGCACAGTTTGTGCCAAGAGACATCGTGTTGATCCAAAGATCGCGTTGAGCCGAAGATCGTGTCGGATAAACCGTTCCGAACAGAAGTGACGAATACGAGCGAGACCAGAGCCAGTGCCACAGGGGCCAGGGCCGGTTTCGGAACGTAAAGGATTAGCGAGGATTCGCTGAGGCGAAGAGTCGCGCGAGAGAGTACCCGGCGGATAGCGCGGTTATCCGCACCGGGCTAGGAGCACACCAGCAATGGTGGATACAAACGAAAACAACACAGGCAGTACAGAGCCGGCCAAGAAGCGCAGTCGTCTGTTCGGCTCGCGCCGACAGTCGAAGAACGCCGAGGCCGTGACGGCGCAGGCCGTGACGGCCGAGGCCGCAACGGTCGATGCCGTGACCGTCGAGCATCCGGCGCAAGCCGAGCCTGCCAGGGCTGAGACCGCTCAGGCCGAGACCGCACAGGACGCGGCAGCCGAGCAGCCGGCAGCAACGAGACGGCGCGCGCCGGCCAAGAAGACGGTCGACTCCGCGGCGGGTGAACAGGCAGGCGCAAGCACCGTGCGTCGCAGTACGACCCGCAAGGCGGCACCGGCATCCGTCCTCATCGACGACGAGCCGGCCATCGGAAACGAACCGGCGGTCGACCCGGTGGAGAAGACTCCCCGTGGCCGCAAGCGTGCGGGTAACGGAACGGATGCGGCGCCAGAGCCGGCGACGATCGTCCGGGCGACGACATCGCTGTTGTTCCAGGCTCCCGACCTCCCGATCCTGCCGCAGCGCCAGGCGCCGCGCGGCGGAAACCAGGACGACCAGGATCGCCCTGATGACGACGACTCGACGACGGTTCGTCGTCGCACCCGTCGTCGCAGCGGTGAGGATGACTCGGTCGACGGTGAGAAGACTCCACCGAACACCGTTGTCAAGGTTCGCACCCCGCGCAAGCAGCCAGAGCCGAGCAACGAGCCGCAGCGTGTCCGCGGATCCACCAGGTTGGAAGCGAAGAAGCAGCGCCGCCGCGATGGTCGCGATGCCGGTCGCCGTCGTCCGGTCATCAGCGAGGCCGAATTCCTGGCTCGCCGCGAAAGCGTCGACCGGGTCATGGTCGTTCGCTCCAAGTTCAACCGCATTCAGATCGGTGTGCTCGAAGACGGTGTGCTGGTCGAGCACTACGTCGCGAAGTCGCAGGACGCCTCCCTCATCGGCAACGTCTACCTCGGCCGGGTGCAGAACGTGCTCCCGAGTATGGAAGCCGCATTCGTCGACATCGGGCGCGGCCGCAACGCTGTGCTCTATTCCGGCGAGGTCGACTGGGATGCCGCGGCGGAGAACTCCACCGGCGGCAGCCAGGCGCGCAGGATCGAGCTCGCGCTGAAGCCGGGAGACAAGGTTCTCGTGCAGGTCACGAAGGATCCGGTCGGCCACAAGGGCGCGAGACTCACCAGCCAGGTGAGTCTCCCGGGCCGCTACCTCGTCTACGTGCCGAACGGGTCGATGAACGGGATCTCGCGCAAGCTGCCCGACACCGAACGGGCCCGCCTCAAGAAGATCCTGAAAGAGGTTCTTCCCGAGAACGCCGGCGTCATCGTGCGCACCGCGGCAGAGGGTGCAACGGAAGAGCAGTTGACCCTCGATGTCAGTCGCTTGACCAGCCAGTGGGCCGAGATCAGCGCAGCGCTCGAGACGGTGCAGGCTCCCGCGCTTCTGCACAGTGAGCCCGACCTCCTGGTCAAGATCGTCCGCGACGTGTTCAACGAGGACTTCCAGAAGCTCGTCATCGAGGGCGACGATGCCGAGTCGACAATCTCGACCTATCTTCGCCAGGTCGCGCCAGACCTCATCGATCGCATCCAGAGCTATGAGGGCACCGTCGACTCGTTCGACGAGTACCGCATCTCCGAACAGATCGAGAAGGCGCTCGACCGCAAGGTCTGGCTGCCGTCCGGTGGATCCCTCGTCATCGACCGCACCGAGGCGATGACGGTCGTCGACGTCAACACCGGAAAGTTCGTCGGCTCAGGCGGGAACCTCGAAGAGACCGTCACCAAGAACAACCTCGAGGCCGCGGAAGAGATCGTGCGGCAGTTGCGTCTCCGTGACATCGGCGGCATCATCGTCGTCGACTTCATCGACATGGTGCTCGAATCGAACCGTGACCTGGTGCTGCGCAGGCTGGTGGAGTGCCTCAGCCGGGATCGCACCAAGCACCAAGTGGCAGAGGTGACATCCCTCGGTCTCGTACAGATGACCCGCAAGAAGCTCGGACTCGGGCTCCTGGAGTCGTTCAGCGAGCCGTGTGAGGTCTGCGCCGGTCGCGGTGTCATCGTGCATCACGACCCGGTGACCAAGCACCGCCAGACGGCGCAGCCGGAGACCCGCCGCAACCGTGGCAAGGGTGGCAACGGCGGCAGCGGCAATGGCGACTCCGGTCGAGGCAACAGCCAGTCCAGTGGGCAGCAGAAGGGCGCAAACGGCAGCGGCGGTGGCACCCATGCCATCACCGACGACGTGAAGAACGCGCTCGCCCAGATCGCGGCAAGCACCATCGCTCACCCGGCGGATGCCACGGCAGCTGTCGAGGCTGGACAGCCGAACGCGGAATCAGCAGAGGCGTCCGCTGAGGGATCCGCTGCGGCGCAGGGTTCCGCGGTCGATTCCGCGCAGAGCCCTGCCGACGCGAAGAACACCGACAACGAGTCCAGGCGGCAGACGCGGGGCGAGCGCGGGTCCGAACGAGCGGATGCGAGTCCGACCCAAACGGATGAGTCGCCGGTTGCTGCAGATGCGGCGGTTGCGATTCTCGATATCCCGGTGAAGAAGAGTGCTCGCACCTCCCGCAGGATCAGCACCCAGGATGCGGAGCAGATCCTCGACTCTGTGCTCGACGCCCTCCCGGAGCCCAAGCAGCCGGGACAGGGTCGTTCACGCGTCTCGCGGAGGGCATCCAGTGCGGGTACCGTGACGCCGACCAGCGAAGACTCCGCAAACTAGGACGCCACTAACCGGACGCCACTGGCCAGGACGCCCTCTCGCTAGTGAGCGACGCCCCGGCGTTCGCGCTGGGACACTCGCAGGCCGCTCGCCTGTAGCCGGGTGACCATCTCACGGATGGTCACCGGCTCCGCGCCGGCGGAGACCAACTGGCTGTAGCGTTCCTGCGGAACGTCGTAATGGTCGAGGTCGAAGGCGCGGCGCGAGATGCCGACGTCGGCGGCGAAGGCGTGCAGCTCGTCCAGCGATGCGTCGCTGACCAGGTGTGACCACAGCGTGTCGTGGGCCGGCCAGATGGGTTCATCGATCAGCACGGTCATGACCGCAGTCTAAGCAGGGGCGCGCCGGATGTGTCGATCCGCGGGTACCGATCGTGCCGTACTCTTGTGGTTCTGGCCCAGCCAGCATCCACCAGACAGCCGGTGGCGGGCCCGATCGACGCAGTTTGACCGGCCCCCAAAATCTCGGCTAGTATTGACCTTTGGTGTGTGCTGGGCTAAGCCCGCGGTTTTACGCCAAGAGACTTCTCTCACATAGTTAGGGTTACCAAGTGGTTTACGCAGTTGTGCGCGCCGGCGGTCGGCAAGAAAAGGTTGAGGTTGGCACGGTAGTCGTGCTCGACCGCATCAAAGCCGACAAGGATGGCAATATCGAGCTGGCCGCAGTGCTGCTCGTTGATGGCGACAAGATCACGCACGACGCCAAGTCGCTTGCGAACGTGACTGTCACCGGCGAAGTCGTCGGCGACCTGCGCGGACCGAAGATCGTCATCCAGAAGTTCAAGAACAAGACCGGGTACAAGAAGCGCCAGGGCCACCGCCAGGAGCTCACCCGCGTCAAGATCACCAGCATCAAGTAGAGCTTTTAGGGGCTGAGAAATGGCACACAAAAAGGGCGCATCGTCCACTCGTAACGGTCGCGACTCCAACGCGCAGCGCCTCGGCGTCAAGCGTTTCGGCGGCCAGGTCGTCGGAGCGGGCGAGATCATCGTCCGCCAGCGCGGCACCCACTTCCACCCGGGCGAGAACGTGGGCCGTGGCGGAGACGATACCTTGTTCGCACTGTCGGCCGGCGCGGTCCAGTTCGGCGCGAAGGGCGGCCGCAAGGTCGTCAACATCGTGGCTGTTCCAGCCTGACCTTCGGCATCAGCTGAAGTACTAAGTACCAAAGGTTCCGGCGAGCTTCGGCTCGCTTGACCTGTTTAACTGGCCTGTTGCACCGTCACCCGGCCGGGAATCGCTAATCAGCCGTGAAGTCGGCAGAAGGGACGCGTTGTGGCTACCTTCGTTGACCAGGTAACGCTTCATCTCTTCGCCGGCGATGGAGGCGATGGCTGCGTCTCGGTGAAGCGCGAGAAATTCAAGCCACTCGCCGGACCGGATGGCGGCAACGGTGGTGATGGCGGCGACATCGTGCTCGTCAGCGACCCGCAGGTGACCACCCTTCTCGGCGTCCACCGGGCTCCCCACCGGAAGTCGGAAAAGGGCGGCCAGGGCATGGGCGACCACCGCAACGGTGGCGACGGCGAGGAGATGGTGCTCGCCGTCCCCGTCGGGACAGTGGTCAAGGATGTCGACGGCACGGAACTCATCGACTTCACAGAGGGCGGAATGCGATTCGTCGTCGCCCCCGGCGGGCAGGGCGGCCTCGGCAACGCATCCCTCGCATCCACCAAGCGCAAGGCGCCTGGATTCGCGCTTCTCGGGACGCCCGGTTGGGAGGGCGATGTTCTCCTCGAACTCAAAGTCGTCGCCGATATCGCACTCGTCGGATATCCGTCCGCCGGCAAGTCGAGCCTGGTCGCCGCGATCTCGGCCGCGAAGCCGAAGATCGCCGATTATCCGTTCACGACCCTTCATCCGAACCTCGGAGTCGTTCAGGCGGGGGAGACCCGCTACACGGTCGCGGACGTTCCTGGCCTGATCGAGGGCGCCAGTGAGGGCAAGGGCCTCGGTCTCGAATTCCTGCGCCACGTCGAGCGCTGCACAGCACTCCTGCACGTGCTCGACTGCGCGACGCTGGAGCCCGGTCGCGACCCGATCAGCGACCTCGACGTCATCCTCGGCGAGCTCGCCGCGTATCCGGTCCCGGATGGCCAGCTCCCCCTCGTCGAGCGACCCCAGTTGATCGCCCTCAACAAGATCGACGTGCCGGAGGGCCGCGACCTTGCCAACCTCGTGAAGCCGGAGCTCGAGGCTCGCGGCTACCGCGTGTTCGAGATCTCGGCTGTGAGCCGCGACGGTCTTCGCGAGCTGTCCTACGCCCTCGGCGAGCTGGTACAGGCCGATCGCGCCGCCATCGCGGCGAAGCCCGTCCTGCAACGGATCGTCCTGCGTCCGAAGGCGGCAAACGACGCCGGCTTCGTGGTCAAGGTGGAAGGCGGCTCAGGCGGCAACGTCTACCGCGTCGTCGGCGGAAAACCGGAGCGTTGGGTCGCCCAGACCGATTTTGCCAACGAAGAGGCCATTGGCTTCCTCGCCGACCGCCTGGCCAAGGCCGGCGTCGAGAACGAGTTGTTCCGGGCGGGGGCCGTCGCCGGCTCGACCGTCATCATCGGGCCTGGCCACGGTGTGGTCTTCGACTGGGAGCCGACGCTCACTTCGAGCGCCGAGCTGCTCACCGCCCCGCGCGGAACCGATCCGCGCCTCGTCCAGAACGATCGTCCGACCAGCAAGACTCGCAGGCAGGAGTACCTGGAGCGGATGGACGGCAAGGCCGCCGCCCGCGCAGAGCTCATCAGGGAGCGCGAAGCCGGCATCTGGAACGATGATGAAGGCTTCGCCGTCGACCGGACGACGGACACCAACCAGGTCGACGCCACGGCCGATTCCACGAGGGATAATTCGTCAGCAGATGCTTAACCAGGCTATTTCGGACCAGCGCGATCCAGGTCCGATCACTTCGCGCGAGGAGGTTCCGCGGGCGCGTCGGGTAGTTGTCAAGGTGGGGTCGTCGTCGATCAGCGGTGCGAATGCTGGGCAGATTCCGCGACTCGTGGATGCTCTCGCCGCGGCGCACGGCCGAGGGGTCGAAGTCATCCTGGTGTCGTCCGGGGCTATTGCCACCGGCATCCCGTATCTGAAACTGGATGGCAGGCCCACCGACCTGGCGACCCAACAGGCCGCCGCAGCGGTAGGGCAGAACGTGCTGATCTACCGGTACCAGGAGAGCCTGGATCGCTTCGACATCGTCGCGGGGCAGGTGTTGCTCACCGCTGGCGATCTGCAGAATCCGCAGCACCGCAGTAACGCGCAACGGGCCATGGAGCGACTCCTCGGCCTGCGCATCCTGCCGATCGTGAATGAGAACGACACGGTCGCCACTCACGAGATCCGTTTCGGCGATAACGATCGCCTCGCGGCGCTCGTGTCGCAATTGGTGCAGGCGGACCTGCTGGTGCTGCTGTCGGATGTCGACGCCCTGTACACGAGGCCGCCACACGAGCCTGGGGCCCACCGCATCGATCGCGTGCCGTTCGACGACGACCTCGCTGGCGTCGAGTACGGCGATGTCGGTGCGGCTGGAGTCGGGACCGGGGGAGCCGGAACCAAGGTCGCGGCGGCGAAGCTCGCGGCCAGTTCCGGGACGGCTGTTCTGCTGGCCTCGACGACCGATGTCGTTGAGGCGCTCTCCGGCGCCCCGGTCGGCACCTGGTTCGATCCGGCGCCACTCGCCTAGATCCGGCGCCACTCGCCTAGTTGGCTGGCGTTCCGAAGGTCAGTGCACGCGGTCGGCGCTGGCCGGCGGAACGATCGGCACCGCGATCAACGGTGCGAGCGCGGCAGCGAGAAATGCCCCAGGGAAACCGATGAGCCCGATCAGCGCGCCGAGACCTGGACCGACCGCGGATGCCGCCAGGAACTGCCCGGTGTTCTGCGCGCCGAGGGCTCGGCCAGACCAACCGCGACCGGCGATCTCGGCCACCGCTGTGTACGCCAGTCCGTTGTCGGCGACACTCGCACAGGTGGCGAGCAGGTAGGCGACTGCCACGAACGGCGCGGAGCTGGACTCGCCCGTTGCGGCGACCAGGGCCATGGTCACCATGGCGCCGAAGGCGACCCAGCGCAGCGGCCGGAGCCTCGCCCCCAGGCGATCGCTGAGCACACCGATGCCGATCCGTCCGAGCGCTCCACCGAACTGCGCGACACCGAGGAGGATGCCTGCCGCGAGCGGGGTCCATCCCTGCCCGGAAACCAACCACACCAACCCGAAGGTGGACAGGGCGAACTGGGGGACGACGAGCAGCGCGGATGCCAGGTGGATGCGCCAGAGCGTACTCCCGGAGCGATACGGGTTGCCGGTGGCACTCTGCGACGCGGCGGCGGGCCGCGGGGGATTCACGATCCAGGCGGCGCAGGCGACGGCGGAGGCGAGCGTCATGGCGGCTCCCAGCAGGAACGCCGCACCGATGCCGTCGGATGCAGCCAGATGCGGCACCGTCACCGCCGCGATCGCGACCCCGAGGGGCTGACAGGTTTGCCGGATGCCCATCGCCAGTCCTCGACGCCTGGCCGGGAACCAGCCGATCACCACGCGCCCGCTCGCGGCATTCGTCGACGCCGCCGCCATTCCGGCCAGCGTGAGGAAGAGACCGAAAACCAGGATCGGCCCAGCGGTGGTTGCGCGGTCCACGAACGCACTGGATATCGCCGCCCCAGCAGCCGCGATGACGGTCAGCAGCAGGCCACCACTCAGTATCCAGCGCTCTCCGTAGCGATCGGTGAGGCCACCCCAGGCAACCAGGGTCAGCACCATCCCGAATGTAGGGAGCGCCGCGAGGAGCCCAGCCTGCGCCAGGTCAAGGCCGAGCACTCCGCGCAGTTGCGGAATCAGCAGCGCGGGAGTGCTCACCACCACGGTTCCGGACGCCTGCGCCGCAACTCCGATGGCCAGCATCAGCCACGGTCTCGGACGGAGGGTCCGGGTAGCGGTGGCGGCAGACTCGCTGCCCGGTGCCGTCACGGTATCCACCAGTTGCACGTTACGGTATTCCGCTTTGGTATACCAAACAGAGCGCTGGGAGAAGGTGGAGTGCCGGGCAGGAGTGTGCGGGACGCGAGCCGAGCACGAGCTGGGCGACACCCTCATCCGCGATCCGTCGTCCTAGACTTTCCCTATGCCAGAAACACTCACGACGACTATCGCCGGCCCCTCCCTGCAGGAGCGGCTGGTGGCGGCGCGCGAGGCATCCGTCCCGCTGGCGACAGCGACTGCCGAGCTGAAGAACCGTGCACTCAACGCTATAGCGCTGGCGCTCGAAACCCATGCGGACGCGGTCATCGAGGCCAACGCCGTCGACCTCGCGAACGGCCAGGCGAACGGACTCGGCGCCGGGCTTCAGGATCGACTCAGGCTCGACCGGCAGAGACTCAGCGGGCTCGCGGATGCCGTGAACCAGGTCGCCGCCCTCGTCGACCCGGTGGGGGAGTCTGTGCGGGGCCAGACCCTGCCGAACGGCCTCAAGATCAGCGAAGTCCGGGTGCCATTCGGCGTCGTGGGTGTCATCTACGAGGCGCGGCCGAATGTGACCATCGACATCGCGGCGCTGGCGTTGAAGAGCGGCAATGCCGCTGTACTTCGTGGCGGGAGCGCCGCCGAGAACACCAATCGCGTGCTCGTGCAGCTGATCCAGGATGCCATCGGCTCTGTCGGCCTCCCGCCGAATGCCGTCCAGACGATCGACGAGTTCGGCCGGGATGGCGCGAAACAGTTGATGCAGGCGCGGGGGTACGTCGACGTGCTGATCCCGCGAGGGAGCGCGCAACTGATCGACACCGTCGTCTCCGAGTCCAGGGTTCCGGTCATCGAGACCGGGGCGGGTGTCGTTCACGTGTTTCTCGACGAGTCCGCCGAGGAGCGGATCGCGGTCGATATCGTTCACAATGCGAAAGTGCAGCGGCCGAGTGTTTGCAACGCGCTCGAGACCCTGCTGGTGCACGCGTCATCCGCTGATCGGCTACTTCCGCCCGTTCTGGCCCGGCTGAGGGACGCCGGCGTCGTGATCCATGCGGACGAGCGGACTCGTGCCATCTTCGCGGATGCCGTGCCGGCGAATGAGGAGGACTGGTCGACCGAATACATGTCGCTCGACATCTCAGTCGCCGTCGTTGACAGCCTGGATGACGCGATCGCACACATCCGTCGCTACTCGACCCATCACACCGAGTCGATAGTCACCAACGACCTCGCCAATGCGGAACGGTTCCTCGCCGAGGTGGATTCCGCGGTCGTGATGGTCAACGCGTCCACCCGGTTCACCGACGGAGGGGAGTTCGGGTTCGGGGCCGAGGTCGGCATCTCAACCCAGAAACTTCACGCTCGGGGTCCGATGGGCCTCAGCGAATTGACCAGTACGAAGTGGGTTGTGCGCGGGTCAGGGCAGATTCGCGGCTAGATTAGATTGTTATCTGGCCCTGGAACACGAGTGGCCGTAGATCGTTTGAACGGAGTACGGAATGTCGTTGCTGAGCACGGTTGCCATGGCTGCGGTCGGGAGTGGAACTCCGATGACCGCGCCTACCTGGATCTTCCCCGTCATCGCCGCGACCATTTTCGTAGCGCTGGGCTTCGTGATGTGGAGCTTCCGTGACGTCGCCAACCGCCACAGCCACAAGGTCGATGGCGGCAGCGGAGCGACCCACCACTAGGTGACGACCATGGCCGAGTCAGCGCCGACGCGCGCCCGCATCGGCGTCATGGGCGGCACCTTCGATCCAGTTCACAACGGGCACCTGGTCGCGGCCAGCGAAGTCGCGCAACTACTCGACCTCGACGAGGTCATCTTCGTGCCGACCGGACAGCCGTACCAGAAGCAGAGTGCGACCTCAGCGGAACATCGCTATCTCATGACCGTCATCGCCACCGCGGCGAACCCGAGGTTCACCGTGAGCCGAGTCGACATCGACCGGGTTGGGCCGACCTACACGATCGACACGCTCCGCGACCTGCGTGCGCAGCGTCCTGAAGCCGAGCTCTTCTTCATCTCGGGAGCCGACGCGATCGCCCAGATCCTGGACTGGAAGGATGTCACAGAACTCTGGTCACTCGCACACTTCGTGGCCGTCTCGCGGCCGGGGCATCCGCTCTCCATTTCCGGTTTGCCGGAGTCAGACGTAAGCTTGCTGGAAGTGCCCGCGCTCGCGATCTCCTCAACGGATTGTCGTGACCGGGTCAGCCGGGGTTACCCGGTGTGGTATTTGGTTCCCGATGGTGTTGTTCAATACATTGCCAAGCACCACCTGTATCGGAGTCTTACATGACAGTATGGCAAGATCAGCCGCCCCAGAGCAGGCGTCAAGTGCGCCTTAACGAGCGCCGCGACGTCTCCCCAGAAAACCAGGTCGACATCGTCGAGCCGACGCCGGATCAGCCGGCATTCGAGGCATTCCCCAGCGGGGGATGGGATGTGGATGCTCAGGGCGCTCGCCCGGTCGATGCCCCGTCAGTCGCCACTCATCCAGCGACGGAGGCAATTGCCGCGCAGCAGCACCGCAGCCGCGCCGCAGCGGCAATAGCCAGTGGCCGCCGTTCGCAGCTTCCGCCGGCAACGCCTGTTCAGGCGGCAGGCGAGCAAGACCAGCAGGACGATGCCGAGCAGACTCGCCCCGGGCAGGGTCGTCGCCAGGTGCCGAGCTACGACGGACCATCCTTCGGTGTCAGTGCTGTAGGTGCCAGTGCTGTAGGTGCCAGTGCCGTTGGATCGTCGGTCTCCGATTCGTCGGTCTCCGATTCTTCGGCCCGCGATGCATCGACAACAGACGAGACCCGCCAGTTCGAGTTGCCTCCCGTCGCCGACGTGCCGCAGTCGTTCCGGGTGCGCGACTTCAGCCCTGAGTCGCGACGCAGCGCCTTCTCATCGACGGCAGACACGGCCGCGTCGGACCGTTCCGAACCAGCCGCGCCGACGACCGAGAATGGATCGATCTGGCAGGCAGTGCTCGATGCGCCCGATCAGGGACAGGGTGTCGAGCCGGAGGCGTCCGTCGCCGAATTGGCGGCCAACGAGTCGGGTTCTCTCGGATCGCTTGTCCACAACGACTCGGCCGAGGTTAACCCGGGCGAAGCCGGTTCGAGCGACCGCGCCTTGACTCGCCGGGAGCTCCGTGCCCGTCGTCAGGCTGAGGAGTCCAAAGGTGGCTTGTGGTCGAAGTTGACGGAGGCGGCGTCGAATCCGGCTGCAACGCCGATCGAATCGCCAGCAGCCTCCGATTTCGCGACATCCGATTCCCCGGTAGCTGATTCCCCAACAGCCGATTCGATGGACGAGTTCGACGCGCTCCTTGGCGCGGATTTCGTAACGCCGCCGCCTGAGCTGGTAGAACCGACTCCTTTCGCCGAATGGCCGCTACAGCAGGAATCCTCTGAGCCGTCCGCGGCCGAGGAGGTCCTCGTTGCCGAGATCGTCGAGAACGCGGCTGTCGAGCCGGTCATTGTTGTCGAGAACGCGGTTGTCGAGCAAGTCGCCGAGATCGTCGAGAACACGATGGTCGAGCCGGCTCTCCTGGTCGAGCCAGTTCCTTTGGTCGAGCCGGTCAGAGTGATCGAGCAGCCGTCGGATGCGGCGGCGGAGACCGCGTCATCCGTCCCGACCACGTTCACCGTGCCGACCGGTCACTGGTCGACGCAAGCGGCCGTCGAGGACGATGACGTGCAGTTGCAGGCGAACACCCTGAGTCGGGATGTCGGCGTCACCAGCGGTGCGATAACCACCAGCCACCTCGTGATCTCGTCGGTTCCGACCGC
>JAODMG010000118.1 GCA_025464895.1 Microbacteriaceae bacterium | reverse complement strand
GTCAAGGTCGGTCGACGCCCCGCGGCGTTCCGCGACTTCGCGCCATCCGGCACTGCGCAATTGCGCCGTCTCAACGTCGTTCGGCCCGGTGATGCAGGCGACCCTGGTGAATCCCGCGTCGAAGAGCGCCGTCGCCGCGGCCACGCCGCCCGCACGATTGTCGACCGTCACCGCATCCACCTCGAATCCGTGCGGAGCGCGGTCGACGGCGACGACCGGGCGTTTGCGGGCGATGAGTCCGCTGAGGTCGCTGTGATCCGACGCGGGAGCCAGGATGACGCCGGCCATGTGCTCGGACAGGGCGATGCCGATGTAGCGGGCCTCCTTGGACGGATCCTCGTCGCTGTTGCAGAGCACGACGGAGTATCCGGATTCCTGGGCGCGATCCTCGACCCCGCGGGCGAGGGAGGTGAAGAAGGGATTCTCGATGTCCGGGATGATGAGGGCGATCACCTCGGAGTTCTGCTTGCGGAGGGTCCGCGCCGTGCGATTCGGCGTGAAGTCGAGCTCGGCGGCCGCGGCCCGAACCCGTTCGGCGAGTGGCGGCGACACCCTCATACCGTTCAACACCCGCGAGACGGTTGCGGGCGACACCCCGGCGAGCGTTGCCACGTCGTAGATGTTCGCCATCGCGGGTGGGTCCTTCCTGGGCTGCGGCACTATTCTCGCGATGCTAGCTCACTGACGAGCCTGGATGCGCTGACGTGCCTGGTCGCACTGCTCCGAGTGCCTGGACGCACTGCTCCGCAGTGCCCGGTCGCACCGCTCAGCGGGAACGCCAGAGGTGCAGTCCCGCATAGCTGCGCCACGGGGCCCAGCGCTCGCCGTACTCGGCGAGGCCGCGCGCGGTGGCGGGCAGCCCGAGCCCGGCGGCGCTTTTCAGCATCACGAGGTCTGTGCTGAGCAGTACATCCGGATTGCCGAGAACTCGCATCGCGAGATAGCCCGCCGTCCACGGTCCGATTCCGGGCAGGGCGAGGAGGTTCGCGGTGAATTCCTCGACCGGCATCCCGACGTCGAGGCGCAGCGCGCCGGATGCCAGCGCCTCGGCCGCCCCGAGAATCGTCGCGATCCGAGAGGCCGGGCCTCTCAATACTTCGCGGCCGCGCTCGGCGAGCTGGGCCGCGGTGGGGAACAGCCCGTCGTCACCGAGGTCGGCTGCAAGTCGGCCGATCACCGTGCGAGCGGCGGCCACCGAGATCTGTTGCCCGATGAGGGTGCGGAACAGCGCCTCATCCGGATCGAGGCTGCCGGGCAGCCGCACGCCGGGATTGGCGCGCACCGAGGCGGCCAGATGTGGATCGCGGGAGAGGGCGGCGTCGATCGCCGCCGAGTCGGCGTCGAGGTCGAGGAGCCTGCGGACCCGCGCAACCAGCGCGCCGAGATCGGCGACGTTCTCCAGGCGCGCCGTGCAGAGGATCGCGCTGTCGCTGCTGGTGTCGGCTTCATCGAGGCGGAGGTCGACCGTCGCGACGCCATGCGGCAGACGCACGGCGCGCCGGTGGCTCGATAGGTCGCCACTCTCGATTCCCGGGATGGCGTGATCGGCGAAGAATTTCATCAGCCCGACGCCGTCGAACGGTGCCCTGGCCGGCAGCCGCATGCTGATCGTCGTGGCGGTGGCGGTGGCGGTGGCTCCTCCGCTCGAAACCGCCGCCGTGGTGTGTGCTGTTCCGAGCCGCCGCAGCTCGCTCGGCGTTGACCGGTACACGGCCAACACGGTGTCGTTGAACTGCCGGATGCTCGAGAATCCGGCGGCGAACGCTACATCGGCGATCGGCAGGTCCGTGGTCACGAGCAGCGTCCTGGCGGTCTGTGCGCGGTGTGCCCTGGCGAGGGCGAGTGGACCCGCGCCGAGCTCCTGCGCGAGTACGCGGGTCAGGTGCCGCGGGGTGTAGCCGAGCCGACCGGCGAGCCCTGGGACTCCGTCCCGTTCGACCACGCCATCCGCGATGAGCCGCATCGCCCGAGCGGCCAGGTCGTCGTGGATGTTCCAGTCCGACGAGCCGGGAACCGCATCCGGGAGACAGCGCTTGCAGGCACGCAGCCCGGCTTCGTGCGCAGCGGCGGCCGTGCGGTAGAAGGTGATGTTCGCCGCCTTCGGGGTCATCGCCGGGCAGCTCGGACGGCAATAGATGCCGGTGGAGTGGACGCCGGTGATGAACTGGCCGTCGAAGCGGGAGTCGCGAGACGACATGGCACGATAGCGTTCCGCGAAGAGCGGGTCGGTGGCGCGGATCGCAGCCGGGGTGGGGTTCATCCATCCACTGTCGCACGCCGCACCGACACTGACTAGCGGAAATCAGACATGACCGGATGGCCACACCGGCGGGATACATTGGTGCCATGAGCAGTCCCGCGAAACGTGGAATCCGTGAATAGAGTGCCGGTGAACAGGGTGGTCGATGCGCTGAGGTCTGCGCTCGGCGATGCCGTCTCGACCGACCGGGCCGAGCTGGCGTCGACCAGGGAGGACCAGTCCGGTCACCGCTCCACGGGGGCGCCGCTCGTGCTGGTCACCGCGCGGACGATCGACGACGTGCGGGCGACCGTGCGGATCGCGAGCGAGTTCGGGGTCGCGGTGGTCCCGAGGGGTGCCGGAACCGGGCTCGCCGGAGGGGCGATCGCCGGGGACGGGGAGATCGTGTTGTCCACTCTCGCGATGAATCGAATCCTCGAGATCTCGACCGAAGACCAGCTGGCTGTGATCGAGCCGGGAATCATCAACGATGACCTGAACGCCGCGCTCCGGCCGTACGGACTGTGGTTCGCGCCAGACCCGGCCAGCAAGGCCATCTCAACCGTTGGCGGCAATATCGCGACCAATGCCGGCGGGCTGCTCTGCGCCAAATATGGCGTCACCAGGGAGGCCGTCCTCGGACTCAAGGTGGTGTTGGCCGACGGCCGACTGCTCAACCTCGGGCACCGCACCGTGAAGGGGGTGACCGGCCTCGACCTCACGGCGCTGATGATCGGCTCGGAGGGCACGCTCGGCATCATCGTCGAGGCGACCATCCGGTTGCGTCCACTGGTGCGCGGCACGGTCGCCACCATCGCGGCCTACTTTGCGGATGTCACTGCCGCAGCGTCCGCGTCCGCCGCGATCACCGCGACCGGCATCCAACCCGCCGCGATGGAACTCCTCGACGCCGCGTCGCTCCGGGTGATCGGCAGCCACCTCGAGATGGACCTGATCGAGAGGGGAGAGGCCTGGCTGCTCGTGCAGACGGATGGCGCGGCCAGTGCGGAGGAGGCCGCCGAGGCGCTCGAGGTCATCCTGGCGCACGGCGGAGACGCCGAGTTGACGACGGATCCGGTCGAGGGGGAGCGGCTGCTGCAGCTCAGGAGGGCGTTCCACCCGGCGCTCGCAGCCCAAGGCACGGTGCTCATCGAAGACATCGCGGTGCCGAGGAGCGCGCTGCCGCAGATGTTTGCGGCGATCGCGCGAATCGAGACGAAGTACGACCTGGCCATCCCCACGGTCGCCCATGCCGGAGACGGCAACCTGCACCCCAATTTCGTCTACACGCCAGAAGACGATGGCGAGGTGCCGCGGGCGGTATGGGCTGCGGCCGATGAGCTGTTCGTCACCGCCCTGTCACTCGGGGGGACCCTCACCGGGGAACACGGGGTCGGGTTGCTCAAGAAACGCTGGCTGCGGGACGAGCTGGGAGAGGACCAGCTCGAGCTGCAGCACCAGCTGAAGCGGGTGTTCGACCCGCAGGGCATCCTGAATCCTGGGAAAGTCTTCTGAGCGTTCCGAATCGCCGTTCTCGTGGCCCCTTTCGGGGAATACCTCCAACCGTTCAGCCGTTGTTTTGTATATGACTGCCACAGGCATGAAAACTACTTCCAGGGACAGCATCGGCCGCCCCGGGACCGGACAGGTACGCGTGCGCTTCGGGGCACTTGCGTTCGGTCTCGGCGGCGCAACGTCGGCCGCCGGCACGATCGATGCGGTAGGCGAGGATGCGGTCGGATTCGTCTCTGGGGACCGGGTCGCCTATTGGGGCGGTGATGCCGGCCGGATCGCGGTGCGTCTGGTTGACGTCGAGAACCTCATCGGGATCCCCCGCGGTGTCAGCGACCAGCAGGCGGCGGCGTTGTTGCCGAGCGGCCTCGCCGCGAGGACCCTCGTGAAAGAGGTCAACGCCGTCGGCGGGAACGACACCGTGCTGGTGCACGCCGCGAGCACCCTCCTCGGCTCGATGACGGTCGCCTGGGCCAAAGCACTCGGCGCAACGGTCATCGCGACGGTCGGATCGGCGTCCGGCCGCGACCAGGCGATTAAAAGCGGCGCGGACGACGTCATCGTCTTCGGAGAAGAGGATGTCACGGCTCGAGTCCTCGAGATCACCGGCGACAGGGGGGTCGACATCGTCTACGACGGGGTCGGCGCGGCAACGGTCGCGACCTCCCTCGCTTCGCTTCGCCGCGACGGCGTCCTCGTCCAGTTCGGTGCGAACCAGCCACGGATCGACCCGCAGGACGCCGCATCGAAAGGCGTGAGCATTCTCAGGGCGCAGCTCGGGCAGCACCGTCCTGGCGGCAGCATCCAACAGGGCGCGGCGGATGTCTTCGTCGCGATCCGTTCCGGCGTCTTCGACGGCGTCCCGATCGCGCGTTACCCGCTGTCCGATTCCGCGCGGGCGCTCGCGGACCTGGAGAGTCGTCGGGTGAACGGTTCTGTCGTCCTGGTGCCGTCCGGTTCCCGGGACTCGGTCGACCTAGCCGCCTAGGGCCGTCAGCCCTCCGATGAGGCCGGGACCGCGCGCATCCGGCCGGTGATGATGGCGACCAGGCTCGCGGCGATGCAGATTCCCGCTATCACCGGAGCCCAGATGTCGACAGCCGGCGCGAGTCCGATCGCCGTAGCAGAGAGCCCGAGCGCAACGGCGACGAGACCCTGGGACAGGTAGGCCACCAGGTAGACGGCCGAGAGCATCTGCGCACGGTGATGAGCCGGCGCGTGGCGGTTGGCAAGGCCCAGCCCGCCCAGGAACAGCAACCCGTAGCCGATGCCGGACACGCAGGATGCGACCAGGAAGGCGACGAGCGACCCTCGCACCGAGGAGAGCACGATGAGGCCCATCCCCACCGCCGTGGCGATCCCGCCGATGCCGACGCTCAACCTCGGCGGAATGCGGCGACCGAGGATCGCGACCGTTCCGATGACGATCGCGGACACCGAGATGACCGTTCCCGCCACGAAAGCATTGTTCGTTCCGATCAGGTTCTTGGCTATCTCCGAGCCGAGCGACAGCAGCAGTGCGCCCATCGCGAAACCGGCGGCGATGGCGAGGGAGGAGATCGCGAAGACCCTGCCGAGGCCGCGCGGAACCACGATGCCTCTCGGGCGCCAGCGGCCGGTCGCCGTGGTCGCGGCACTGGCGCGGGGCATGAACCAGACCGCGACGAACACACAGACGGCGACCACGAGGAGAACCCAGTAGCTCAGGTGAATGGGCAGGACCGCGTACTGCACGAGTGCGCCGCCGACGATCGTCGACAGGGCCAGCCCGAGCGCGGTGGCAGCGGTGTTGATCGAGCTCGCCCTCGCGGCGTTCCCGCCGGGATTGAACTCGACCATCGCCGCGCTGGCCGGGCTCATCGCGAGCCCGACGCCGATCCCCTGGAACACCCGGCCGGCGAACAGCCAACCGACATCGGGCGCGGTCGCGAACAGCAGGATGCCGACGGCGATCGCGGTAACGCCGGCCAGCAGGGTCGCCCGTCGCCCCACGAAGTCTGAAATGCCACCGAACACCACCAGCACGACCACCAGGCTGATCGGATAGACCGCGAAGATCATGGTGATGACGGCCGGAGTCAACCCCCAGTCGGTCGCGTAGACCGGATAGACCATGGCCGGCGCCCCGCTCGCCCACAGGGCGAGTGCGACAACCGCGGCCGCGGTCCAGAAGCTAGCGCGGTTGCTGAGTTGTGGCATCGGTTTGTCCTCGCTTGAATGCTGGTTGGTGGATGCTGGGTCGATCCGGGCAAGCACTGAGGCCAAGCGCCGCGCTCGGTTGGTTATTCCAACTTAGGGGCTTACGCTGGGAGGGTGCCGACGAAGACTCTCGAACCAACGCCATTCGACCTGCGGTGTTCCATTGCCCGCAGCCTGAGGATGGTCGGCGAGAAGTGGACATTCCTCGTCATTCGCGATGCGTTTCGCGGGCTCGAACGGTTCTCGGAATTCCGGGACAGCCTCGGGGTCTCGACCGACATCCTCAGCGACAGGCTCGCGTCACTCGTCGACCACGGCATCATGGAGCGCCGCTCGTATCGTGATGACGGATCCCGCGAGCGCCACAGCTATCACCTGACCGAGCGCGGACGCGAGCTGAGGCTGGTCCTCGTTGCCCTCGGCGAATGGGGCGACCGCCACTTTCCGACCGAGTTCGGACCGGTGACCCTCTACCGCGACAACGAGACCGACGAGCGGGTGACGGTCGCGTTCGTCTCGGATCGCGCGGCTATCGTGCCGCTCGATCGGGTGCAGGCGATGGACGGCCCCGGGGCATCCTGAGCGCAGGTTCACTCGTGTTACGCGGGGGAGTGCGCGCCGGCGGCCCGGTGCCTAGGCTGGCCCCATGACCTTCCTGCCACTCACCACTCGAGATGTACTCTCGCCGGAGGCACAGGCGCTCGCGGACCGCGCCAAAGCGGCCAACGGCGGTCTGGTTCCGAGCCTCGACGCAACCCTGCTCGGCAATCTGCCGACGTTCAGGGCGTACCTGGAGTGGTTCACCCTCAAGGACGAGGTGGTTCCGTGGATCGGGGAGCGTGCGTTCACCCTGTTCGCCTATTCGATCTCGGATGCCGGCCGCTGCCTGAACTCGTCGCTGTACTTCCGCAAGGCGCTGCTCGACTCCGGCGACGATCCGGACAGCCCGGAGGTGACAGAGGCCGAGCAGCTGCTGATGGACTGGGGCAGGCTTATCGTGGCCCGCCCGCACGACATCCCGCAGGAATTCTACGATCGGCTCGAGCAGACCTTCAGCGCAGAGCGCCGACTGACCCTGCTCGCATTCGCGGGCATGATGATCGCCGTCAACACCGTCATCACGGTGGGCAAGATCCCGCTCGACGACGAGCTGGAGCAGTACCGCACCCGCTAGCTCACATCCGTCTGTCAGCGGCGAACTCGTCCGACCCGTAAACTTGAATGCCGGAATTCGAGCGCCGGGACTCGAGGGGTCAGATACGTGAGTGACGCAGAACTGGAACACGAGCGCGGATACGTCCGCACTCTCTATGCACGGCTCGACGAGCTGCAGGCTGAGGCGGAACAGCAGCTCGCGGCGGTGCGCAGACTGGATGTCGGCGGGCATCACCAGGGGCGCTCAGAGCGAGACACCTTCGCCAGGATGTACGAAGACCGGATCGTTCAGCTTCGCGAGGTCAACGAGCGCCTGGCATTCGGTCGCCTCGAACTGGTCGCGGACGGGGATGAGCCGACCCAGCGTTACATCGGGCGCATCGGGCTCCGCGACGACGACCTCCAGCCGATCCTGCTCGACTGGCGCGTCCCGCAGGCGAGCGCGTTCTACCAGGCCACCGCGGCGACACCGCTCGGGGCGCGGGCGAGGCGCCACCTGATCTCGAAGGGCCGGGACATCATCCGGGTCGAGGACGACATCTTCGATGCAGAGCTGCTGGAGGGGGACGCCGCGTCGCTGCAGGGCGAGGGTGCGCTTCTCGCCGCGCTGACCGCCCAGCGCACCGGGCGGATGTCCGACATCGTCGCGACCATCCAGGCCGAACAGGATCGCATCATCCGGTCGGAGATGGGTGGAGTCCTCGTCGTGCAGGGAGGGCCGGGCACCGGGAAGACCGCCGTCGCACTGCACCGCGCCGCCTACCTGCTCTATTCTCACCGCGATCGGCTGCGCAACTCCGGCGTGCTCATCGTCGGGCCGTCCCGGTCGTTCCTGCAGTACATCGAGTCGGTGCTGCCGTCCCTCGGCGAGACCGGGGTCGTGCTCGCGAGCGTCGGCCAGCTCTATCCGGGCGTCGACACCTCCGTCGAGGATGCCCCGGCCACCGCCCTGCTGAAGGGCAAGTCCTTCATGGCAGACCTGGTCGCCCGCGCGGTGCGCTCGCGGCAGCGGGTGCCTGCCGAGCAGCAGGTGCTCGACATCAACGGAGACAGCCTCACCCTCGATCCGCAGCTGATCCAGAGCGCGATGCACCGTGCCCGCGAAACCGGAAAACCGTACAACGAGGCGAGGGTGGTGTTCGTCAAGAGCGCTCTCGCCCAGCTCACCAGGCAGTGGGCCGCCCAGCTCAAGGACGCGGGAAACTCGATCGACGAGTCCGATCATCCGATGCTCA
>JAODMG010000111.1 GCA_025464895.1 Microbacteriaceae bacterium | reverse complement strand
CCGAACATGATCTCGCTGCCATCGACCGTCTCGAGCCGCGACTTGCTCGGCATGATCGCGCCGGCGTTCTCGATCAGTCCGTCGATGCGTTCGAGTTGCATCAGCTGCCCCGCGGCGGTCCGGATCGACTCGAACGACCCCAGGTCGAGCAGGACGAATCGGATGTCCGCGCCAGGCACCCGACTGCGGATGGCGGCGATCGCGGCATCGGCTTTGGCCTCGTTGCGGGCTGCGATCACGACGGTTGCGCCAGCGTCAGCCAGTTGCTCGCAGATGAAGTACCCGATTCCGGAGCTTCCGCCGGTCACGACGAAGGTCTTCCCTGCCTGCGACGGCAGGCGTCGGGGATCCCAGGTCACGCGTCGGGCGCTGGGTCGGCGTGCTCGGGTTCGCTGTCTGGGTGCTTAGTGTCGCCGGCGTGCTTGCCCGTGTGCTCGGCGTTGTCGTCGACCACCGCGATCGCCCCGGTCCCGGTGCTCGCGATCTGTTCGTGCTGGTGGATCACCTCGGCGATGATGAAGTTGAGGAATTTCTCGCCGAAAGCAGGGTCGAGGCGCGACTCGACGGCGAGCGCCTTCAGCTTCTCGATCTGCTGCCGTTCGCGGATCGGATCAGCCGCAGGCATCCCGTTGGACGCCTTGAGACGGCCGACCTGTTGGGTGCATTTGAACCTCTCGGCAAGCAGATGCACGAGTGCCGCATCGATGTTGTCGATGCTGTTGCGCAGGCTACTCAGCTCTGCCAATGCGTCGTCGCTCACGAATTCCTCCCAGCCGGTTGCGCCGGTAAACGCAACGATACAAATCTAAGCCAAACGGACGATAGCGTCGTGCCGCTCCCACCGCCTCAATCCGCGCTGTCCTCGCCTTCGTGTCACCGTCGCGTATCCTTCTGCGGGGCCAACGAGCGGGCAGAATCCGCCCTACCGGGGCAGTTTTAGGGCGTTTTGTGCCCGCTCGCAGGCATGGGACGGGGCGAAATGCGTGTGGATGCGGGTGCCACAGGTATGGGTCCGGGGTCCGCGGATACGAGAGCGGCGGCCCGGCGGGCGAGAGTGCGCGCAGTGCGACGGATGAAATCATCCGGATCCACGAACACATCCTCTGCGGTCACCCTGATGACGCGCCAACCGGCGTCCTCGAACCTCTCCCTGCGGGAGATATCGCGACGGAAACGCGCCGCGTCGGTGCGGTGCCCGTCACCCTCGTATTCGAGCACTGTGCGTGCCCATTCATAGCTGAGATCCGGCTTGCCGAGCCGCCTGCCCTCGTTGTCGAAGATCGGCTTGTTGATCACCGGTTCCGGCTGTCCGGATCGCATCAGCAACAGTCGCAGCAGGGTCTCGGGTCGCGAGTCGACGCCCGTGCGCACCGCCGCGACAGCTTCCGCCGCTCGCCGCGCACCCCGATTTCCGGCGAAACGCATCGCGCCGGCTCGCAGCTGCTCGATCGATGCCAGAGGCGGCTCCCGACCGGAATCCGTCACCCGTCCGGAAACCAGGAAGTCGCCGGCGGCGATGAGATCGTCTAGTCCCAGGACGGATGCGAGTTGGCACCAGGTCGAGACCGGGTCGGCCACGGCGAACCCTCGGTGCATCCACGGCCTCACGGTCGCCGACATCCGATGCCCGACGACGCCAGGCAGTCGCGGCCTCGTGTCGGAGCCGGTCACCGAGACATGCACGGCCGCAGCATCGACTAGTTCTGGTGGGAGCGGAATGCGGTAGAGCTGGGCGGCGGTGATATGGCTGAAGAACTGGCTCGCCTGCATTCGTGGCTCGTAAGCACGGCAGCGTCCGACCACGGTCTGCTGGTCGAGGAACACGGAACGCACACCGTGATACGGCCGGTCGACGTCCCCGGCGCGCAATCGCTTCTCGGAGAACCCGGCACCGGCCGTGCGAAACGCGGTCCCCGAGAGCGATTCGGGCAGCTCGACTCGACGTGGCACAGCGACAGGATTCCCGCCCCGGGCCACCGGCCGCGCCCTCCGTCCACAGGTCGATGCAGATGCGGCGCGAACGGGGAATGTGGAGGAGCATTTGAGCACCCCAGGGCGCCATCCGAGCGGGGCGCGAGCGGGCAGAATCCGCCCTACCCGGGCAGTCTTAGGGCGCTTTGTGCCCGCTCGCGGGGATGGGACGGACAAACGCAGGTGCGGGCGCGCGACGTGCGCGCACCCCGCACCCCGTCACTCCACGGTCGTCAGCGTCACCTCAACGTTGCCGCGGGTCGCGTTCGAGTATGGGCAGACCAGGTGCGCGGCGTCGTTGAGTTCCTGCCGGCGATCCGCTGGAACGTTCGGCGCATACACATCGAGCTCCACCGCGATTCCGAAGCCGCCGGCGCCGTTGCTGCCGATTCCGACGCTGGCCGAGACCGCCGCGTCCTTCGTCACCAGGCCGAGCCTGCTGCCAACCACGTGCATCGCGCTCAGGAAGCACGCGGCGTACGCGGCCGCGAACAGCTGCTCCGGATTTGTGCCGTCTCCGCTTCCGCCCATCTCCTGTGGTGGGCGGGTCTCGAGATCGATTCTGTCGTCTTCGCTCCGAACGTGGCCGTCGCGGCCACCGCCGGTTGCGTGGGCGATTGCGGTGTAGCTAATTTCCATGGGTTCAGCTCATCATTCGGATCTGAGTGTTTGCCGCGCCCACACCCGCATGCAATTTCGACCCGATGCGCCGGGAACGTGACACCATGATCTGGTGAGTATCGTCGCGACATTCGGCCAATCGGCGCAGTCTTTCCTCGGCATCCTGAAACAAATCGAACCGGATCAATGGGAGCTGCACGGCCTCCGCAACTGGAACGTGCGCAGCCTCGCCGGGCACGCCGCTCGCGCCATCCTCACCGTCGAGAATTACCTGCTGCAAGAGGAGCCGAGCGACCTGACCATGCCGACGGCGGAGGACTACTACGGCTCCGTGTTCTCCCAGTTCACGGATGCCGCCGCCGTCGAACTGCGCGGAGTCCAGGCCGGAGAGTGGCTGGGTTCCGATCCCGTCGGCCAGGTCTCTGCCGCCATCGGTCGGACGAGAGCGTTGATCGACGAGCAGCCGCCGAACCGGATCGTCTCGATCGGCGGGATGGGCATCCTCCTCTCGGAGTATCTGCGCACCAGGGTGTTCGAACTCGTGGTGCACTCGATCGACCTCTCGCGGGCGACCGGAATCAGAGCGGACCTGCCGGAATCCGGCATCGAAGTTGCCGCGGGACTCGCCTCCGGCATCACCGTCTCCCGCGGCCTCGGACAGGACCTGCTGCTCGCGCTGACCGGACGCGCGTCGTTGCCAGAGGGTTTCAGCGTCGTCTGATCGGCTTGTCTCCGGCGGAGCCTGAGCGGTTGCCCGGGTCGGCGGTTGCCCGGTTCGGCGAGACGTATAGAGCGAGCGGCGCTACCCCAGCAAGTCGTGGCGCACCACGATGGCGTCCCGCCCGGGGCCGACACCGATCGCGGAGATGCGGGATCCGCTGATCTTCTCCAGCGCGAGAACGTAGTCGCGTGCGTTCTTCGGCAGATCCTCGAACTCGCGGACGCCGGTGATGTCATCGTTCCAGCCGGGGAAGTTCTCGTACACAGGGACGGCGTGGTGGAAGTCCGACTGCGAAACGGGAACCTCGTCCACTCGCACCCCATCCACCTCGTAGGCCACGCAGACCGGGATCTGCTCGAGCCCGGTGAGCACGTCGAGCTTGGTCAGCACGAAGTCGGTCACCCCGTTGACGCGCGCGGAGTACCGAGCGATCGGGGCGTCGTACCAGCCGGTGCGGCGGGGGCGGCCGGTGGTTGTGCCGAATTCCGCTCCGGCGGCCCGCAGGAACTCTCCGGATTCGTCGTGCAGTTCGGTGGGGAACGGGCCGGCGCCGACCCGGGTCGTGTACGCCTTCACCACGCCGATGACCCGCTCGAACCGGTTGGGGGCGACCCCGGATCCGGTCGCGGCGCCACCGCTCGTGGCGCTCGATGAGGTGACGAACGGATAGGTGCCATGGTCGACATCCAGCATCGTCGCCTGGCCCGCTTCGAACAGCACGATCTTGCCGGCGTCGAGCGCCTGGTTCAGCACCAGGCCGGTGTCGGCGACCATGGGCCGCAGCCGTTCGGTGTACTGGAGCAGGTCGCTGACGATCTCGTCGACGGTGATCGCGCGCCGGTTGTAGATCTTGACCAGCAGGTGGTTCTTCTGGTCGAGCGCGCCCTCGACCTTCTGGCGCAGGATGTTCTCGTCGAACAGGTCCTGGATCCGGATGCCGACCCGGTTGATCTTGTCGGCATAGGCCGGCCCGATTCCCCGGCCGGTCGTGCCGATCTGCCGCTTGCCGAGGAAGCGCTCGGTCACCTTGTCGAGCGTGCGGTGGTACTGGGTGATGATGTGGGCGTTGGCGCTGACGAGAAGCCTGGACACGTCGACGCCGCGGGCAGCGAGTGCATCCAGCTCCTCGAAGAGCACCTCGATGTCGATGACGACACCGTTCGCGATGACCGGGGTGACCCCATCGCTGAGGATGCCGGACGGCAGCAGGTGAAGCGCATATTTCTCATCGCCGACGACTACCGTGTGGCCCGCGTTGTTTCCGCCGTTGAACTTGACGACGTAGTCGACCCGGCTGCCGAGCAGGTCGGTGGCTTTGCCTTTGCCTTCGTCGCCCCATTGGGCGCCGATGAGCACGATTGCTGGCATAGGCCAATATCCTCCGGAAATAGGGGGCGTCGGGTGCGGTGGGCTTGCACCCCAGTCTATCGGGGCGGGCAGACAGCAAGTCCTACTGTGGCAGCGGATGGCGGCATGAGGCGGCCCGTGGCGGCGGCCGCCGACGGCACGATGGGATAACTTGCACAGTGTTGTGCAAATTACTAGGCTTGCGGTCATGACAATCGCTCTTGCCCGTGTTCCACGCAAGGACGCGGCGGAGAACCGCGAAGCGTTGCTCGCCTCGGCGCGAATCGTGCTGAACGCGGATCCGTCCGCGTCGCTCGAGGCCATCGCCGCCCACGCCGGCCTCAGCCGCCGATCCGTGTACGGGCACTTCGCAAACCGCGATGAACTGGTCCGGGAGCTGCTGGCGGCCGGTTCGGCCAGGGTCGCGCTGGCGCTCGACGGCATCGACCATCCAGACCCGGTCGTGCGACTCGCCATCATCGCCTCCCGGCTCTGGCGCGAGGTTGCCGATGTCCGTGTGATGGCCGTCCTCGCGGTCCGCGGGCCGCTGAAGGTCCACACCGCGACGGCACTCGCGCCGCTGCGGGCCAGCGTTCGCGCGGCCATCGCCGTGGCGATCGAGGGAGGCAGCATCCGAACGGACATTCCGGTCGAGCGCCTCGCCCGGCTCGTGGAGGATGCCGCACTCTCCGCCCTCGAGGAGTCTGAGCGCAGCAGGCTGGACTCGGCCGACGGCCATCGCCTGGTCATGATGATGGCTCTCGGTACCGTCGGCCTCGGCTGGCGCGAGTGTGAACGGATCATCGAGATCACCCCAGAACTTCATTGGGAGGGGTAGTGCTCATCACCCTTGACTCGGCGCGGGTCGGCCGCGGGGCCGGCGCGGCTCTACCGCCGACGTCGCTCTCGTTCGGAACCGGAAAGGCAGTGGCGATCGCCGTGGAGACCGAGCAGCGGCCGACCGTGCTCTCGCTCGTGGCATCCGGACGGATGAAGGTGGATGCCGGCAGCGTCACGCCGAACGACCTGCGCTCCCGTGTCGCACTTATCGACACTCCACTCGTCGCCGAGCCGGTCGCTGAACTGCGAGTGCGCACGATCGTCGCGGAGGAGTTCGCCTTCGCCGGACGCCGCGACTCGGTCAGGAAGTTCCTCGCCGAGCGACAGCTCTCCGACTTCGGCAACGCAACGATGTCCTCGCTGCCGCCGATCGCGCGGCTCCGGCTGCTCGTCGACCTCGCGCTGCTGCGCCCCGGCATCGACGCGCTCATCCTCACCTCGCCTGAGCGGCACGGCGGACATCCGGCCGAGTGGTGGCGAGTCGCCCGCGAGACTGCGGCTCGCGGCCTCGCTGTCCTCGTTATCACCGACCAGGCGGGCCTCGACGCGATAGCCGGCCTTCCCGGCCGAAATGACGACGGCAAGGATGACGATGGCCAAGCCGACGATGGCCAGGACGATGGTCCGGACGCCGTTCCCCACTTCGAAAGCAGCAGAACATGATTCCCACCCTCATCCGCACCGAGTTCGCCAGGCTCACCGCGAGCCGCATGTCCCGCATCGCCCTGGTGGCACTCATGCTGGTCCCGGTGCTCTACGGCGGTCTCTACCTCTGGGCCAATCGCGATCCGTATGCGAGCCTGGACCAAGTTCCCGCCGCCCTCGTCGTCGCAGACACCGGCGCGACAATGAGCGGCAAGGCCGTGCACTATGGCAGGGATGTCGCGGACCAGATCGTCGCGGGTCACGACTTCGACTGGACGGTGGTCTCCGCGTCGACCGCGGCGAAGGGGGTCCGGGATGGCCGCTTCGACTTCACTCTCACGCTTCCGGCCAGTTTCTCGAGGGACCTGGTCTCGGCGAGTTCCTCCTCTCCGACCCGCGCCAGCGTCGACCTCACCACCAATGACACCAACAGCTACCTCGCATCGACGATCGCGGGCCAGGCGGCACTAACCGTGAAGTCTTCGATCGCGGCACGGGTGGGCAGCGCGGCGGCCGGCCAATTCCTGCTCGGCCTGAACGACATCCACGACTCGCTGAGCTCGGCCGCATCCGGAGCGTCGCAGCTGAAGAGCGGCGCTGCCAGTGCCGCGAGCGGAGCTACGAGCCTGGCGAGCGGAACGGCGCAACTGGCCGCCG